>CAJUFU010000043.1 GCA_910585555.1 uncultured Lachnospiraceae bacterium
TTTCTCAATGGATTTTTCAACCTGTCATTATAATAACTCAAAGCCCCGCCGGCGTACAAGCCCAGCCCAGTCCCAGCACATTGGCAATCAAATTCGTAGCAATATATTCCCTTGCCGGATGCCCCTTAGGAATCCTTGGAAATAAAAAGCTGATAAAGGGTTGAATCCCCCGTGTCAGTTTTGCAATCAGTCCCGACTTCTGCGCAATCTCCATCAGTCCCACCCACAACGCCATGACACCAATCATCGTGATACACAAAGACACCGCATCCCCCGCGGAATCCAGCGCTGCATTGGTCACCTCCGCCATCTTTCCTGTAAAAGCGCCATACACCACTCCAATCAGAATCATAAATGCCCAGATATAATTCAACATAACGATACTCCATTCCCCATGCACTCTGCCCCAGCCAGACTAAGACAATGCACCGGCTACATTCCTGCTTATCATATTTTATGTTTTCTTACGCCATGATATGTTTCACAACATTTCTAATCCAATTCAACCATTTCAGATAACAAAAACTTTCATCTTATGGTAAAATGTCCACGTAGACAATGGACAGTGCCCATACGGAGCAAAGCCCCATCAGGAAAGGACCTCTATATTATGAACCCTGAAATCCTACTCATAGAAGATGATGACAGTCTTAACCTCTCCGTCAGCCTTAAGCTGGAAAAAGAAGGTTATACGGTACAAAGTGCTTTTTCCATCAAAGAAGCGGAATCTCTATATCGAACCTGTAACATCTCCCTGATCATTTGTGACATCTCCCTGCCGGACGGAAACGGCCTAGAGTTCTGTTCTCGTATCCGAAAGGAAAGCCGTGTCCTGTTTCTTTTTCTGACAGCTCTTGACACAGAGGAGAATATCATTGCCGGCTACGCCCGGGGCGCAGACGATTATATTACCAAGCCCTTTTCCCTGAATGTACTGGTCTCGAAAGTAAACGCCCTCACGAAGCGATTTCCAAAGGAAAACCCTGACTCCATTGTCTCTGGCGATATCACACTGTATCCGGAAGAAAAGCGGGTCTGCAAAAACGGCCAGACTCTCTCCCTGACCGCCAGGGAATATTCCCTGCTGGCCTTCTTTATGGAAAATCCTTTGCACATCTTATCCCGCAATCAGCTGTTAGAGTCCATATGGGATATCGATGGTAGTTTTGTGGATGAAAATACACTTTCCGTCAATATCCGGCGCCTGCGGGAAAAGATAGAAGATGACCCTTCTGCCCCTGCCATCCTTAAAAATGTCCGGGGATTAGGATATGTCTGGGAAAGGAGCTGTGAAAAGCGATGAGACGAATTCATAGTATATTAAATTTTGATAGAAAATTATATTTTCCTCTTATCATAATCTATCTGCTCTTTACCTTGTCTACCGGTTTTATCGGCTTCTCATTTGTGAACAGCCAATATACACAAAAGTTAAAGCTGGTTAGTAATATCACAGGTGCTGTTCTCTCTAAAGAGCCCGCCATGGAAGATATCCTTCTTGCTGCCATTCAAGATACCGCTGGACAATATACTGCAGATGGTTTTGCAGTTCTCAATAAATATGGATACCGTGAATATCTTTCAATCTATGATGACAGCCAATACCGTGATACCCTTAAAAGTTTTCTTTTCCTCATGCTCCTTTTTTTCGTTTTTTCCTTTCTCATCATCACAGTCTGCTTTTGCCTTCTTGACAAAAATCGTAAAATGCAGGAAAAGCGCCTACTCACTTTACTGGACCGCTGTTTATCAGAAGATTACTCTTTTCTTAAGCAGCGTAAAGATATGGGAATTATATTTGATGAAGCTTTCACTGACACCCTTCTTAAATTGGGTAACAAGTTGATGCTCAAAACACAGGCTCTGTCAGAAGAACGTGATAACACCAAAACTTTGGTAACTGACATCTCCCATCAGCTCAAAACGCCGGTGAGTGCCCTCAAGAACTGCCTTACCATGAGCATGGAAGCAGATTCTCCCAAGGAGCGTGATGCCTTTTTGGAAAGATGTTCTCTTCAACTTGTGAAACTGGAATCCCTGATGGATGCATTGATTAACATTTCCCGCCTGGAAACTTCCATGATCACTCTGCATCAAGATAAGACCTCTTTGTCTGATATTCTCCTGGATGCTGTCAATACTGTTTACATCAAGGCCCTGCAGAAGGAAATTGTCATAGAAGTTATAAATCTATCCGAAGAGCAGGGGGAAGACTCCAGCACTTTTCTTGCGCTGTCTTTGGACAGGAAATGGACCGCCGAAGCCTTATCAAATATTCTGGACAATGCTATCAAATATTCCCCAAACGGCAGTACCATTACGGTACGGCTCAACAAACTCTACAGCCATATCCGTATTGAAATCGAAGACGCCGGTATTGGGATTCCCAAAAATGAATATAATAAAATCTTTCAACGCTTCTACCGCGGTCTGCACCCTAAAGTACAACAAAGTGAAGGTTCTGGCGTAGGACTTTATTTAAGCCGCAGAATCATTGAAGAGCAGGGCGGCACCATCACAGTAAAATCCGCCAGCAGACAGGGAACTGTCTTTGTGATACAGCTGCCTCTGCCTTTTATCTGATAAAAGAAAAATTTGTTCCTCTGTAAGCCTCTTGTAAGATTACTGTCTTATGCTGTATTTAAAACAGACATACCAAAACAGGCAGCGGGCTGTGATGGATACATTCCAGTACGCCCCTTAACAGCTGTCTGCAGGAAGCAGAAAGGCAGGTACATTCATGAACGAACACGCAAACATTATTTTAAGAACAGACAGCTTATGCAAATATTATGGCGCCGGCGATAATCTGGTCAAGGCCGTGGATTGTATCAATCTTGAAATCAAACAGGGCGAATTTGTCTCTATCGTCGGGAAGTCCGGAAGCGGCAAATCCACTTTGCTTCACATGCTGGGTGCACTGGACAATCCAACCTCCGGCAGTGTCTGGCTGGATGGTGAAAATATATCTTCCTTTAAAGAAAACCGTCTCTCCCAAATCCGCCGCCGCAAAATCGGTTTTATTTTTCAGTCCTACAACCTGATTCCCTCTTTAAATGTATGGGAAAACATCGTTCTCCCATTGGGACTGGATGATCAGGACGTTGATGAAACTTTTATACAGGACATCATTAGAACCCTTGGCCTGGATAATAAGAGGAAAAATCTTCCCAATACGCTATCCGGCGGCCAGCAGCAGCGCTGCGCCATTGCCAGAGCGATTGCCGCCAAACCGTCTATCATTCTGGCCGATGAGCCCACCGGCAATCTGGATACCAAGACTGGGGATGAAGTGATGGCGCTCTTAAAATCCTCCGCCAAAAAGTACGGCCAGACCTTGGTCGTTATCACACATAATGAAGAAATTGCACAGATGGCTGACCGCACCATTATGATTGCCGATGGAAAGGTGGTGGGCTGATATGAAAAAGACAATCTTTGGCCTGGCTTTCAGTAAACTTCGCTATCACAAAAGCCGTACACTGCTGACCGGCATCGCCATTATGCTTACCACAATGCTGTTAATGGCTATTGGAACCTGCGGGATTGCCATGCTTGATATGAACAGGCAGCTTGCCTTATCGCAGTCAAACTACCACGCATCCTTCCGCCTTACGCAGCCGCAACAGCTTTCCATCCTGACAAAGCATATTAACGTGGAATCCCTGGATACCATAGAAACCTTTGCGCAGATTGTAAATGGCAAAATGAACGGTTCTCTGAATTTTTATAAGACCATCAAAGATGGTATCTACTTTAGTAATTTAGAACTTACAGAAGGCCATTTCCCTGAAAAAGAGGATGAAATCTGTTCTGCACCCGCCTTTTTTGAGCGTGTCGGCGCAAATCCTGTTGTGGGAGGTAAAGTAACACTCTCCTTCCGTGTAAACGGCAAAGGGGATATCCAAACCAAAGAATTTACCATCAGCGGTCTGCTTGCAGTCAGGGAGGTCTCCGCTGAGATTTCTGACAGCCGTATTGCCTGGGGTGCCTATATATCCGATGCGCTCCGCACACAATATGAAGAGGCCGGACTCTATGCAGCGTCTCCTGCGGCTTATATACGCTTCTATGGAGAGGATGAACTTTCCTATGATGAAATGAAAAGCAAAATCAACAGCACAGCGTCAGATATCGGTCTGGATGAAGAGCATACCTCCATAAATAATCCGTATCTGGCTACCATGACTGACCCCGGCACAGAGACCATGCTCATTGTGGCTGCTATCAGTCTGATTGTCATCCTGTTTTCCACACTGGTCATCTACAGCATCTACTATGTAGGCGTCATCACGGACATTCAGGAAATCGGCAAGTTAAAAGCTCTGGGGGCTTCCCGGCGGCAGATTGCCAGGCTTTTCTTCTGCCAGGGCGGTATTGTCTGTGCTTTCGCAATCCCTCTGGGATTATTGATTGGTTACTTCCTGCCCTATTTCCTTTTCCCCATAGTTATACAGGCAATCAACCGCACTGCACTGGACCCCTCCTTCCTTGCATTTCTGAAGACGGCCAGCCATCAGCTTCACATGTTTTCTCTGCCATTCCTGCTGTTAGTGGTCATAGCAGTGCTCTTTACCGTGTGGGTATCTCTGCTAAAGCCTATCCGCATGGCCAAAAAAGTATCACCCGTGGAGGCCATCCGCTATCAGGAAAACAGCGTCAATCATAAAAACCGCAGAGGACACCTTGCCGTAAAGGTCTCCACCCTGACCTGGGCCAATCTTTCACGCAATAAAAGACGTACTGTCGTCACAATCCTGACCATGGGGTTAAGCTGTGTGCTCTTTATCTGTGTATCCGCTGTATTAAGCAGCACCAGCACAGAAGATATCGCAAGGCGTAGTATCGAAAAGGGAGACTTTCGCATTTCACTGGATTATTCCCGCCATGACACGGAATATCCTGAGAATAACCTGGACCAGCTGGTGCAGAAGAACTATTTCAGTGAAACCTTTCTTCAACAGCTTTCTTCCATCGAGGGGGTAGCGTCCATAGAGCGTGACCGTGGCAATATACTATCTTCAACGGATATTCCCTCAGCCGTGTATGAAGATTACGATAACCGCATCACTCTCTCCTACTTTACCAGAGAGGATGTCCCTCAGCTCTCCGCGCATCTTAAAGCTGGTACTATCGACTATGACCGCATGACGGCAGGAAACGAAATCCTTTGTACCCATATTTATTCCTTTGACATATATGGACTTGCCCTGGGTGATGTTCTGCCATTGACGCTCTATGACGGAGACAGAGAAGTTCCGCTTACTGTGACACTGACGGCTTTGACACAGCCGGAGGATAGTTATAGTTACCCTCTCTTTATCATGACGGAAGACACCTGGAACAGCCTTGGACTTACATTTGATCCCACCACAGATATCTTTTTACACGTAAAAGAAGCACAATATGACAGTGTGAAAAAGGCGCTTCAGGATATCGTGGCCGAAAACGAACACTTTAGGCTTTACTCTCTGGATGAGGAGATGCTCATCGGCCGCTCCTCTGTAAGTATCGTCAAATACCCAATATACCTGCTTCTTTTGCTGATTGCCGTAATTGGCTTTATGAACCTGATCAACACAATGATCACCAGTATCATCACCCGCAAGAAAGAACTGGGCATTCTGCAGGCATTGGGCCTGTCCAACAGACAGCTTGTCCGTATGCTGGCCGGAGAAGGTATTGTTTTTACATTCGGGACCCTTCTCATCAGTTTGACCCTGGGAAATCTGCTCGGCTATCTGCTGTACCTTTATGCGAAAGAGGTGCATTTTATGAGTTTGAGCCGCTATCACTACCCGCTCTGGGAGACCATCGGTCTTACGTTGGTATTACTGGCTGGCCAGGCGGCAATCACTCTCTTTATTAGTAAGAAGGTGGAAAAGGAGAGTTTGATCGAACGAATACGAAGTCAAGAATAGGGCATCGATTGTTCAAAGTGAATTACTACGTTACTGGATTCTGCTTGCTTGGAAAAAGGAAAATTATGTTTGTTACTATCAAAAGAGGGCCGGAAAATATGTTCTCCGGTCCTCTTCTATATCGTACTTTCATTGTTAATGTGCCGTAATAATGGTATAGGAATACGCATTGACAGTTATCCTGATATTATCAATCTCACAATACCAGTTTTTACCCTGCCTATAGATGTGACAATCTTTCTCCATAATCTTTTGTTTACAATATGCGACCACATCAGAAGTTTCCAGTTTTAAATTCCTTTTAATCCTGTCAACTCCCATCGCAGTGGTATGAAGCTTATCAATGTTACTGATTAAGATTTCTTTTTCATTCACAGTATGGTTCTCCCTGCAATTCTACAATATTTACATTTTCACATGCTAACTCCATCACAAATCTGCTTACTACCACTCAACCACTGCCGAAGCCCAAGTCAAACCGCCGCCAAAACCGCTCATAGCAATCTTCATGCCAGGTTTTAACATCCCTTTACGGTTCATCTCATCTAACAGAATCGGCACGCTGGCCGCAGAAATATTTCCACAATGATCTAAGCTGATCGGGAACTTATCCTCCGATACATGGAGTCTTTTTGCCACCGACTGTAAAATACGGATGTTGGCCTGATGCAGTGCAAAATAATCAATATCCTCCACTGTAAGACCTGCCGCCGCAATTGTCTTTTGCAAAGAGTAAGGCACTGCTGTCACCGCAAATTTATAGACTTCCTGTCCGTCCATATGTATATAGGCAAGTTCTTTCGGCGTATTTACCAGGGGATTATTATTGGTACGGTTTTCACAGGCAAGAACCGACCCCCTCACACCGTCCGAGCCCTGATCGAAGGCAAGCAATCCTGCATTCTCATCCGCCCGGACAACTACAGCCCCTGCGCCATCCCCAAAAAGCACGCAGGTGCTTCGGTCATTCCAGTCCATAATCTTAGATAAAGTCTCCGCCCCCAGCACAAGAGCCGTTTTATAAAGACCTGCCTGCAGGTACGCATTTGCTATATTTAAGGCGAACATAAACCCGGAACATGCCGCATTGATATCAAATGCCACCGCCTGCTCTGCTCCCAGCGCCGCCTGTACTTCGCAGGCGCAGGAAGGTGTCACATGGTCTGCGGTTACCGTACCTAAAATGATCAAATCAAGCTCTTTTGCCGTAATATGCGCATTTTCCAGTGCGCGCCTGGCGGCTTCTGCGGACATGCGGGCTGTAGTCTCCGTTTTAGCCAGATGCCGTTCTTTGATTCCCGTTCTGCTGCTAATCCACTCATCCGAAGTATCCATGATTTTGGACAAATCATCATTTGTCACCACATTCTCTGGCAGACAGCTTCCGGTTCCTATAATTCTTGTTTTCATGCAGTTCTCCCCACTCATATGCAATCTTGTTTCCGCACAAATTCTCTAACATTTACTTCCTATTTGCCGACAAATTCTTCCGATATCATTTCATCTCTCCATGTCTGCGCAACAGACTTAACCCTCCACCGGCCGAAATTCCTCCATAATATCTCTGACATGTTCCAGCTTTACAGCCCGGTAGGCGTTCGCTCCGCAGAACAAAAGCGCTTTATCTACCCTGCCTTTCACGGCATTTACCAAGGCCTCCGTGATACAGTAAGGCGTCTGTTCCGGTTTGCAGGTACTGATACACAGATGACACTTTCCGTGCGGAATCTGTCCTTCTTTCGCCCTTTTCATAAAAGGGTTTAAAATAGCACGTCCCGGCATTCCTACCGGACTCTGCACAATGACAATATCTTCCTTCTTTGCGTCAATATAGCTTTGTTTATAAGCTTCATCCGCGTCACACTCATAAGTAGTCACAAACCGGGTAGCCATCTGTACGCCGGAGGCTCCCATTTCAATATAATGCTCCATATCCTGGCGGGTGTATATCCCCCCTGCCATGATAACCGGAATCTCCATCTCATGCTGTGCCGCCGTTTCATTGACCTGCGCAATGATTGCCTTTACTTCATCATCATAATGAAGGGCCTCGATATCTTCCAACTGTTCCTTATGAAACCCCAGATGCCCGCCGGCTAACGGTCCCTCTATCACTACTGCATCCGGCAGCCTGTTATACTTTTTCCACCAGTACCGCATAATCACTTGGGCAGACTTTACACTGGAGACAATGGGGGCAAGCTTCGTCTTAGCCGCTCCCACAATCTTCGGTAAATCCATAGGAAGCCCCGCACCGGAAATAATCAGGTCAATTCCTGCGGCTACGGCCGCTTTTACATACTCCTCATATTTCCTGGTGGCCACCATAATATTGACGCCCAGAATACCGCCTTTGGCAATCTGCCTGGCTTTCTCAATTTCTGTCCCTATGGCACGCAGATTGGCACCAATAGGGTCAGAATCAAAGTCCGGTTCCCGATAGCCGATCTGTGCCGTTGAAATCACACCGATTCCGCCCTCTTTCGCCACCGCGCCTGCCAGCGATGAAAGACTGATACCAACTCCCATACCACCCTGAATCACCGGCACCCTCGCTGCCAGACCGCCCATTTTTAAAGGTTTAACATTTACCATTTGTTGATGTCCTCACCTTTCCGATACTTCTCTGATGCTCTGTATCTTCTGCCTTATGCCTCTCCAATGGCAAAGGTAAGCTCGGCCTGCGTGACCAATTTCCCATCCACGTAGGCTTTGGCCTCACCTACACCGATGGGCCCCTTCATCTTAATAATCTCTGTCTCCAATGTAAGCACATCACCCGGTACTACTTTTCCCTTAAACTTCGCATTGTTTATAGCCGCAAAATAAGCAGTCTTCCCTTTAAATTCCGGCTGACTTAAGATTGCCACTGCACCTGTCTGCGCCAGCGCTTCCACAATCAATACGCCCGGCATCACCGGCTCACTTGGAAAATGTCCCGCAAAAAAGGGCTCATTGTAGGACACACATTTTTTCGCTACCACACGTTTGCCTTCTTCTAATTCCTCGATTGTATCAATCAACATAAAAGGCTGTCTGTGAGGAATAATCTCCATAATTTCTTTCGCTGTCATCAGTGACATATACTCTCACCTCTCATTTTTAAATGTTGCTAGGTAATTGCGAAACGCATTCTTTCAGGAAAGCAGTTGTACAAAATAGACATATCGCAAGTAGGGTGCTTTGACGCCGCCGGTGTTTAGACGCCGTATTCCGGCGTCTTATGCACCGCTGCGAGCGGCAGTGCAGCGCAAGCGTGCCCTACGGTGATTGTCTATTTTGTACAACGGAAACTTTGGAAAACATAGTTTCGCAATTACCTATTAAATGCCGCTTGTTTTTCCTTAGCGCTCATCATATTTTTTTACCAGCAGGCTTGCATTATGTCCGCCGAATCCCAGGGAATTGGACAGGGCATATTTTACTTCTTCTGTGTATGCTTCCTTACAGTAATTCAGATCGCATTCTTCATCCGGCACCTGATATCCCACTGTCTTATGAATATAGCCTTCCTGAATTTCTTTTACACAAGTAACAAACTCAATGGCACCGGCCGCACCCAGAAGGTGGCCTACCATGGATTTGGTGGAATTAATCTTCATATCTTTTGCGTGATCTCCAAAGAGCAGTTTGATGGCCCGCGTCTCGAAGAGATCATTGTGGTGTGTGCCGGTTCCATGGGCATTGATATAAGTAATATCCTCCAGCGCTAACCCTGCATCCTTCACCGCATACTCCATGGCCTTTGCCGCGCCTGCACCGTCTTCTGCCGGGGAGGTAATATGATAGGCATCGGAAGAACAGCCATAACCTGCCACCTCTGCATAAATCTTAGCGCCTCTTGCCTTGGCGTGTTCCAGCTCCTCAAGTACCACCACCGCGGCACCCTCACCCATAACGAAGCCGCCTCTCTCCTTATCAAAAGGAATGGAACATCTCTCAGGATTTTCTGACGTGGACAGGGCTGTCAGCGCTGAGAAACCGCCGATACCGATAGGACATACACTGCCCTCTGTACCGCCTGCCACCATCACTTCCGCATCACCGTACTGAATCGTGCGGAAGGCCTCGCCAATAGAATTAGTGCCTGTAGCGCAGGCTGTCACCACGTTAATACTCTTGCCTTTCAAGCCAAATTGTATGGATACATTGCCTGCCGCCATATTGGAGATTGTGAGGGGCACGAAAAGCGGCTCAATCCTTCCCGGTCCTTTCTCCACAAGCCTGCTGTGAGAGCGTTCCATTGCCTGCAGGGAACCTGTGCCGGAACCTACTGCTACGCCCACGCGGTAGGGATCTTCTTTCTCCATATCAATCCCCGCATCCTCTAACGCCTCTTTGGTGGCCGCTACTGCATACTGAGAGAAAGGCTCCATTCTCTTAGCTGCCTTAAAATCCATATAATTCTTGCCGTCAAAACCTTTCACTTCCGCGGCAAGTTTACATTTAAAATCTGTGGCATCAAATTTCGTGATGGGCGCAAAACCTATTCTGCCCTCCTTGACACCTGCCCAGAACTCATCCACACTCAATCCAATGGGCGTGATTGCACCCATTCCTGTTACAACTACTCGTCTACTCATTTTCGCTGCTCCATCTCCTTTTCTACTCTTATTTGTGTTAGGTAATCGCGAAACGCATTCTTTCAGGAAAGCAGTTGTACAAAATAGACATATCGCAAGTAGGGTGCTTTGACGCCGCCGGTGTTTAGACGCCGTATTCCGGCGTCTTATGCACCGCTGCGAGCGGCAGTGCAGCGCAAGCGTGCCCTACGGTGATTGTCTATTTTGTACAACGGAAACTTTTGATAAACTTAGTTTCGCAATTACCTATCCTATTCGTGTTATCTGCTTCGCAGCCGCTTGCTTTTCTTTTGCGGCGTTACATTGCCATACCCCCGTCTACGGAGATTACTTGTCCTGTGATGTAGGCGGCTTTATCGCTTGCCAGAAATGCTACTGTCTCTGCGATATCTTCCGGCGTGCCTACACGTTTTAAAGGAATCTGCGCAAGGGTTGCCTCCTTAGCCGTATCTGTCATCGCCTGTGTCATATCGGTGTCAATGAATCCAGGCGCCACCGCATTGACCGTAATACTGCGGCTGGCCAGTTCTCTTGCCATGGATTTGGTCAGTCCAATCACACCGGCTTTAGACGCCGCATAATTTGCCTGCCCTGCATTGCCCAGCACACCGCTTACCGAGGAGAGATTGATAATCCTGCCTGCCTTCTGTTTCAGGAAGGGCCGATACATATGCTTCATGGTATTAAACGTACCTTTTAAATTGGTATTAATCACTGCGTCAAAATCCTCTTCCGTCATCTTGATTACCAGATTATCCCGGGTGATACCCGCGTTATTTACCAGAATATCAATATGGCCGAAAGCCGCCAGCATGTCCGTTATCATCTTCCCGCAGGCCTCGTAATCAGCCACACTGCACTGTACTGCAACAGCCTTTCTTCCCATGGCTGCAATCTGTGCCGCTACTTCCTCCGCTTTCTCTTTAGACCCGTTATAATTCACAATTACATCCGCGCCATAGCCCGCAAGTGTCAATGCAATCTGCCTGCCAATCCCGCGCCCTGCGCCTGTAACCAATGCCACTTTTCCAGTCAACATATTATTATTCCTCCGCTTCGCAGATTAACCAAGTTTCTCCAAATCTTCAATCTTTTCTATATTAATCACCTTCACATCCCGGCTGATTTTTCTCATAAATCCGGATAATGTCTTTCCGGGACCAATCTCGATGAAAGTATCCACGCCATCCGCAATCATGCGTTCCACAGTCTGCTGCCACTTCACGGAAGAGGATACCTGTTTTTCCAGCAAAGGCTTTACATCTGCCTTATCCTTCACATAATCCGCTGTCACATTGGCAATATAAGGAATCTGAATATCATGAATTTCCACTGTTTCCAGCTCCTTAGCTAATTTTTCCCCGGCGCCCGCCAGCAGAGGAGAATGGAAAGGACCGCTGACCTTTAACTGCACGCATCTTTTGGCGCCTGCCGCCGTCAGCTTCTCCACGGCCGCCTGGGCCGCGCTCTCTTCTCCTGTAATAACGATCTGACCCGGACAATTATAATTTGCGATAGTCACCATGCCGGGCGTCTCTTCACAAATCTTTTCAATCACTGCCGTATCCAGGCCAAGCACTGCCACCATAGCGCCGCCCTGGGGAACCGCCTCCTGCATATAAATGCCGCGTTTACGTACTATTTTAAACACATCTTCGGGCGTCATGACACCGCTGGCTGCCAGAGCCCCATATTCACCGAGACTTAAGCCGCCTGTCACATCAGGCTTAATCCCTTTCTCTTCCACCGCTTTTAACATTGCTACTTCTGTCGCTAACATAGCAATCTGTGTGTATTCCGTTATATTGATCTGCTCGTTCTGCTCAAAACAGAGCGCTTCCACGTCAAGGCCGCTGGCTTTAGAAGCCAGTTCATACATTTCTCTGCAGACCGGAATCTGCTCATAGAAATCTTTGCCCATCCCCACATACTGGGCTCCCTGTCCCGGAAACATAAATGCTGTCTTACCCATAAATCATTCCACCTTTCTCTTTCCTACCAAATACCTAAAATGATACAAGACATTAAAGTCTTGCAATGCCTTTAATTCGTCCCGAAATAGTACCACTCATATAGTATTCAAATATTTTGAAATTCAAAGTATTTGTGTTTAAAAAAAGCAAGCCACGCAGCTTGCTTTTTCCAGCATATTTCTGCATTTTCTATCCCACAATAGAATATTTGCATTCTCTTTTACTTTAACTTTAACAGGGTTTCTGCCTGGTCCATAATCTCTGCGATCATTTCCGCGCAGGTCTGCTCCTTACTTACCATACCCGCAATCTGTCCTGCCATAAGGGTTCCTGATACCACATCACCCTCTACCACAGCCTTGCGCAGAGAGCCAAGCGTAAGATGCTCCATCTCTTCAAATGATGCACCCTGCTTCTCCATCTGCAGATACTCTCTGGTCAGTTTATTGCGAATCTGACGAACCGGATGTCCGTTCACTCTTCCGGTCACCTCAGAATCAATATCTTTCGCCGCAATCACTTTTTTCTTATAATTATCATGTACAGTGCATTCAGCCGCCACCAGGAACCGCGTCCCCATCTGAACCGCTTCTGCACCCAGCATCATCGCTGCCGCGAATCCTCTGCCATCCGCAATACCGCCTGCAGCTATGACAGGAATATGAACCGCATCTACCACCTGCGGCACTAACGTCATCGTAGTCGCCTCACCGATATGTCCGCCAGACTCTGTACCTTCCGCAACCACAGCATCCGCACCCGCACGCTCCATCATCTTTGCAAGACCAACACTGGCAACCACAGGAATCACCTTAATGCCAGCCTCTTTCCACATGGCCATATATTTGCCGGGATTGCCGGCGCCAGTGGTGACCACCTTAACGCCTTCCTCCACAATCACTTTCGCAATCTCATCCGCCTCGGGATTCATCAGCATCAGATTCACACCAAAAGGTTTCTCCGTCAGCTCTTTGGTCTTTTGTATCTGCTCTCTCACGAAAGCCGCCGGTGCGCCGCCGGCTCCAATAATACCCAGTGCGCCCGCTTCCGATACGGCCGCCGCCAGATGATATTCTGCAACCCAGGCCATACCGCCCTGAAAAATCGGGTACTCGATTCCCAGAAGTTCTGTAATCTTAGTTTTCATTCTATAAACCTCAACCGAAGGGCGTTCTTACGCCTCCACACCTTTGTTCTTCATATATTCAACAACAGCACCCACTGTCGTGATCTGCTCCAAATCTTCGGAAGGAATCTCCACACCATATTCCTCCTCAAAAGCCATAACAAGCTCGAATAAGTCCAGAGAATCTGCCCCAAGGTCGTCCTTGAAAGAAGATTCCTCGGTAATCTCCACACCGTCTAAGTTTAACTGTTCCTGAATAATCTCAATAACTCTCTCTAACATTTTCCTTCTCTCCTTTTCGTCATTAAAATAGTTTGACATTCAAAGTATATTATCTGGTCTAGCATTTGTCAATCATATTTTTACGGATTCCGGGCATTTTGTCAATCATTTTGACAATAAATATTGATAAATTTCTCTTTTTGGTACGCCACGGTCTTTTGCGACCTGTTTCATGGCACTTTTTTCATCCATTCCCCCTTCCTCATAGTATGCCATATGCTCTTCTATTGTCATGCTCTGCCAGGCCGCCTGTTCTTCTTCCTTTTTCCGCTGCAGACTCTTTCCTTCCACAACCAGCACATACTCCCCGCGAGGTTCTTGTGACGCATAAAGTGTTAACGCCTCTTTTACCGTAGTCGGAAGCACTGTCTCGAATTTCTTTGTCAGTTCCCTGCACAAAACGAGCCGCCGGTCCCCCAGCGCCTCATACAATTCACCTAACGTTCTCACCAGGTGGTGCGGCGCTTCATAGAGAATGATTGTCCGGGATTCTTCCTGCAGTTCTTTTAGAATCTGCGCCTTCTCCTTTTTGTCCGAAGGCAGAAACCCCTCAAAGCAAAACCGCCTGGCGGGCAGCCCCGAAAGCGTAAGCGCTGTAATACAAGCCGCCGGTCCCGGCAGGGAAGTCACTGCAATTCCGGCCTCATGACACTTTTTCACAAGCACCTCTCCAGGGTCCGATATCGCCGGTGTGCCCGCATCCGTAATAAGTGCCACATCCTTTCCCTGCTGCATCTGACCAATCAGGAAGTCCGCTTTTTCTACTTTATTATATTCATGATAACTTGTCATAGAAGTCTTTATCTCGAAATGATTTAACAGCTTGATACTGTTACGCGTATCCTCCGCCGCAATCACATCCACACTGCGCAGTGTCTCCACCACACGGGGCGTCATATCCCCCAGGTTCCCGATTGGCGTTGCGCACAAATATAACATTCCCGGCATAGAATCCCCTTTCCCTTTGCCTGCTGTCAATATCCATAAATTTCATAAATCTCCGGCATATACTCTCCCGGTTTACGATACACGATCAAAGGTTTCTCTACCGTCATCCGCGGTCTGCCGCCCCGTCTTGCCTCAAGCAATACCATGTTAGGCTCTTTATCCACAAAAGGATAAACCAACTGCATACGTTTAGGCTCCAATTTATACTCCTGCAGCACCACCATGATTTCCGCCAGTCGAAAGGGCCTGTGTACCAGAAAGAAGCCGCCGCCCGGTTTTAAAAGTCTGGCCGCCTGTGAGACCACATCCTGTAAAGTACAAAGTATTTCGTGTCTGGCAATGGCTTTGGCATCCGCAGGATTCTTAAGCCCATGCTGTCCTATCATATAAGGCGGATTACAGGTTATAACGTCAAAAGAAGCAGCCCCAAACTGATTCCCTGCCTCTTTGATATCTCCTGTGACAATATCTATTTTCTCTTCTAATCCATTTAAACGGACACTGCGCCTTGCCATGTCCGCACTGTCTGCCTGAATTTCCAATCCAGTGAGATGGGAAGCGCCTGTCTTTGCTTCTAACAAAATGGGGATAATTCCTGTTCCGGTTCCCAAATCCAGTACCACATCGCCGTCTTTTACCCTGGCAAACCCGGACAAAAGCACTGCATCCATGCCGAAGCAGAAGCGACCCGGATTCTGTATGATACGATATCCGTTTCGCTCCAAATCGTCAATCCGCTCATCTTCTTTTAACATAACCTCTTCTTTTGGCACTTCCAACCCCCGGACGATCAAACGGGAATCAATCAGTTATCATCTATTCCGGATTTGTTCCCGTCCTGCTTTTCTAGTTTTTCTAGTTCTCTTAATTCCGCATCCGTAGGCTCTACCTTGCGGTTCTTTCCATGTCTTCTCTTAAAGCGTATCTGTTCTACTTTGTACTCTTGAATCTCTTTCTCATCGCCCACATCCACAACGACCTTCACCAGCTGCCGCAGCACATTGACACTATGCACTTCGCCCTTAAGCCCGTCTTCCGTGGTCACAAAATCACCCACATTAGGCAGTTTTCTGTTCAACTCCTCATAGGTCTCTTCTTCGTTCTTTAAACAGCACATCAATCTGCCGCAGACACCGGATATCTTTGTGGGATTTAAAGACAGATTCTGTTCTTTCGCCATCTTAATGGACACCGGCGCAAACTCCGACAAATGGGTGTGACAGCATAGAGGCCTTCCGCAGATACCAATACCGCCAAGAATCTTGGTCTCGTCCCGTACGCCAATCTGGCGAAGCTCGATTCTTGTTTTAAAGACGGATGCCAAATCTTTGACCAGCTCTCTGAAATCAATACGGCCATCTGCCGTAAAATAGAATAAGACTTTATTATTATCAAACGTATATTCTGCATCAATTAACTTCATCTGCAGATTGTGCTTCCTAATCTTTTCCAGGCAGATCTGGTAGGCCTCCTTCTCCTTTTTCTTGTTTGCCGCCTCCTGTTCATCATCCTTCTGGGTGGCCACACGAAGAACTGCCTTGAGAGGCTGGACTACCTTGTCCTCCTCCACTTCCCTGGGTTCGCCTACCACCGTACCGTACTCGATACCCCGGGCCGTCTCTACAATGACATGGTCATTTCTCTTAACATCCAGTTTACCCGGATCAAAATAATATATCTTACCAGCTGTACGAAACCGTACACCTATTACCTTTATCATAATCTATCAACCTCCAAATTTTCGACGAACTCTGTCCGTACACCGGACGCTCCGTCTAGTTCTCCTTAATGGTAAGGAGCATAAGTTCCATCGTCAGATCAAAATTAACATTGGCTTCTAATCTTCTCCTTGCCTGCTGAAGAGCCTTTACGATTGTCTCAATCCCTTCATAAGTACTCCTGTCAGCCACCTTCCTGATCTGCTGAAATTCATTTTTGAATACCAGACTGTTCACATCCTTGGTAGCCTTATATAAAAGCGCGTCACGATACCAAACCGTCAGAATATCCAGATAATCGTTGACATCCAGCTTGTACTCCATGATCTTCTTGATCGCTTTGACAATCTCGTTAATCTCCATATCATTGATATATTTTACCAACGTGATCGCTTCATCCTTAACCTTCTCAAACTCCTCGCTGCTGGCCAAAAGCTTTGCCTTCCCAATATTGCCTCTGGCAAAAGCCACGCAGATATTTGCCTTATAATCCGGCACTCCCAGCTCTTCCATCAGGTACTTTTTCACAAGCTTATCCGGCACCGGCTTCATGTTGAGCACCACACAGCGGCTGATAATCGTAGGCAGAAGCCCCTCCACATTATCCGTAAGAATCAGAATGACTGCATATTCCGGCGGTTCTTCCAATGTCTTTAACAACGCATTCTGTGCCTGCGGCGTCATCTTCTCGCCCTCGTTCATAATATAAATCTTACGCGGACTGCTGTAAGGCTTGATACCAATATCGTTGTTAATCTGTCCGCGGATGTCCTCCACACCAATGCTGTTGGGCTTTTCATGACTGACATACACAATATCAGGCTGATTATGGCTGAGCGCCTGCTTGCAGGAATGACACTCGTTGCATGGCTCCTTACCGCCCTTCTCGCACTGCAGAGTCATCGCAAAAATGCGGGCTATAAACTCTTTACCGGCATTGCGCTCTCCGTTAATGATATAGGCGTGCGACACCTTGTTCGATGCGATTGCGTTCTGTATATGTTCCTTTAACTGTTCTTGTCCGATAATATCTGCAAATTTAGCCATCTATAATCTCACCGCTTCCCCTCAAGTAAAGATATCCAACAATAACCCCCGTATTTCTCCAATCTTGTCAAGAATAGCCAGATGGTCCTGTTCATCCTTCACAAGTTCCTGTGCCAGTTCATCCAGATTTTGATCGATCAGCCGGATGATTCCATATACTCTGTGCCGTCCCCGCCGGTCCAGGAAATTTTCTCTGGAAAAAGCATGGGAACGATTTACCACCTCGTTTAAAAAATCCTTGATCAACGCCCGGTATCGTTTCATATCCTTGATATCCCGGTGTTTTGCCAATTTATCACCTTGTCTGGTGATCTCCTCCATCATACCTAACAGCGCCTGTTGTAAGTCCTGCTCCTCAATCCTACTGACGAGAGTGAACTTAAATGTACCGTCCGTCTCCTGCACCTGCTGGGTCTGCTCCACCTGCGGTGCCTGCTGAATTTGATTAACTTTGATATCCACTCCTGTCACCTCTTTTCCATCATCTTTTCAGGTTCTCCTGCAGATACGCTACAATCTCATCCAAACAGCCGTCCAGCTGATCATTGTAAAAAGTTCTGTTGATATCCGCCTTTGCCAGTTTCTCTGCTGAAAAGTCTTCCGCATCCGCCAGAAAACGTCTGCACATCTCCTCATACTTGGGATGGTCCTGCGCCTTTTCCCGGTCAAGAGCTCTCTGCAGGCGTACCCCGTCATCCAGCTCAATCATAACCGGCACTACCTTATCTGCGCCATAAAACCTGCGAAGCTGAGCAAAAGCTTCCAGCGTGCCAATCAGTACATAAGAAAATTTATCCAAGTCAACCGCAGCATCTGCCACCGTAAAATACCGCCAAATGCCATAACAGGTATGATAGGCCCTGGATTCTATAACACTGCCCTGCCCCAGAAGTGTCTGATATCCTTCCTCATCGGTAAAATGATACTCCACGCCGTCTTTTTCACCCGCTCGAATCGGCCGGGTCGTGTAGGGCACTATCGTTTCTAAATGCACGCTCTCCTGCATCAATAATTTTTTATATATGGTATCTTTACCCGATGAACTTTTGCCCATCAGACATATTATTTTTCCCATAAACGCCATTACCTTTTGTCTAAATCCTCATATTAATAATGCCACATTTTTATGGGAATTTCAACCGCTACGAGAAACCAGCTTCCCTGACAACGGGGATTGTGCCAAAATCAGAAATCCCCTGCACGTTAAGTCCTCTTTTTCGGCTCTTGGCAACCTGTCTGACCAAAGTTTCCTTGATCATCTCCCCAGGCACAATGAGCGGAATCCCCGGAGGATACAAATTGATAAAACCAGCCGCCGTCCTGCCCACAGCCTCTTCTAGCGAAACCGCCTCCTGGGCGCTATGAAATGCCTGGGAAGGGGTCATTCTGCCCTCTGCCGCCTGCTCATACGGACAGGCTTCTGTGTCTTCTGCCTGATCTGCTGACCCATTTTTATACTCCCGGCTGTTCACACCATAGCTGACAGCATATTTAGAGACCTCCTCCTCAGATGCCTCCCTACAGACAGCTTCCTTCTCTATCCTATCATCTATGGCGCAGACTGCATCAGCCAATCTCTGCCATCCCTCTTCCGTATCCATCACAGTCATCATCGCCAGCACGAACGTATCCGCCGCCATTTCCATTTGCAAATGATAATCCCTGCGCAGAATATCATATAACTGCGAACCGTTCATTGCAGTATTTCGGACCGAAATCACAATTTTTCCTGTGTCCCAGGCCGCCAGTTTATATCCATTTTGTGACACATCTGTCATTTTTCCAATGCAAATATGCCTGCAGTCCGCCGTTTTTCTACAAAAAGCTTCATATTGTGTTTGCAAAAATGCAAATCTTTCCTCCCCATGTTCTTCCAGAAACCTGATACAGGAATCCATGCTGGCCATCAGCACATAGGATGGACTGCTGGTCTGCAGCATAGCCAGGTATCTGCGCAGCCTTTCCCGGTCCACCAGACTGCCATTAACATGTAAGAGAGCTGTCTGCGTCATCGCCGGCAATGTTTTATGCAGACTGTGTATCACCAAATCCGCCCCCGCCGCCACAGATCCCTGCCGCAACCTATCAAAAAGACCCAGGTGAGCCCCATGCGCCTCATCCACAATAAGCACCTTCCCATGTGCATGAGCAACACGGGCAACTGCCGCAACATCAGATATAATTCCTTCATAAGTAGGAGAAGTAATCACCACCGCTTTACAGGCAGGATACTTGTCAAGCAGCATCCCGATCTCTTCCGCGTTCACGCCGTCATAAATGCCATACTCCCGGATGATCTCCGGATAGTAATACCGCGGCTTTAATCCCTGCATGATCATTGCATGATATACTGCTTTATGGCAATTACGGGCCGTCAAGATCTCATCCCCCGGCTTTGTCACAGACATAACCGCCGCCAGTACGCCACAAGTACTGCCGTTTACCAGATAATAAGTCTCCTGCGCACCGTAAAGTCTATTTGCCCTCTCCTGGGCCTCTTTGATAAGTCCCTCCGGATGATGCAGGTTGTCGAACCCGTCTATTTCCGTAATGTCAATTCCATAGAAATCTGCCATCTCCCCGCTATCCGGATTTCGCTTATGTCCCGGCATGTGACAAGGGTAATCCTCTCCGGCACAATAGGCCGATAACGTCTGATATAAGCCTTTGGTCTGCTGTTTTTTTTCTAGTTTCTTATGTTTAATCATTTTACTGTCTTCTAATAACCAATCGTCCTTTTAGGATGCGCGCGCACCATGCCCTTTATGCAGTCCCACTGTCTCCATAAGGGAACAGTATTTATCCGCCGCCGTCACCACCCAGGCTTCCCGGCAGACAGGCGGCACTACCGAAAGAGGCCACATATGCTTCTTAATGATCTCCCTCTGCACATCACTCAGCTGATACTCTTTCTCCGCATTGCGAAGCGCTGTCATGGGATGATGAAATCCATGCAGCCTTTTTCTCTTGGACAAATACGCCTTATCATGCCAGTCATACAGAAAATAATCGTGTAAAAGTGCTCCCCTAACTAAATCATGCTTATTGCAATGCAGATTCAACTTCCTGTTGAGGAGCAGACTGTAGCGCGCCACGTCCATACAATGGTTATGCACCGTCATCGTGCCATGCTGTATATGTCCTCTTGTGCTCTTAAAATTCTTTGAATTAAGAATATCCTCACCATGTTCCTTTAAGAGCATACGAAGCCGTTTATGACGCTCATAAAGCCTTTGTATGCGCTGTCTTCGCCTCTCTTTATATAACTTTACAAAATCCATCTGTCCCACTCCTCGCCTGTCAAATCTATCCCGTCCATAAAACGTATGTCAATCAGCAGTTTAGGAATCCCTCTCCACCAACTCATGCATCACTTTTGCCCGATGGGCCCAGGTATGCCCTTCCTCCGCCGTCTTGTATCCCCCGTCTGCTATCTTCTGCATAAGATTGGAATCTTCCAACAGTTTTGCCGCAATTTCCGGCAGACGGTCCATCTCTTTTAACGTATAAATACTACAATTTTCACCATCACGCAAAATACCATCTAAATATATGCTGCTGTCCGTCAGACATACCGCCCCGTTCAACATACTATTAAAAATCCTGTCATGAGCGCCATCCTTAAACCAGGGCATCACGTTGAGAGAAAGCTTCGTCTGACACAATTTCTTAAGACACCCCACGGAATCCAAACTATTCATAATCATCAGATTCTGGGGCTTTTGGCACTCTAACAAATCCCAGCCGTCTCCAAATACATGTACCCTAATTCCCGCATCCGCAAGCTCCTGCACCGCCCGTCCCCGGAACGTATAACGCACATACAAGTCAATAAAAGTAAGCGCCGCCATAGCCTTTTTCAGTTCCTCTTCTGGCACTTCCCCGAGTTCATCCTCAAGGTGCGCCTGCGCCACTTCCTCCACCGTCTTCCACGGATTTTCCATAAGATCGTCAATCATGCCATAATAAAATGCCGTGTATTCGTCGTCAATCCTTGTGATATATTTTTCAAAAGTGGCTGGCACACAATAATTGCCCACCATCGTCACATCATATTTACGAAACTCCACCGGCACATTCGTTCTGTCCGGATACAATTTCGTGCCTGCTAACGGCAGAAACGGTCCATTCACAATTTCCGGGAAAAAACGCCGCATATACGCTTCATGGTTCCTGTCAATGCTGATGTGATGATAATTCCCCGGCACCTTTTCCAGAAAATGATGATAATACATAGGATGATCTACCACAATATTATAGCTGGGTATGGAAAGAGCGTCCCACATCATGATTCCGTTTTCGTCTAAAAAATATTCCTCTCCGCTCATCCCGTGAAAGTTGAAGTTAATCAATGCAGTATTTCCCTTTTCAAAAAACCGAAAGAACTTCTCCGTACTGCCCCAGGGTTTACTCAAATCATAGATAATGGTTTCATGTCCCAGAGCCTCCATGGCTTCTGCAATCTGCAGAGAAAAATAACCCTGTGTCTCTATATCTCCCACAAAAAATATCAGCTTTTTCATATATACCTCCATGCCTTAACAGGGCTCCACGATGCCCTCTAGCGTTTCACTCTCACCCAAAACTATGCTATCTGCTTTTTGGATGTATCCGGATGCTCCTTATAGATAAACGCCGCCAGCACGAAACTTGCCACAAAAGATACCGCTCCCACCACAATGGCCTTAATCAGATTATCCGGTTCCCCATCACTATAAAACATCAAAATGGAAGGAAGACTTGGAAATGCATAGATATAAGCATATACTGTTATAATGCCTTGCACAATACCCGCAATCAGACAGCCCAGTATATTGGCGGCAATAGGCGATCTTTCCTTAAAACATACACCAAATATAGACGGCTCCGATACCCCCGAGACAAGCACTGTGACCATAGCACTCATAGCCAAAGCCTTGCGCTCTTTATTTTTTGACTTTACAAAAACGCCCAGATCGCATCCCGCCAAAGACAAATTAAAGATAAGAAATGCCACCATGATACCATAATCTACCCCTGTCAGACCAATCTGTGTGATTGCCAACGACATAAATATCCAGTGCATTCCTGTAGAAACCAAAAGCAGTGTGCTTGCTGCCAACAGGCCCCATGCCACTACAGGCACACGCTCCTGCATCACATTGAGCCCCTGTGCCAATCCGTTACTCAAAAGGCTCACAGCCGGTTCAATGATCAAAATTCCAAGCAGTGAGGTTATTAGAATCACACTTGCCGCCAAAAAATATGGCTGCAAACTCTCTTTTATAACTTTTCGTAAAAAGCCTTCCACATGGGACATACAATAAATCAAAACAATGACCGGGATAACACTGTAAGCATATGTAGCGGACACCACTGGAATCCCGATAAAGGTAACTTTCTCCCCGCTTTCCATCAAGGCGGTAAAATCCGGTAGGAGCATCACACACATACTGACCACTGCCATCAACGAATCCGTATCAAAATGCTTTGCCGCCGAATATGCTACAAACACTGGCAGAAAGTAAAACGGCGTTGTTGCAATTGCCGCAAAAATGGCCTCTGTCGTTTCGGGTAAAATATCTATCATACCTAAAACCAGTACCACCATCTTCAAAATACCGCCCGCAATAAGAACTGGTATAATAGGTGCCATACATTCACTAATATGATCAAACATTGCCGAGACAAATCTTTTTATCTTCATCACAAATTCATCCTTCACTTTCATATACCAATTTTTTGTCTTACTTTTTATATCGACCAGATTTTCATTTTGCTAAAAAAATTATATGACAACCTTTCCTGAAATGCAATCTAATCGCTCCAAAGGTATTGCGAACGCCCAAGAAATTTACCGGAAATACCGTTGCGAAGGACGCTGCTTTGATGATATCAATAAGATTATTGAAGTCATTAGAGTTGTCCGCTGGCGGTCTGTTCATTTATCTCTCTTTTTGATTACACCTATGACTACATTTTGCCTCTGACTATATCTTGACTACATCAAATATTAAAGAATTCCTTGGTATCTGACAACCTGCTAAATTGCATAAAAATAGCGGAAATCCGCTGTTTTTATTGGATTTCCGCCTTTCATATTTTAGTGAAGCACGGGGGATATCAAACTGGGGTTCGAATCCCCCATCCACTCTTTCTCTTTATTTAATGAAGCACGGGGGATTCGAACCCCCGACAACCTGATTAAAAGTCAGGTGC
>CAJUFU010000044.1 GCA_910585555.1 uncultured Lachnospiraceae bacterium
CTTTCAGGGCAGAAGGAGGTCTGATTCCTGCGGAGATTTATGAGCGTGTTATGACCACCTGTTTTCCGGTATCCGTAGAACAGGTGAGGGATTATTGCGGTTATCATGCAGATGCAGACGGCTATGAATATGAAATGGTATTTGCAAGGCAGTTTCCGCCTTTTGGGGAAGTGGTAGATTACAAACAGGGTGCGGATGGAACAATTACACTTTATGTAGATGGCGTCTGGATAGATTACAATTCGGATTGTGCTTTTACCAATCAGATTGTTGTCCAGCCATTCCCGGATGGGACATTCCGGTATTTGTCTAATAAGATTGAACAAAAGGAACTGGAACTGCCACAAATAGGGAAATGAAGGGAGGGGCATTAAAAGAAGAAAGCATATGGTATTTACTATATACCCATATGGGACAGGATGGAGAGGGAGATTTCTGACGCTTTACTGCCTGTGGCATTTTCAGCGGCTTGGATGTTGGCAGCGAAAACGTATGTATTGTCAGCGGTTTCAAGTAAGCCAACAAACCAGCCATTCACATCCTGCCCGTCTACACGTCCGGTTCCGGTTTTTCCGTAAAAGTTTTTGCCTTTCGATGAAAAGTTTTCTGACGAAATTAAGCAGATAGAATTTTTTACAGCGTTTATGTTTTCCGGGGCAAAGTCAAATTGGTTGTTGTACAGGGCTGTTAAAAGTTCGACCTGTTCTACTGGGGAGATTTTTAGTGCTCCCTGCATCCAGTATGGGGAAAGAGTTGCATTTACCATCTCATTCCCATAGCCGATTTTTCGGATATAATCTTGAATGGCAGTTTCACCAATCTGTTTATCTATTTCCTCGAAATACCAGTTGACGGAGGACTGCATGGCAGAAAGTAAATCCTGATCTCCGTTCCATGCTTCAAATGGGTGATTTGTTCCGTCCCATGCCATAAAAGAATCATCTGGCGAAATCACGCCTTCTTCCAGTCCAAACAGCGCATCATAGATTTTGTAAGTAGAATTGGGAGAGGTCCTTAAAGTGGCCTGCTCCATGTCATAGACATTCCATGTATCGTTGTTTAAATCATATAGTACAAAGCTGCCCTCATATCCGTTGAACCAGGCGGACAAGTCAATGGTGGAAACTTTGTCAGAGGGAATATTCCACTGATACCGGTTCTGCTCTGCGGCATAGGTGGAAAGTATTGGAGCAAGCCCCAAAAGAATAACGCTAATCGTGGCAAAAGCGGTAAATCCCTTTAATTTTGTGCAAACAGAAGGTTTTTTATAAGAGGAGATATTAGCAATTCTTTGCTGCATCTGCTTCATGCTTCCGCTGATTCCGGCCGCAAAGGGGAAAGGCGTGAGGGAAACTTTTTGCGCAAAATTGATGAGAGTATTTCCGTAATCTTCATAATCGCTTTCATCCAGAAGCTTCAGGACGGATGTATCACAGGCAATCTCTCTGTCATTGCGCATTTCTTTCAGTGCAAACCAGACACATGGGTTACTCCAGTAGAGTATGCCGAAAAAGTTCATAAGGAAACCAGCCAGTGCGTCTTTGTGCCTGTAATGTTGTAATTCGTGCAGCAGCATATAACGCATATCCGCAGCGTTAAAATCCGATATGAGATGAATGGGAAGATAAATGCGGGGGTTAAATAATCCCACGATAACGGGAGATTTCAGGAAGGCGGTGCTGTAAATGGGAATCTTTCTTTTTATTTTCAGCTCCCTTAAACAGTTATGATATAAAATACGGACGGTCTTGTTCTGCAGAGGAAGCGCTGATTTCTTTATGGCGTTTAATCGGGATACTGATTTTATTACGAATAAAATCATAGTCAGAATGCCAGCCAGCCAAATACTGCATAAAATCAGCCCAATCATGGAAGGGGTTTTTCTGCTGACGGACAGTGCAAAATCATTCATCTGCCTGGCAACGCCGGAGGGATTGGGATTTAGCACGCCTTCCATAATCGTCCCTCTGTTTGATGGCGCTGCATTTTTCCATGCGCCAAGCAATGTGAGAGCCTGGGTAAACGAAGCCGGGCGAAAGGGAACAAAGGGGACGACAAGAATTCCAAGCAGCAGATACCATAAATGGAACTGCATCCGGCTGGTCAAATAATTTTTAAATGCCCGTTTTGCAATAATAAGAAAACCTATGATGATACAAATAAAAATATTACATAGGAAAAAGCGTATTCCAAAATTTGCCATATTACTTCCCCCTTTTTTTTGAACCCTCCATGAGAAGGGAGCGGAGCGTGTCAATTTCTGATTCGGAGAGTTTATCATCTTTGATATAGGCAGAAAGCATGGCGG
Organism: uncultured Lachnospiraceae bacterium; assembly: GCA_910585555.1. Taxonomy (GTDB): domain Bacteria; phylum Bacillota; class Clostridia; order Lachnospirales; family Lachnospiraceae; genus UBA3282. The sequence goes on from CAJUFU010000044.1 coordinate 2,309, forward strand.
TAATATCTCCGTCATAATAACGTTCAAGAAAAGAGCAGCTTTCCTGGCCGATATATTCCTTTTCTTCTATCAAAGGCGTGTAAACGAAAACCCTGCTCTGCTTTTCATAGGAAAGCGCTCCTTTGGTGACAAGCCGCTTTATTAAGGTCTGTATTGTCTTAGGTCTCCATTTTGTGGTTTGCGTTAATTTTTCGGTGATTTCATTGGTACTGATCGGTGCGTGTTTCCATATAACTTTCATCACTTCAAATTCGGCTTCTGAAATTTGCGGCAACGTTTTCATCTGTAATCCCCCTTAAATCTTACGAGCGTAATATAAATTATAGTGTGAAAATGGGGAAATGTCAATTTTATTAGAATGCGGATTTGCGGTGGAAATCAATATGGAATCGGGTGAACTTAAAATCAAAAACAACCGAGAGACGGTTAAAAAATACATAAAGTTGGGTTATTTTTTATTCTGTATATTTTATCTATGTGTTGCTATCATTTCTCCATATGGAGGTGAAAATCATGGATAATAGCAGAAAAGAAGCAAATATACAGATTGGAAAGAGGTTGAGAGAAGCAAGAAGTAATCTTGGCAGGACGCAGGCAGAAATTGCTATATCTCTTGGTGTGTCAGAAGAGCATTACCGTAAATATGAGTCCGGTGCTACCGGATTGTCGGCAGACAAACTGTTGGTATTGTATCATGAGTATGGAATTGACCCCACTTATCTGATTACAGGGTCTTGTCTAAAAAATAATTTTGATGTGGATTATTATATTGCAAACTGCAATAAAGAGCAGAAAGATGCTTTTTTGGATCGGGTACTTGCCTATATGTCGCGTATCATTAAGAAATGATAATCCTGCCCTTTTTGCGTTATTTATGATTCTTTTGAGGGAGAATTATAATTATTTTGTAAAATAAGTGGACAGGCATGGAAATGTAAGGTTATAATGTAACGTAATATTATAAATTATCGGAGGATGTATTATGGGTGAGGCGGCATCTGGCAACAAATCAGAGAAATCAGCTGGAATGCGGGGGAAATTTTCCGGACGTATCGGTTATGTTTTAGCAGTAGCAGGTTCTGCGGTGGGACTTGGTAATATTTGGAGATTTCCGTATCTGGCAGCTAAGTATGGCGGCGGCATGTTTTTGCTGGTTTATCTGATTTTGACAGTTACGTTTGGATATGTATTGATTGTATCAGAAACGGCTCTGGGGCGTATGGTCAAGAAAGGGCCGGTGGGTGCATTCCATAGTTTTGGCAAGAGCCTGCCGTTTCATCTTGGCGGCTGGGTCAATGCAGTGGTTCCTATGATAATTGTTCCGTATTATTGCGTTATTGGAGGATGGGTTCTCAAATTTCTGGTTGAGTATCTTAGGGGAAATGCGCATGTACTGGCAGGGGACGGATATTTTCCTGAGTTTATCGCGTCTTCCGGCAGTGTTGAGCTTTGGTTTTTATTGTTCTCCTTTCTGGTTTTTGCCGTGATCTTGGCAGGTGTGGAACAGGGTGTGGAGAGAGTGACCAAGTTTATGATGCCGGTGTTGGTGGTTCTTGCCATTTTCGTAGCAATATATTCTATGACGCGTCCGGGAGCATTTGAAGGCGTCAAATATTTTCTGATACCGAATTTTGAGACTTTTTCCTGGATGACTGTAGTGGCTGCAATGGGACAGATGTTCTATTCCCTGTCGATTGCAATGGGTGTGCTTTATACTTATGGTTCTTATATAGGCAAGGATGTGGATATTGAAAAGAGCACATCGCAGATTGAGATTTTTGATACAGGCATTGCAATGCTGGGTGGTTTGATGATCATTCCTGCGGTTTTTGCCTTTTCTGGCGGAGACATGGAAACGCTGCAGGCAGGACCTTCACTCACTTTTATTACGCTACCTAAGATATTTGCCAGTATGGGGGCGGGAACGATTGTTGCCATTGCCTTTTTCCTTATGTTCCTGTTCGCGGCGCTGACCAGTGCTATTTCCATTATGGAAGCGAGTGTGGCAACGTTTCAGGATGAGCTGCATTTAAGCCGCTCCAAAAGTTGTCTGATCATGGTGGTTGTAACATTTGTCTTAGGTTCTGCTTCAGCACTGGGATATGGTATCTGGGATGGCATCAGGATTCTTGGTATGCAGTTTTTGGATTTCTTCGATTTCTTGACGAATTCAATCATGATGCCTATCGGGGCATTGGCGACCTGTTTCCTGATATTGCGGGTGGTCGGTCTTAAGAAGATTGCGGAGGAAGTGGAGATATCTTCTGCGTTTCACAGGAAAAAGTTATATAACTTTTTCTTAAAGTATCTGGCACCAATCTGTATTGCCATTATACTGCTTAGTTCCATTGCCAATGTGATGGGGTGGATTTCGTTGTAAAGGAGACTGCCATGATCATACTCCCCTCATTGGATGAGACGATAGTATCTAAAATGAGTATGGAAGAGATTTGTGAAGCGCTGGGTGCGGTGACAGTACCTCGAAAGGAACATCGTTATGGCGACAGACGGGGAGAGTTTATTGGAGAAGTTGACACTGCAGGATTTAAGGTGGTCAGCAACATTTCTTATCGAAATTCCTTTTTGCCGATTATACAAGGCAGTGTTAGAGCAGAAGGAAGCAGATCTGTCATTACGATAAAGATGAGAATGCATTGGTTTGTATCTGTGTTTTCGGCGATATGGCTTGGGTTTGTCACGCTGTTCATGCTGGCAGGGGTTCTCATGCTTGTTGTGGAAAGTGATTTCAGCTTATTGTGCGGGTCAGGGGGAATGATGTTATTTGGCCAGCTTCTAATCAGAGGCGGATTTTATATACCGGCGAAGAAGGCGTTAAAGAGGATGAAGGAACTGTTTGGAGAGTGAAGACCAGACAGTTCTTTTTTGTTAGAAAATGAAAGGATATCAGAAACTATACAATTTCATGGAAATGTATAGTTCTCTTTGCCTTAGAATTGACAATTTTTACACGCAGTGCTATATTTCTTCCTAAATGAGAGAGGTGTTTAGCAATGGATAATGAACAAAAGGCAAAAAAGGGTGGAAACCAGGCAATGCTCAAGATTTGCGGATTTATTGTAGATAAACGCAATCTGTTTTTCCTGTTGTTTGGAATCTTGATCATTTTTTCGGCCATATCAAGAAATTGGGTCAATGTAGAGAATTCTATGTCCCACTATCTGCCGGATTCTACGGAAACAAAGCAAGGTCTGGATTTGATGGAACAGGAGTTTATTACATATGGAACCTGCAATGTGATGGTTGCAAATCTTTCTTACGAGCAGGCAGAGTCCATTGGCCAGAAATTGGAGTTTATGCCGGGTATCTTTTCGGTGGACTATGATGATTCAGAAGATCATTATTACAATGGTTCTTCCTATTATAATATTACTTTTGACTATGATGAGAAAGACGACCGATGTCTGGAAGTATTGGACCGGGTTAAGACAGAACTTGCAGGATATGATTACTATCTTTCCACTACGTTGGGAGATATTGAGGCGGAATTGATTGCAGAGGAGATGAATGTCATTATCGTCCTGGTAGCCATCGTGGTGGTGACAGTGCTTCTGCTCACGTCCCAGGCATATGCGGAAGTGCCGGTGCTTTTGATCACGTTTGTGGCGGCGGCGATTTTGCAGATGGGAACGAACTTTATTTTTGGGACAATTTCCTTTGTATCCAATTCTGTCACTGTGGTACTGCAGCTTGCGTTGTCGGTGGATTATGCGATTATTCTTCTTAACAGATATAAAGAGGAACATGCTAATCTGGAATCCAGAGAGGCGATTATTATTGCTTTGAGTAAAGCGATTCCGGAAATCTGCGGCAGTTCCCTGACGACAATCGGCGGTTTGATTGCCATGGGCTTTATGCAGTATAAGATGGGGCCGGATTTGTCCATGTGTCTGATCAAATCCATTATTTTAGCGCTGGGTTCCGTGTTCCTTTTGATGCCGGGCGTGATTATGTTATTTTCCAAACTGATGGACAATACCAAGCATAAGAATTTTGTACCGGATATTCCTTTTGTAGGAAAGTTTGACTATGCAACGAGGCATGTTGTGGCGCCGCTTTTTGTAGTGGTCATAGTGGGAGCTTACATGGTGTCTAAGGACTGTCCGTATGTATTCGGTGACACAACGATTACGCCGCCGATTCAGAACAGTATTCAGAAGACAGAGGAAATGCAGACCGAAAACTTTGGCGCCAGCAATATGGTAGCGCTTATTGTGCCTGCGGGAGATTATGAGAGTGAAGCGAAGCTCTTAGCGGACTTAGAGGACTGTCCGGAAGTGGATTATACCATGGGGCTTACGAATATAGAAGCTTTGGATGGTTATTGTCTTACGGATAAACTGACGCCAAGGCAGTTTTCAGAACTGATCGATTTGGATTATGAGGTGGCGGAGCTGGTCTATGCGGCTTATGCTGTCAATGATGAAGATTATGCGAAAGTGGTTAATGGGCTTCCTGAATATAAGGTATCTCTGATTGACATGTTTATGTTTGTCTATGACGAGGTGGAGGAAGGGTATGTTACCTTGGATGATGAGCTGCAGGATACTTTGGACGATGCCTATCGGCAGATGAACTTTGCCAAGAATCAGCTGCAGGGGGAGAACTACAGTCGTATGCTGGTCTATCTGACGCTTCCGGAAGAGAGTGTGGAAACATTTGCCTTCTTGGATAAAATGCATGAGATTGCAGGGAAATATTATGAAGGCAGGGTTTTGGTCTGCGGGGAGTCTGTGAGCCAATATGATTTGCAGAAGACTTTTGGACGGGATAATCTGGTGACCAATGTACTGTCTATTCTGACAGTGCTTGTGGTGCTGCTGTTTACTTTTAAGTCTGCAGGTATGCCGGTACTTTTGATCGCGGTTATTCAGGGCTGTATTTGGCTTAATTTTTCGGTGCCGGCATTGCAGCAGGATAATATTTTCTTTATGTCCTATCTGATTGTCAGCTCCATTCAGATGGGCGCCAATATTGACTATGCGATAGTGATTGCGGGCCGGTACATGGAACTGCGTGAGACCAACGGCAGGCGGCAGTCCATCATAGATGCTATGAACCAGGCTTTTCCGACGATTATTACGTCCGGAACCATGATGGTGGTTGCCGGCTTCCTGATCGGGAAACTGACTTCCAATGCGGCGATTTTCGGTATTGGAAAATCTCTCGGAAGGGGAACCTCTATTTCTATCCTGATAACGATGTTTGTCCTGCCGCAGATTCTTTTGGTGGGAGATAAGATTATAGAGAAGACAGCCTTTGTAATGAATATGCCAATCCGTACGAAGAACGCTTCCGGGCTGATGAAGGTGGATGGTCTGGTGCGCGGCAGGATTGACGGTGTGGTTACGGGTACGATGAAAGCCATCGTGAGAGGTAACGTAAGCGCCTATGTGGAGGCCGGTGACGTGACGGAACTTTCGGAGGAAGAATATAAGCAGATGGCGGACACGGTGTCTGCAGAGTTAGCGAGCAGGGAGGTGGCTGATCATGAATAAATCGAGATTCCTGTCTCTGTTGTTAGCAGTATTGTTGTGTATTCTACCGGTGATGAATGTCTTGGCGGAGGAAGAGGAGACCTCCGTGGAGGAGGAAGTCATCAGTGTGGAGGATGCCAATGAGACGATTGATTCCTACAATGATGAAGAGATAGCGTGGGAAGAGGTACATATTAAAAATTTGGAAGATTTGCAGGCGTTTTCCAGAAATTGTTGGCTGGATACCTGGTCTTTGAATAAGAAGGTGTATCTGGAAGAAGATATCACAGTTTCCAGCAGCGAGTTTGTACCCATCCCCACCTTCGGCGGATATTTTGACGGGCAGGGGCATACGATAAACGGATTGACGATCAGAGATTCTGTTTCTTATGTGGGGTTGTTCTGTGACACGCAGCCTTCGGCGGTTATTGCTAATCTGAAGGTGCAGGGGACCGTCAGGCCTTCTGGTAAACAGATGGTGGTTGGCGGTATTGCAGGGGATAACAGAGGTATTATTTTAAATTGTGCCTTTGAGGGTACTGTAAAAGGAAATGATTATGTGGGCGGTATCACAGGTATCAATGAATTAAGCGGTATCCTGATAGAGTGCAAAGCAGATGGTACGATTACAGGGGCCCATTACAGCGGCGGTATCGCAGGGCATAATGTGGGTAACATTGTGGGATGTCATAACCGGGCAGACGTAAATATTTACAATGAAGATAAAGGAAAATCTCTGGAAGATATTAACCTAGAGCAGTATAAAGCCGGGCTTTTAAATCCGGAAGATAACAGTGATAAGGCTGAAAAAGCATCGGCCGTTCAGAGTAACGTGGATACAGGCGGTATTGCAGGGCTGTCTACGGGAATTATACAGGGCTGCAAAAATACTGGTACGATTGGCTATGAACATGTGGGTTATAACGTGGGCGGTATCGTGGGCCGGCAGTCCGGTTATGTGTATGCCTGCGAAAATACAGGTATCGTCTACGGACGTAAAGATGTGGGCGGCATTGCAGGGCAGGCGGAACCTTATATTGCCGTGGATTTGTCTGAGGATATCGTAAGGCAGTTGTCCGATCATATCAATGTGATGCACGATCAGATTGGTAAGTTGTTAGACGACGCGGGGAATGAATCGGATATCCTTTCTAACCGCTTGACAGTGATTCAGGATTTTGCCAATAAGGCATTGGATGATACCTCTTATCTTGCGGACAGAACGGTAGAGTGGACGGATGGTGTGGTCGGTTCCGTCAATGAAGCGATCAGCCGATTTGATTATATAGTGGAAGAGACTTCCAAAAATGACGGATTCATAGACCAGAGTAAAAATGCTGCGGGGAATGTCAAGGATGCGGCCAAAGAGCTGGCAGATATGGTAGATTCCATGGATATTTGGCAGTATGTCACCCCGGAAGAGCTGGAAGAGTATGATGAGGCCAAGGCCACGATGAAGGAGGCGTCAGAGAAACATGCCGAGGATTATGAGGATTATTTGAAGGCGTATAAGAATTATTGTATTGATTGGGTTAGATTCAATGCGCCGGATGATAAATATACGGATGATACCGATGGACATCCCCATGAGCTGGATTTGAGGCCGATTGTAGAAGGGGATGGTCTGCAAAAGGAATGGGCAGGGGGCGACCCTGAGGATTACTTAGAGGTGACGGAATGGGTACATTGGCTTGGACATCCGAGTGATATGGATGTTGATGATACATCTGCTTTTCCGGGTGAAGGTGACCAGGGTGATTTAGACCGTCAGCTTTTAGAGGACGCTTCGCAGAAGATGAAGGATGAGAGAAAGGAGGCCGAGTTAGGAGCTTCCTATTATGCAGATGAGCAGTACCGAGAGCAATATGGAGAAGACGCCGATTATGCCAAGGATATGGAAGAATACCTGGCTACGATCTCTGATATTGCCACAAGGCATACCGATGAGATGACAGAAGATGTCAGAGACAGTCTGAATGATGCCATCGATTATGCCAAGGATGCCACGGATAATATGGAAACGGCGGGGAATCAATTTAAATACATTTTTGATACACTGAACGAGAAAGAAGATATCGTATTTCCGCAGCTTGGCGGTGATTATCGTTCAGCCACAGGGAGTCTGAATTCCAATTTGAAAAGTATCTCAGAAAATATGGGATATTTAAATGATGAGATGTCAGCCTCAAATGATTTGATTGGAGACGATTTAGCAGATGTCAACGACCAGTTCAGCGAGATTATGCTGTTGTATACGGATGCGCTGGACGGTGTTTTGGATATGGATTATTCAGGTATCTATGAGGATAATTCTCAAGAAAATGCAGAAGAGAGCATAGATGCCACGATTGCAGATTGTGTGAATACCGGGACTGTCAGGGCAGATATTAATGTGTCCGGAATTGCCGGAACAATGGCGATTGAATACGATTTTGACCTAGAAGGCGATGTGACAGGTATAGAAGATGCCAGGGCCAATTCCACCTTCCTGACAAAATGTGTTCTCAGACAGAATATAAATGATGGTGCCATTACTGCGCAGAAAAGTTATACCGGCGGTATTGTCGGCCTGCAGGAAATGGGTACTATCCTGCGATGTGAGAATTACGGCAGGATTGAGAGTGAATCCGGAGATTATGTAGGAGGCATTGCTGGGCAGTCATTGTCCCATATTACCAATGGGTATGCTAAGTGCTTGGTATCCGGAGGAGAATATGTGGCAGGAATCGCTGGTTATGGAAGCGACATCGAGAATAGCATCGCCATGGTGAGGGTGAAGGAGGCAGCGGCCTTTTACGGAGCCATTGCAGGATGGGTGAATGACGAAGAAAAAGTACAGAATAATTACTTCGTATCAGAAGAGATTGCCGGCATTGACAGAATCAGCTACAGCGGCAGGGCGGAACCCCTTGCCTATCAGGATTTGCTGGAGATAGAGGGACTGCCTGAAAGATTTCATATGATGCGTATTACTTTCTATGCAGATGAGGAAAAAGTGCAGAGTCTGGATTGCCCTTACGGCGGCAGTCTTCGTGTCGAACAGTACCCTGAAATACCGGTGAAAGAAGGTTTCTATGCGGATTGGGATATTAAGGGGATTGGCAGAGTCTTATCCGATGAGGACGTGACGGTAGAATATGTGCGCTATCTGACAACATTGGCCGGAAGCCAGATCAGGGAAAACGGACAGTCTGCAGTCCTGGTGGATGGCACATTCAAGACGGAAGATGAGCTGCGGGATACAAAGAGTGATACGACAGGGATTGTGATTGAGGGGATTGAACCGGAAGAGATACTGGAACACTGGCAGCTTGCTTTTCCTGGGGACGGTAATGAGCAGCATCAGATACGATACCAGGCACCCCAAGGCCAGACAGATGGAATTCTAATCTATATAAAAAATGACAATGGATGGACCGAAGCTGAGACAAAAATGATGGGAATATACTACTTGTTCACCATCGATGGAGATGAGACAGAGATTGTGGTCTGTAATGTGGCAAACAGTATCATGGATTATTCAGTTTATATTGGTGCCGGCGGGGTGGCAGTCATTGTCCTGATTGTGATAATCATATGTAAACGTAGAAAGAAAAAGAAGAAAAAATCAGTTCCTGTCACAGAAAAAAGTGTAGAAAATTAGTAAACGAAATAACGTTCTCTTGTAGAAGACAACATAAGCCGGAACAAAAGTTCCGGCTTATATTACATTCCAAATACATCTTTGATAAAAAGATAGGCAACAGTCAAAATCAATCCCACGCAGAAGAGGAGCAGTCCAAAGGACATGCTTCTGGCAATCATCATGCTGTTTTCGCTGAATTCTTCGTAGGAGAGAGCAAACTTATGGTCGTAATCCCGGTTTTTGGGGTGCTTTCTGTGAATGGTGTGATTACCAAGCCATTGAAAGTACGATGCGATACAGGCGAGCATATGCGTGAGAGGCGTGCCTTGCGGTAATTCTCTTGGCAGTTTGCTGTCCCGATAGAGCGTCTTTCTAAGTGTCACTACAATAGTATCTACAAGGCTGTCCAGAAACCTGCAGATGATACCGCATGTAAAAGGAAGAATTCTTAATAGAACAGGCCGGTAAAGGAATTCCTCCAAATCCATCCAATGGGGCAGGCGGTTTACATATGCCCGCGCAGACACTTCCGGGTCAGGCCGTTTCATCAGCCAGAATCGTACTGCGATAGCGTAAAATAAAGCGCCAATGATAAGGGAAATGACAGCACCGCTCAAGTTTGTGAAAGAAAAGTATGAGAGTGCTTCGGTCAAAGGCTTTGTCTGTAAGAAAGTCTGTCCCATATCGGCTATACCGTCCATGATAATACCCGGGAAAATTCCCATAATCGGCAACAGAGAAGCGCATACAGTCAACACAGAGGCACTTATTTTATTCATATAGTTCTTATGCATGTTATCATACTTTTCCTGCACAGCTGGGTTGGTGTTCTTTTCCAGGAAAAGACAGACGTAGAGCTTTGTCATATAGGCGATTGTCAGTCCGCCGCTTATAAGGAAGACCCATTCAATTCCTTTCATAAAGGAGGCGGAGAAAAGGCCGGCACTTGTGCCAGGGCGGATTAGATTGATATACTCTACAATACTTTCATGCAGAAGCGTCTTACTGATATAACCATTCCAGAGAGGGATACCGCCAATACCCAGCGCGCCCATTAAGAATATATAGTTAAGGAGCGGCTTCTTTCGCCCGAACCCCCGAATCTCGTTTAAATCCAGTTTGTGCACATTCATAAAGACCACACCGGCGGCCATAAAGAGTACCAGCTTAATCAAGGAGTGGTTCACCATATGGAGCAGGCTCCCGCGCATAGCCAGCGTATTATCCTCGCCCAGTAGTCCCGACATGCCGATACCGACCAGAATGAAGCCTATCTGCGAGACGGAAGAACAAGCCAGAGTTCTTTTCAAATCTATGGACAACAGGGCCAGCAGGGCGCCAATGACCATGGTACATACACCTAAGAGTAGAATCAGGCTACCCCAGAGGGTAGAACCCAGAAAGAGATAGGATGTCAGAATCAGGACACCGTAAACACCTGCTTTCGTCAGAATACCTGACAAGAGCGCAGATGCCGGAGCCGGAGCCACAGGATGGGCTTTTGGCAGCCAGATATGCAGAGGAAAGGCGCCGGCTTTTGCACCAAAGCCGAATAACAGACAAAGCCCTGCAATCCAAATCTGGGCAGAATCGATGCTGCCATGGGCAAGGATACCCGACAGGTCGCGGAAGAATAGGGTGCCCGTTGCATGATAGAGAAGAAATATGCCCATTAACATGACCAGTCCGCCGATGACAGCTACGGCCAGATAAGTAGCGGCGGCCCGCAGGGATTCTTTTTTCTCATCATGTGCCACCCAGACATAAGAGGTAAAGGACATAATCTCAAAAAAGATAAAAGTGGTATAAAAATCCGCCGAGAAAAATACGCCTTCCGTAGCACCTAAGGTAAGGAGCAGGAAGAGATAATAGCGGTTACGATTGCGATAATGGCCGAAATATTCTCTGGAAAAAAGGGTACTGGTAAACCACATAAAGGCCGCAATGGTTCCATATAATCCTCGGAAACCGTCCAGCGTAAAATGAAGCCCCATACCGCAGACATAGGGAATCTCTATGAGAAGTCCTGAAACATTTGGCGTTGTAATTGTCTGTGCGGCCAGACAGAGACATAGAATAAAGGTAATGCATGTTACGGCACTTGCCAGATTGTCTCGTAATTTTTTATGGGTACGGCCCACAATGTAGCAGAGAACTGCCGCCGCCATGGGCAGGAAGATTGCACTGTAAAGTAGGATATTCATAGTTTTCTCCATTTCTGCGCTGCCTTTTGCGCATAAATTCAATCTTTTCTCCATTTCTGTTTAGTACATCAAATAATAAGTTTCCAGCTATATGGCTGGTTACTTATTATTCGATGTACTAGTATACGCCGTTAGCTACCTCGTAGAAAAAATTCACGATTGGTTGCGAATGTACGCCAAACAAAATAATGAACACAGTAAATACGAAAAGCGGTAAAAGCATTTTCCAGTTAGGGTCATGTGCTGTTTGTATCCGACTGTCATCGAAGTCTCTGCCGGGGAAGAAAGCCCGCACCACAATAGAGAGCATATAAATTGCCGTTAACAATGCCGACACCAGCAGACAGGCAATCCCTGCATAGGCTAGAGGGTTCTGGCTGTCAATGGCAGCTCCTGCCAGATTCCATTTACTGATAAACCCAGCCAGACCAGGCACACCCATGAGTGCAAGGGCGGAGACGGTAAAGATGCCGAAGACACAGGGCATTTTGTAACCCAGGCCGTCTAGTTCATGTACGTAGTGCTTGTCCGTCTGGTGCATGACAGCGCCGGCACAGAAGAAGGAAGAAATCTTCATAACGGCGTGAAACACCAGGTGTGTCAGGGCTCCGGTCAGTCCAAGAGGTGTCATAATGACTGCGCCGAACAGGATATAAGACAGGTTGCTGATGGTAGAGTAGGCCAGTCTGCGCTTGAGGTGTGTTTCTTTTACAGCGCGGCTGCAGCCATACACAATGGTAAACATCACAACCACCATTACTGCGGTCTGTGCCCAAGTACCCCGCAGAAATGTCGTACCGAAACTGAAATAGGTCAGCCGGATGATGGCAAAAGCACCTGACTTTACCACAGCGACAGCGTGAAGCAGTGCGGTGACAGGGGTGGGGGCAACACCTGCCTGAGGCAGCCAGGAATTAAAAGGACAGACGGCGGCTTTGACGCCGAACCCCATAAAGGCCATGACGTAAATGAGCAGCAGGATATTGGTTTTATCACCGATTTTTGTCAAATCCAGAACGCCGCCCAGAATAAAGTCCGTTGTATTTCCATAGACGATGACCATGATCAGGCCGATAAAGGCAAAGGCGGCACCGCCCAGAGAATAATATAAATATTTTCTGCTGGCAAGGACAGCTTCTCTGGTCAGTGTGTGCATGACCAGGGGAACGGTGACTAATGTCAATAGTTCGTAGAAGAAATACATGGTCAGCAGATTGGAGGCAAAAGCGATACCAAGTGTCACGCCATAGGTCATAGTATAAAAGAGGAAAAAAGTGTTTTCATGCTCTTCCTTTGTCATATATTCAAAGGCATACAGCGTCGCAAAGGGCCAAAGCCCGGAGACCAGTCCGGCGAAAACCATGCTCATGCCGTCTACCCGGAAACTGATGTTCAAATCACCCGTAAAATGGGCCAGCAGAAAGGTACTGTCAGAATGATGCAGCAACAGATACCACACAAGTATGCTGTTTAAAACGACGGCTCCCTCCAGGAAAATTTCCTTATGGCTTCTTTGACGAAAGGGAAGCAGAGGAGCCAGGATTCCGACAATAATTGGCAATAGAATAATGCAAATGATCATAACGGCTTCTCCTTTTCTTAGAATAAAGTACCGACAAAATCCGCCAGATAATCGACAAGTATATTGGGGAACAGGCCGATTAAAACCGACAATATTGTCATAATCAGAATCGGTATGGTCATACACTTATGGGGTTCCCGTTTCTGCAACGATGCATAAGCATAATCTGCCCCGGGGAAAAATCCCTGAATCGTAAGGGGCAGAAGATATCCTGCAGTGAGCAGTGCACTGAGCAGCAAAACAACCGGTCCAATGTAGCCAAATACACCGATATTGCCGGAGAGGCCGCCAAGAGCCAGATACCATTTACTGATAAAGCCTCCTGTGGGCGGGATACCGATGAGTCCCAGAGACACGATGGTATAGCACCATATGGTGAGAGGCATTTCTTTACCAATACCGCGAAGTTCATCGACCCTGGTTTTACCGGTTGTATAAATGATTGCACCGGCAGTCAGAAAGAGCGTACATTTGATCAAGCCATGGGCCAATACGTGCAAGAGTCCGCCTGTGAAGGCCTCTTCATTCATGGCAGCCAGACCAAAGAGAATATAAGAAATTTGGCTTACGGTGGAGTAGGCCAGTCTCTTTTTCAGCACAGGCTCCCTGTAGGCCAGCATCGATCCCATGAAAACCGTGACAAGGGCTAAGATCAGCCATGCAGTCTGTACCCAGCTGCCACGCAGGAAAGAAACGCCGAAAATGTAATAGATTACCCGGATTAAAGCCAGCACACCAGCTTTGACAATCACGGCGGAAAGGACAGCGGATGCCGGCGCCGGTGCAACCGGATGGGCAGTGGGCAGCCAGGCGTGCATGGGAAACATACCTGCTTTGACACCAAACCCCAGAATCATGACAAAGGCGGTCAGTAAAAGGAATTCCCCCTGCGCTGCAATGGCAGTGGTTTGTAAAACGCCGCCTGCCGTAAAGGTCAGCGTATCGCAGTTATGGTAAAGAAAATAAATGCCAAACAATCCGGCGTAGGCGCCGCACAAAGAGTAGAACAAATATTTAAGTCCCGCCATAATGGCCTCCCGGCTGCCTGTGTGCAAGACCAGAGGCATCGAGGAGAGTGTCAACAGTTCAAAGAACAGATAAAAGGTAATCAGGTTACCTGCAAAGCAAAGGGCATTCAATACGCCGAATACCATCAGATAAAAGCCGTAGTAACGCTTTTCCTTCTGCTCATGCGTCATGTAGACAAAGGAGAAAAATCCTGCGCCCACAAAGACCACTACCGTCAGAAGACAGAAAAGTATCCCCACCTCATCAATCTTGAAGTAAATCGGCAGTGTCCTGGTCAGATAAAAAAGAGTAAGTTCTTGTTTACCTGACAGCAGTGTGCAAAGAATCAGCATAGCCGTAACCACAAGACAGATACCGGTGGTGATAATGAGCAACTTCCGGTCAGGCTTTTTGGGGCAGACCAGCAGACAAAAACCTGCAAGGATGGGAAAAAATATTGGTAAAAGAATCAGATACATACCCACACCTCCTTATGCGAACATAGCCAGTCCCTGTTCGATCATGTCAACAATCGGCTGGGAACTGACACCCAAGATGACGTTTAGCAGGATGAAAAATACCAATACAACAGCATGAACCTTCATCTGTTTAAAGGTCATATTAGGATAAGCCGTATCACCTGTGGTGGCATAGATACGGATAACTGTTTTCATAAAGTAAATAGCATTTAAAACCGTACTGATGCCTAGGACAATCAGCGCCGCCAGCATTTTGCCCTCCACCTGCACGGCGGCCTGGGCAAACAACAGTTTGCTGATAAAGCCCGAAAACAGCGGTACGCCTACCATCGATAAAGAACCTGCCGTAAATGCCACCCCCGCCCATTTATTGCGATAGCCGGCGCCGGTCAGGTCAATAAATTTACGGCTTCCGCCGGACACCTCCGTGAGGCCGATCGCGGCGATAAACAGCAAAGATTTGGTGGCGGCGTGAGAGAGGATATGGAAGACGCTGGCCACCATACCGGCCTGTGTGCCCATACCAAAGCCCATATAAATGTAACCAATCTGTGCCACGGAAGAGAAAGCGATCATTCGCCGAATATCGTTTTCTTTGATAGCACTGAGGGAACCGAAAATCATACCCATCAATCCGAAGACAAACAGTACGTCGATGATCCGTGTGCTGTTAAAGATATCAAAACCAATGACCCGGTAAATAATCTTAATTAGCAGGAAAATATATCCTTTGGATACCAGGCTCGACAGGATTGCTGCCGAGGATACCGTAGAGTATCCATAAGCATCCGGCAGCCAGGCATGAAAAGGAAACAGGGCGCTCTTAATACACAGGCCAATACACATCAGTGCTATGGAGACGATCAGAGGAATCTGGTATTCGCCGTTTTGCATCAAAAGAGCCACGGACTCTTTTATATTACTCATAAGCAGATGGCCGGTGAGATCGTACATGATACACAGACCAAACAGTAAAAGACCGGAACCTAAGAGGCTCATGATCATATAACGCACAGCGGCTTCGATGGTGCGGCCCACCTGTCTGATCATGATAAGACCGCAGGCGGAGATGGTATTAATCTCCACAAAAACATAGGCTGTGAACATATCGTTGGTATAGACCAGTGCAAGCAGAGAGCTCAGGAGGAGGTTAATCAGAATATAATACAAATTATGCTTGCTCTCTTCCACCTCGTTAAAAAGCTTGTGTGCGCCGCCGGCCATAGATAGATACATAATGATACAGAAAAACAGCGCCATGCCGGCTTCCAGGACACCGGCCCGGATTTCATTGCCCCAGGGAGCAGGAAAGTGCCCCATCCAGTACACAAAACTTTCCCCTGTATTTAACAGGTACACAAGGAGGATACCTGACATAATGGCGATTGCCGTAATCACCAGGCGGTTAACGATTTTGGCCGCCCGGCCCGGAAGTATGGAGCATATGGTGCCGGAAAACAGACTTAACAGGATAGAAAAAAAGGGGAAATTACAGACAAAGTCCATTTATCTGCCCTCCTTTTTCAATTGTGCGGCGATTTCGTCTAAGTCAAGCGTATGATATCTGATATAGAGACGGATGGTCAGGGACAGCATCAGCGCAGACACCGATACGGATACCACAATGCCGGTCAGCACCAGGCCGCTGGGAATCGGGTTGATGTAGGCTTCCACACTGGTTACTCCGTCTGTAACGATGGGCGCAACCCGTCCGGCAATATATCCTTTTTCAGCCAGAAAAAGATAGATTGCACTATCCATGATGTTCAATCCTATAATTTTTTTGATCAGATTTGTCTGTAAGAGGAGATTGGTGAAACCGATACAGAATAGAATCGCAGCCACAGCCTCCCCATAATTCATCCAAAGATTTGGCCCCATTTTAAAATCCTCCTTTACGGAACATAGCATAAAACGCATACATGGTGCAGGCAACCACCAGCCCCACAGCAATGTTGAGGGGCAAGATCAGACCGCCCGAAAGTATTGCGCCGGGCGTACCCTTTGGAATGATACTGTGCAGGTGATTGGCACCTGTAAAAAAGGAATAGCTTTTGGCCAGACAGTAGAAGGAGAGGGAAAAGAAACATATCCACTTATAAGTCTTCTCCGTAAAAAACCGTTCCGTCTTCTGGAATCCAAAAGCATTTAAATATAAAATCAGGCCCGCACCGATGACGGCACCGCCTGAGAAGCCGCCGCCGGGGCCTAAGTGTCCGTTCAATATGATATAAATGCCGAAGATGATAATGATTGGGACCAGGAAGGTCGCCACCAGCTGCAAAATAGCATCGTTTTTGGGCTCATAGACACGGTCATTTGGATTCATATCTTTTGCCAGAGAACTAAGTTCTCCCTTTTTATTTTTATCCAGACGAAGCAGGATAAGAACCGTGATGGTAGCTACGAAAAGGACATGAGATTCCCCCAGCGTATCAAAGGCCCTGTAATCTAAGATCATACCGGCCACAATGTTTACAGCGCCGGTCTCCTCTAAACCTTTCTCTATATAACGTCCGGCAACTTCATTGTTGACAGGCTTTTGTGCGGCGCCGGTGGCCGGCAGGTGAGAGATTGTCACTAAAAGCAGTGCCATCAAAAACAGACAAAAAAGAATGCTTGTGGCATGATACAGCCGGTGAAAAAGTTTCAGTACTTTGTTATGCTCTGTATCATAGACCTTATCAAGAATCGCGTCATGTTCCTTTTCGTGCCGAAGCTGCAGCGCCGAATCTGTCTTATATTCCGGCTGGGGCTTCATCTCCAAATTTCCCAGATAAGGATCTTTTTCGCCGGAAAGCCAACGAAAAAAATGATAGGCAAATGTTTTATGATATTCCTCTGAGGGCCTTTTCTTACTCATCCTTCTTTTCCTCCGCTTTTTCTGCAACGTTAATGGCATGTATTTTCTTGAGCGTCACAAAAAACAGCACGCTGGTGATACCTGCACCGACTGCAGCTTCTGTGATGGCAAGGTCTGGGGATTCCAAACAAATCCATAATAGGGACATGACCAGACTGAAGGACATGTAGATGAGAACAGAATTTAACAAGTTTTTGGAGAAACTGACAGAGATTGCGCAGATGATCAAAAGACCCATCAATATAATCTGAAAAGCCGTCATGATTGTTCCTCCTTTCTACTTTCCGCCGTTTCACTGCAGGCAAGTTCTTGTTCGAGTATCGTTAAATCTTCATAAATCTCACAGTGTTCGGATAGATTTTCGTTGGTTGCAACTTCCAGTCTGGAAAGTACGTGAGAAGAGACCGGAGAGGCAAACCATAAAAAAATAATGATTAATAAAATCTTTAAAGTAGTATAATTGAAGCCGGAAAATATCATCAATCCAATCAGACAGGAAGTGATGCCCAGTGTATCGCCCATAGCGGCCGCGTGCATCCGGTTGAGTACGTATTTAAAATGAAAAACGCCGAATATCTCTGTAAAAAAGATAACTACGCCGCAGAGCAAAAATGCACTGCCGACAATGATTTTCAGCCATTCAAGGGTTTCCATCAGACATCTCCTCCTTTATGGTATCGTTTATATGAGACTCCTTTTGGTGGTGTTTCTCTTCGTAGATACCGATATATACCTTAGAAAGCACCACTACGGCTAAGAAGCTGATCATCGCATAGATTAGACAGATATCCACCAGATATCCTTCCTTAAGCATCAATGCCAGGACTGCGATGATGACCATGACCATGGTTCCCATCATATTGACGGCCACCAGTCTATCAGCAATGAGGGGCCCTCTGACAGCACGGATTAGGCAGGCCAGAAGCATAAAGGACAATAAAATCAACATTGTAATATAAATCGTGTGATATATCATTTCAGCCCTTCCTTTCAATTCTTCTAAGAAGTTCTACAAAGACAGAGGAGTCAATACCTTTTGCAAGCTCTTTATCCAGACAGTGTACCGTGTATTCATCATCCTTCAAAGAGACGGTAATCGTACCTGGTGTCAGGGTAATGGAATTGGCCAAAAGTACACGCGCAAAAGTGGTCTGTAAATCTGTTTTAAAATGAACAATAGCCGGTTCTAATTCATATTTGGCGCTGTAGATCATTTTAAAAACAGCGCCGTTTGCCTTCAGGATTTCAATTATGAGTGTTACCAGATAGTGGATTAAGAGGGGAGCCTTTTTCAGAAAAAAAAGGTCATATCTTAACTTGTAATTCAGGAATTTACAGATAAACCAGTACATCGCCCCAGCAATCGCAACGCCGAAGAGGGCGATTTCCAAGGTGAGCTGCCCGTTAAAAATAACCCATACAAGGAAAAAAAGTACAAACATTTCTATCTTCCTCCGAAAAAGTTTCTTCCTATTAAAAAGAGGTATTCATAATCGTAGATATTATGGACCCAATCGCTGGAAGTGTCAATATGATTTTGGCAATTTCCAGCAGGCTTTATTCTTGGGACAGAAGGCCGGGTGGTTTTCATGATAATCCGTAAGATATTTCGTATGCCGTTTAACGCTTGTCATTCGCTGGGGAATCGGCTAAAATGTGAATGTGACAGTGGCTTTCTGTAAAAAGAATTTCATCAAATTTATGCATTATAAAATAAAAGAAGATAAGGAGGTTTCTATGAAATATTTAGTGATTGGCGCGGGCGGCACCGGCGGCAGCATCGGAGCCTATATGACGGAGGCGGGCAAAGATGTAACGCTGATTGCCCGCGGCGCACATCTTAAGAAAATGCAGGAAGAAGGTCTTAAGATGGAGACCACCAAAAAGGGAAATTATACGGTTTTTCCTGTGAAAGCGGTGGACATGGAACATTATGACGAACGGCCGGATATTATCTTTGTGTGTGTGAAAGGGTATTCTTTGGATGATATAGCGCCCTTTATCAGACGTGTGGCCAAAGAGACGTCCATCGTTATCCCTATCTTAAATATCTATGGAACCGGAAGCAGACTGCAGGAGGAACTGCCAGAGCTGCTTGTGACAGACGGCTGTATTTATGTGGCGGCAGAGATTAAAGAGCCGGGTATCATTTGGCAGAACGGCGATATCTTCCGCATTGTGTACGGTGTGAGAGAGAAAGAAGAACTCAGGCCGGAACTGCTTGAAGTAGCGAAGGATTTAAAAGAGAGCGGCATTGAGGGTGTACTGTCAGATCATATCAGGCGGGACGCTCTGCAGAAATTTGCCTATGTGTCGCCCATGGCGGCCTGCGGCCTTTACTACCATGTTTCCGCCGGGGAAGTGCAGAAAACAGGAGACCCCAGAGATATGTTTGTGAAGCTTATGAAAGAGGTGGACGCACTGGCAGTGGCCATGGGGGTTCCTTTCCTGGTAGACATTGTGGCCACCAATTTGCGGATTCTGGATTCCTTAAATCCTACGGCGAGCACATCCATGCAGCGGGATATCTATGCCGGGAAACCCTCTGAGATTGACGGGCTGATTTATGAAGTGGTGCGGATGGGCAAAAAGTATGGCGTGCCTACGCCCACTTATGAGATGGTGGAGAAAAAGGCACGGGAAGACGGTTTAAAATAGTGTGGAATCATGGCGGTTAGGCTGAAAAGGTATTTGGAACGGAGGAGAAATGGCGGAAAGCATGGAGAAGAAATTTAAGGAAAAATATCTGTCAGGAGAGATAGAATTCGAGGCAATTGACGACTATAGCCAGGATTGGGGATTTAGTGATACACTGGTGACGCTGAGGGAATATCTGGGATTAAACGAAGAAGAGGAGGATGCCTGGGTGAGCGTGGGAGATGAGGCGCTGAAAGAACTTTTGGACCGGCAGAAGTAAGAAAATTTGTAATCAAGGACATATTCATCATTTTTCATTACTTTTTCTCAGTCTGCCCTGTGTTTCATGTTCCTCCTTTAGGTGCAAAAAAAGACGCATGGTTCACAATTTACTGTTCCATGCGCCTTTACGCTGTTTCGTTGATAGGGAATTGTTTTCCTGATTATGCTAATTGCATAACCGCTCTTTCGATTTCTTTTACATCATCTGATGTCAATTCGGGGAAAAAGGCAGAAACTTCTTCCACTTTAATACGTCCTCTTTCTATCATTGTTATCACGTTTCTTTTTGTTGTTTCTCTTTCCATATCTTTCGCATAAGTCCTCATAATCTGCTCGTCATCAAATAAACTCATCATAATCGTTACTACCTCCACTTCCTTGCTGCTTAGATACTGTTTTAAGATGTTCCTGTCCTTGCAAATACGGATTGTTTCTGTAACTGCCTGTTTCGTCATTCCATGCTCTTTTATCTGCGAGTTAAAAACTTTACAAAAAACAATGTACTCATTGATGATATTGTCCTTGTCGCTTTCATATATGACTTTGGCTTTTATCTCAAGATCAATATTTGCACCGTCAAAAAACTCTTGCGATAAAGATATGGTATCGGGTTTTCTGCCTTTGTTGCCAGTGTATATCACATATAATTCGGGCTTTGGCATTTTTACTTTCTTGCTCTTATACAGACTCTGACTGGTTCGCTCAAAATATTCATGGTAACTCTGTGCTAAATACAGAAGTATTCTGATTAAAATATTTACCGTCCAACTCGATTGCGCTTCCAACAACAAAAGCAATCTGTTGTTACCTACCATTATGCCCAAATCATTATAGAGATTATCTGTCAAAACATTGTCTATCGTTACAATATCCAGCGTATCTTCTGTTGCGTCTGTATCCTCTGGGTGCAATGTTTTATACAGCTTCAACAAATTCTTTTTATCTTGAAAAAGGTCTAAAAACACACTGTTTTTTGCGGTACGC
>CAJUFU010000045.1 GCA_910585555.1 uncultured Lachnospiraceae bacterium
TTTCACTATTTTACTTTACATATGTATCTAGAGAGGATTCTTTGGACTGGAAAGACTATGGCGTCAACGATATCGTTACCCGCGTGGTGGAATCCGACAAGCTGAACAACGGGGCGATCATCTTGATGCATAACGGCGCCAAGTACACAGCCGACGCGTTAGAGTCGGTGATTACGGGACTGCAGGATAAGGGGTATGAGATTGTGCCTATTTCGCAGTTGATTTACAAGGATAAGTATCACATGAAAGCGGACGGAACCCAGGTGTCCGGGGAATAAGAGAAATCGATTTTATGAAAAACTGCATTGTTATGATGCAGTTTTTTCTGTATACTTATAAACAGAAGAGGACAAGGGAGGGTGTATTAATGAGATTAAAGATTATGATGGGAATTGAGTGTTTACTGACAGTGGCATGCATTCCTTTTCTAGTTGTATCGGAAACACTGATTGGCAGTGCGGTATATGTTTCGATAGGACTTATCGTTTTAGCAAAGTTAGCGCTTGTATATATGAGGCATAAAAATATGAAAATGACCTATAAAAAGAGTGAAATAATTGCAACGACAATATTGAGCGTGTTATTCGTAATAATGATATCAATATTTGATATTTTAGGTAGTGGGTTTTTACATATAGACTCTCTGATCAATGTATATTCGTCTACCGTAGCACATACTATACAGGTGTGGGCATATATGATATATATCCCGGCTGTTTGTGTATCTGCTTTTGTTCTTGTCCGGTATATGATACATGCCGCGCTAGAGAATAGGATAGGGGGGGGGGGTACAGTAAAAAGGATTATAGGTGCTGCCTGGGAATCATTAGTTCGTTATCTGTTGTCTATTTGTTTTCTACATATCCTGGAATATGGGTGCGAGACGATGTTACAGCGTTGTGGGGTCATGTATGCGAGAGAGAGTGGGATGCATGGCAGACATTAGGTTATGAATTGTTTGTCGTATTATGTAGCTTTTTTGGGAAAAGTACTTTTGCTGTTAATGTGGTGCAGACAATTTTATGGATTTTTTTAAATGCATATATTTTGGATGTTCTCCATGAGGAGAGTACGAAAAATATGAAGATTTATACGGCGGTCCTTATATTTGTTGCAGTTCCATTTAACTATCTGGAAGTAATGTATAAAGATGTTGTATTTTCAATGGGAATATTAGCGATTACCGTAGGAATTTATCATATTGTAAAAAAGCAAAATGTAATATGGCAGGATATTCTGACTCTTACGATTGGCGGTGCTTTTGTAAGTTTATGCCGCCATGGGGGAAATGTTGTAGTGTTGATGTCTTTTGTTTCATTAGCAGTATATTTTTTCATGAAAAGACGGAAGAAAGACTGCCAATACCTGGTTGGCATAACAGTATTTCAAGTTTGTCTATTTTTGCTGGTTAATGTGGGATTCATGCATGTATTAAATGCTGCTAAAAATCCGGCGTATATTAAATATACAATGCCGATGGTAACGATTAGTGGCGCAGTATCTTATGGTGCTGCATTTGAAGCGGAAGATATCGAGGTTCTTGAAAAAATAATGCCTGTAGAGGAATGGGGGGGATTGTTATAATAAATACTGGGCTGATGATGTGGCAAGAAGTTGGGGAAAAATTGGCGACCGTATAAATATTGTCAGCGATTTGGTAGACACGGAAAATTATGGAAGGGAACTATTGATAGTAAATGCGAGATTGTTGTTAAAACATCTATGTATTTATATAAAAACGATATTTGACATGAACAATATCGTATGGAAAATGGCGAAGCCAAATGATGGATATGAATGGCCAATATGTGCAGCAGCAAAAGATGAGAATATTACTTATTTTACTTCATTTAAATATACGGATTTATGGACAAATTTTATATATAATATGCCTTTGACGGACACAATATATGCAAGAGGCGGTGTGGCATTGTTTATATTTTTATTTAGTGGTGTTATTTGGATTTTACAGGAAAGGTGTCGTTTTCTGATTGTGCTGTTACCTATCATCGCAAACAGTGGTATGCTGCTGATTGCGGTGCCTGCGCAGGATCCAAGATATATATTGCCTGGGATTGAATGTGCCATATTTTTAATAGCTATTATATTTGGGCCGGACAGGGAGAAAAGCAATTTACATAATGTCGAGCAAGTAGAATCTGGCATATAATGTGTCTGATTATGTTATGTCAGAAATGTTAGTCGGTTGTCCTAAAGTGAGAAACCGTCAGTTCATTATACACAATGCACATATTTTTTATTCAAATATATATTTTTTTCATAAAGTTTACAATTTTTCTAGGAATATCTTCCTATATGTTATATAATTTGATTATTAAGAAAAATAGGAGGAATCGTATTATGGCAAAAGAAATGATTGCAATGCTTCTTGCCGGCGGACAAGGCTCGCGTCTTTATGCATTGACAGAAAAGCTTGCAAAACCAGCAGTTCCATTTGGCGGCAAATATCGTATCATTGATTTCCCGCTATCTAACTGCGTCAATTCAGGTATTGATACTGTAGGTATCCTGACCCAGTATCAGCCACTGGTGTTAAATGAATATATCGGTAATGGTCAGCCATGGGATTTAGACCGTCTCTATGGCGGAGTGCATGTACTGCCGCCTTATCAGAAAGCGCACGGGTCAGACTGGTATAAGGGTACGGCAAATGCGATTTATCAGAATATATCATTTATTGAGCGCTATGACCCGAAATACGTTATCATTCTTTCGGGCGATCAGATTTGTAAACAGGACTACAGTGATTTCCTGGAATTCCATAAGGAGAAGAACGCGGAATTCAGCGTTGCCGTTATGGAGGTTCCGTGGGAGGAGGCATCCCGTTTTGGCCTGATGGTAGCCGATGAGAATGATAAGATTACAGAGTTCCAGGAAAAACCGAAGGAGCCTAAATCTAATCTGGCTTCTATGGGCATCTATATTTTCAACTGGGATATTTTAAAGAAGTATCTGGAAGAGGACGAGGCGGACCCGAATTCAGAGAATGACTTTGGCAATAATATTATTCCCAATCTGCTTCGTGATAAACGGCAGATGTACGCTTATCATTTTAACGGGTACTGGAAGGATGTAGGAACCATTTCTTCTTTGTGGGAAGCGAATATGGAGGTTCTGGACCCTGAGCACAGCGGTATCAATCTTTTCGACGAGGATTGGAAGATTTACAGCCGTAATGCAGGTATGACAGGGCACAAGATCAACACGGGCGCAGTGGTGGAAAACGCTTTGATTACAGATGGATGCCGGATTAAAGGTACGGTAAAGCATTCTGTTCTTTTTGGCGGTGTTAAAGTAGAAGCCGGTGCGGTTGTGGAGGATGCCGTTGTCATGGGCGGTACAACGATCAAGGCCGGCGCGGTTGTGAGACACTGTATCGTGGCAGAGAATGTGACGATCTGTGAGAACGCTGTGGTAGGCGCAATGCCCACAGAGGAAGAAAGCGGCGTAGCGACCATCGCTTCGGGCGTTATCATTGGCGAGAATGTTGTGATAGGTCCCAATGCTATGATAAATAAAAATGTAGAAGGTGGTGAAGTAGAATGATAAAATCAAGCACAAATATAGTCGGTATTATTTTCCCTAACAGTTATGATGCTTTGGTTCCGGAACTGGTCAGTGTGCGTTTGATGGCGTCTATCCCTTTTGCCAGCCGTTATCGTATCATTGATTTCATCCTGTCCAGTATGACACATTCCGGCATTGACAATATTTCTGTGATTGTAAATAAGAACTATCATTCCCTGATGGATCATCTGGGATCCGGGCGTGAGTGGGATTTGGTCCGCAAGAACGGCGGCTTACATATTTTCCCGCCTTTTGCAGAGAAGGAAGTGGGCGGCCCTTATGTGGGACGTGCAGGCGCCCTGGCAAATCTTCTGGATTTCTTAAAAGACCAGAAAGAAAAATATGTGGTCATGTCAGATACTAATGTGGTGGTGAACTTTGATTTCAATGCCATGATTCAGGCACATGCGGACAGTGCGGCAGATATCACAATTGCTTACAATGAGCAGGAACTTCCGAAGGAGCTGTTGGATTATCAGACCAGTGACAGGATTTTCTATTACACCTTCGATTTGGAGCAGGGACGTATTCGCAAAGTGAGCATCAATCCGAAGACAAGCGGCGTACAGAATACTTCTATGAATATTTTTGTGATCAATCGTGAGCTTTTGATTGAGCTGATCAGCACGGCGTATATGCAGGGAAGGTCCTTCTTCATGCGCGACGTGATCATGCCGCAGCTTAGCAAGCTGAACGTACAGGCATACAAGTACACGGGTTATGTGGCTCGTATCACCGGTATGAAGAGTTATTTTGAAGAGAATATGAAGCTTTTGGATGACTATAACCTGGATGCTCTGTTCTCGGCAGCGCCTATTTATACGAAGATTCGCGGCGATAATCCGACTCATTACAAGGATGGGGCAAAGATTCAGAATGTGATGATGGCAGACGGCTGTGTGATTGAAGGCGAAGTGGAAAACAGCGTGATTTTCCGTGGCGTTAAAGTTGGTAAAGGCGCTAAGATTAAGAATTGTATTCTGATGCAGGATACTGTGGTGGAATCTGGTGCCAATGTGGAGTATCTTATTACTGACAAGAATGTTACCATCACAGCCGGCAAGGAGATGAAGGGTACGGATACCTTCCCGGTTTATATTGAGAAGTTTAAGACCGTGTAATGACTGGTATGAGGCGTGCTGCGTCCTCAAATATGCATAGTCAGCAGAAATCTGACAGTAAGATCATAAATCTATCAACGAATATAGAGCGGAGGGAAATGTTATGCACAGTGAAAATATATCGGCTGCAGAGGCACTTAAGAAACTGCAGGAAGGAAATAAGCGTTATCTGCAGGCAGAGACGAATCCAGGGGATGTTTCACCCAAGATCAGACAGAAAACTTGTGACGAGGGTCAGATTCCTTACGCGATTGTTATAACATGTTCGGATTCCAGAGTAATACCGGAGAGCATTTTTGCAGCTGGAATCGGCGAATTGTTTGTTATTCGCGTGGCGGGAAATGTGATGGATAATCATCAGCTGGGAAGTGTTGAATATGCGGCAGATCACCTTGGATGCAAACTGGTAGTAGTGCTCGGACATGAGCACTGCGGCGCTGTAGGAGCGGCGTTAGAGGGAAATCCGGGCGGATTCATTCAATACATAACAGATGAAATTCACAGAGCCATCGGTGATGAGAAGGATGAGTACAAGGCGTGTTGTCTGAATGTTAAACGGGCAGTGGAGCTGATCAGAGAAAAGCTCGACATGCATGATAAGGAAGATGGTGTTAAAGTATGCGGGGCATACTATCATATCGGCAGCGGTGAAGTGGAATATCTTGATATGTAACAGACAGGCATGATAAAAGGAGCCATTTTTGCATGGAATGTGCAAAAATGGCTCCTTTTTATAGTATATTTATAAAAATCGTCAAACTAATATTGTGAGTTGATGAAGGATGTGTTATTCTTAACATAACAAATGTAAAGGAGACAGGGGAGTATGGAGATGATATTTCATTTGCTCATATGCATTTTTATGTTCTTGTTTGTGGCGATGATTGTGGTTTTTAATGTGGCACGAGTTGTATACTGGATTAAGTGTATTAGGATTAAGGACTGCAGTAAGCGGAGCTGCCGCTTTAAAACGTTTTGCTATAAGTATTATGAGTCCTATTCAAAGGAGGAGATTGCGAGATTGCAAAAATTTCTGGAAGAGAGCAATCTTTCTGATGAGGTAGTGTCCAAAGAAGAGCGCGATAGAAGACTTAAAGAAAAATATAAAAGATGATTTAATTTTAAAATCTATGAAAAGAGAAGACAACAGCAGAGGTCTAAGAAGATTCGTTTAAAGGCAAAAATGCGAGAATGAATTGTTAAATTCAGATTTAATGTCGGAAAAGTCATGTGGAGGCCATATTAGTACAAGGTCTCCACATGGGATATAGAACCATCTGTTATCTTAAATCTCCAAATGGAATGTTCGGGAATTCTGTGCTCTGTCAAATAGTAACTGTTATCTATGAAAGTCACGTAATATGGCGTGCCTCCGCCTATAAAGCACTCATACACGTCTTCATATTTTCCTTCAATTAATTTCGATAAATCGTCTGTGTGTACCATGGTGGCATAGTCCTGATTACCATTAATATCAGTTGATATTGTAATGAAGTAGTGGTTTTCGGCTATGGTCAGCTGAACCATACCGGCCATGGAGTCCGGAACGGGATAGGTCTTTCGAATTTCGAAAGTATCAAGGTCCGCCTGTAGGATGGCGGGGCTTCCGAGTATGCCGGAGACGAAGTAGATATCGTTACCGGAAATGGTGAAAGATCTCACATAGGTGCCCGCAAGCTGTTCGATCTGATGGATTTTGGTCAGATGCATACGGCTGTCGTCCGGGTCGTGACGAAAGAGATACATTTCGCCGCTCATGGAACTTAAGGCATAGAAGGTCTGTGTGTTTTGGTCATATATGATATAGTGGGGGCGGCTGCCGATTTCTGTAAAAGTCTGGGTGTGATAGAAAACGCCCTCTTTTTTCTCAAAGACCAGAATCTGGTTATTCTCCGTATCATCTACCAGATATACCAGTCCGTCGCTGGCCAGGGTGTGGCCTTTGCTGATTTCGTTGGTCATAACTTGCCACTTGGAGAGCGGGTCGGTGAGATTGTCATGATAAATCACCTGGTCATGGTAGCAGTCAACGATAAAGTAGGTATCCTCCACTTTGGTGATATAGGTGGGTACACTCAAATCAGGATAAGGATTTGTAGGAATGGAGGCAGGAGACAGGAAGGTGTTTTCCTGATCGTTTATATCAAATACAATTTCCGAGGCACGAAGGGATTCCTCACTGGCAAGGACAGCAGATGGTTTGCGGCTGGAACTGTCTGTGGCGCAGGCCGTCAGGACGGCGAAGAGGGCCAGAATTAGGAGCAGATATGGAATTGTTTGGCGTCTTACGGGAGTTGGATGCATGGCATGTTTCTCTTTTCTGTCAGGGTTTTTGTCTTCGAGCGCTTTGTGTGCCGGGACAGGTTTACTACGCCTATTCTAGCGGTTTTCCATTTATTTATCAATATCTTTTGTTTTTATGGATATTATAGGGGGAGCATGGTACAATTGACGCAGAGTCAGCACTCTGCGCCTTAAGAATTACTTCGGTATTCTTGTTGAAGCCGCGTAGAGGAAAAACATCGGTAAAATACTATAATAGCACAAAAAGAGATGGTTTATAGATGCCTGATATGTCATGTGAAACGGATACAAAAATAAATACACTGCCAAAGGGCTATAACGCCGCGTTTGGCATTCTCTCGGCTCTGGCTATCGTTATGGTGGCGGCGGGGCATCTGGGTTATAATATTCTGACCGTGGGAGATCTCTTTCCCTATTATTCCTTTCATGTACCGCTCTTTATGTTTATTTCCGGCTACTTTTATAAGAAAGAAGAGCAGCAGCGGCCTTATTTCTATATCAAAAAGAAAGCCTGCAGACTGCTTGTCCCTTATTTTATCTGGAATGTGATTTATGGTCTGATTGCCTGGGGGCTGCGTGCCGGCGGTAACTTTACGCTGGGGGAGCCGATTACTGTCAAGACACTGTTTCTGGATCCTTTTCTGCATGGTTATCAGTATCTTTATCATTTCGCGGCCTGGTTTGTGCCGGTGCTTTTTGTCATAGAGGTGATGAATCTGTTCATGCGGATGGTGCTTAGGGCAGTTCATTTAGAGGATGAGCGGCTGATTCTTGCCGGAACCCTGGCGGTGGGCATGACGGTGGTATGGCTTTCCATTACCGGGCATGTGTGGGGCCTATATAAGATGCCGGGAAGGATTCTCTTCCTCTATCCCTGTTTCCAGATGGGACAGTTCTACCGTTGTAAGCTGGAGGCCCATGACAGGCTGGGAAACCTGCCCTATTTTGCCATTGTTCTGGGAATACAGGTGTTATTGAATTTGTGTTGTAACGGGCTGGCATACAGCAGCGTGTGGTGTACGGCTTTTGCCAACGGCCCGGTGATTCCTTATGTGACGGTGGTAACAGGGATAGCATTCTGGCTGCGGGTGGCGAAAGTTCTTGCGCCCGTCTGCGGAGGAAACAGGGCGGTGGTTTGTCTGGGGCAGAATACCTTTTCGGTGATGATGCACCATATCATGGTATTTATGCTGATTAAAATGATGCTGGCCGGTATTGCCGGGCGAACAGGATATCTGGCGGATTTCGACTTTGAACGATTCTATACGGATATTGATTATTGTTATCTGGTAAAAGGCTCGGAGGCTTTCAAGATGGTCTATCTGGCGGCGGGCATTGTGCTGCCGCTTATGTTGCAGCGGGGACTTGCGGTTTTGCGGATGAGGGCAGGGCGCCTGCTTCATCGTCTGGGGCGAAATGTGGATTTGTTTTAAAGGGTGAGCCGCAAAGCGGCGTCCAATGCCCTGCGGGTTTGAATTGCAATCGGCGGGGGAGTGTGATACGCTATTGACGGAATCAAGCTTTGGTGGATTACTTTTGGGAGGAAAAGATATGCCGGCTATAGAGACGATCTGGGTACAGGTTATTACGATGCTGTGTCTGCTTGCAGGCATATTGCTTTGTGTACGGCACTTTATGCGCTGGCATATGGTGCGGATATATAATTGGGATGGTAAAAGATACCGGTTTCTGGGAAGAGAATACCTGAGAAAGATAAATGGCACATATGTCATAAATATGCGGGAACGACTAGGGGATATGTCCTATACCACCAGATATCGGGTATCAGCCTCCCCGGCATTTGTAAAAAGGCATCGGTATGGCAGTCTGCTTTTACGGGCGGGACGAAGTGAAGCCTGGCTTCCCATCGAGGAGCGGATGCTGCAGGATATTTATTATCGAAATGTAAGGATTCAGTAGAGCTGCTTGACAGGCAGCAACTGTTTAGATATAAGGAAAGGTGGAACTATGATTACAGTCAGCCTGTGTATGATCGTAAAAAATGAAGAGCAGATTTTACAAAGATGTCTGGATAGTCTGGCAGGCCTGATGGATGAGATTATCATTGTGGATACGGGGTCAACGGATGCCACGAAGGAGATTGCGGCCAAGTACACGGACAAAGTCTATGATTTTGTCTGGATTGATGATTTCTCGGCAGCCCGCAATTTTGCTTTTTCCAAGGCCGGGATGGAGTATATTTATTCGGCGGATGCGGACGAGATGTTAGATGAGAAGAACCGGGCGGCCTTTTTACAGTTAAAGCAGACTCTTCTGCCGGAGATTGAGATTGTGCAGATGTATTATGCTAACCAGCTTTCCCACGGAACTATCTACAACTTTGACAAAGAACTGAGACCCAAGCTTTTTAAGAGAAACAGGACCTTTTGGTGGCAGGGCGCCGTTCATGAACAGGTAGCAATTACGCCTGTTATTTATGACAGCGAAATAGAGATATGCCACATGCCCCAGAACAGCCATAAAGACAGGGATTTGGCGGCTTTTGAGAGATTGACGAGGGCAGGGGAGATTCTGGATAAGAGGCTCCACAATATTTATGCGAAGGAGCTTTTTATTTCCGGAGAGGAGAAGGATTTCCTGGCGGCCAGAGCTTTCTTTCAGGCATCCTGCACGGACAGTATGCGGGGGGATGAGGAGCTTAAAGAGGCGGCCTGTGTGGCGGCCCGGGCGGCCCGGCTTGCAGGGGATGTGGCGGACTTTTTTAAATATGCCATGAAAGTGGTTGCCTGCGACGGCTGTGCGGAGATCTGCTGTGAATTGGGAGAATATTACAGGCAGATTGAGGATTATGACGAGGCTGTGGTGTGGTTTTATAATGCGGCTTACGAGACGGAGTGTATCTTAAGTGTCCGCAGCGGGAGAGAAATTCCGTTAAAGGGACTGGCAGACTGTTACCGGGCGCTTGGCAATGCGGAGCAGGTGGCAGAGTATGAGCGGCTTTTGCAGGAACATAAGGCGTAATAGGGATATGTTTTGGCGAATGCGAAGATGCCGCATTTTGCAGGGAAATAGAGAGCCATAAGGAGCCAGAACATATGCCCAATTATGATAGATGTATAACAGATATGAGAAAGCGAGAAGAATGACAATATGAAATGGGAAGAAAATGTACGTAAGGTGACGCCGTATGTGCCGGGAGAACAGCCAAACCAGCCAGGTGTTATTAAATTGAATACCAATGAGAGTCCTTACCCGCCGGCACCGGGGGTGTCTGCGGCCCTGGAGCGGCTTTCGGCGGACAGGATGCGTCTTTATCCGGCGTTCCCGGAGCAGACGGCTCTGGCGGAGGAACTGGCTGAATATTATCATGTGGGAAGGGACCAGATTTTTATCGGCGTGGGGTCGGACGATGTGCTGTCTATGGCATTCATGACTTTCTTTCATGGGAACAGGCCTATTTTGTTTCCGGATATCACCTATTCCTTCTATGATGTCTGGGCGGAAGTTTATGGGATTCCTTATGAGACAAGGGCGTTGGATGAACAGTTCTGCATCAGGCCGGGGGACTATTGTCAGCCAAACGGCGGGGTGATTTTTCCCAATCCCAATGCGCCTACCGGGATACTCATGGGGTTAGACCAGGTGGAGGAGATTGTGGCGGCTAACCGGGATGTGGTGGTGATTGTGGACGAGGCATATATCGACTTTGGCGGCGTAAGCGCGGTGCCTTTGCTTGATATGTATGATAATCTTTTGGTGGTGCAGACTTTTTCGAAGTCCCGCTCTATGGCGGGGATGCGTATCGGTTATGGGCTTGGCAGTCCCCGGTTAATCAAGTATCTGCATGACGTAAAGTATTCCGTCAATTCTTACACTTTGAATTATCCGACCCTGGAACTGGGCGTGGAAGCGGTGCGGGATAGGGCGTATTTCAAATCCTGCTGTGATAAGATTATCAAAACCCGGGCGCGGGCGGAGGCAGAACTTGCAAAACGGGGCTTTACATTCCCCCAATCCTATGGTAATTTCATCTTTGCATCTCATCAGAAGGTACAGGCGAAAGAAATCTTTGCAGGGTTGAAAGAAAATGACATTTATGTCAGGTGGTGGAACAAGGAGCGGATTGACAATTACCTGCGTATCACCATCGGCACGGACGAACAGATGGAAGCGTTGTATGCGGCCCTGGATAAGGTCTGCGGCAGATGATTTTAAAGTATTCTTTTCGCAGGCAGGAAGCTGACAGCAAGAATTTACTGATGAAATAGACATATACTTATATTAATGAAGAGACGATAAAGGACAGGGGCGCGGCACTAGACGGCGGCTCGTCCTGATAGGGGAGGATTTAAGTATGGAAAGTTTAGCAGTTGCATTTGCCAATACGCTGGGAAAGTATGTGGCCAAAGAAGTGGTGGTTTTTATCATCTCCATGATTCCCATCCTGGAGCTTCGCGGCGGCCTGATTGTGGCTTCCCTGTTGCAGGTGCCGATTACCACGGCCATTCCTTTTTGTATCATTGGCAATATTATTCCGATTCCTTTTATCCTGCTTTTTATCAAGCAGGTCTTCAAATGGCTGAAGAAGATTAAACTGTTCCAGGGCATCATTGAGAAGCTGGAGAACCGTGCCATGGGCAAAAGCGACAGCATCAAGAAATATGAGTTCTGGGGCCTGGTGCTCTTCGTGGGAATTCCCCTGCCGGGTACGGGAGCGTGGACGGGTTCCTTGATTGCGGCGCTTCTGGATATTGATTTCAAGAAGGCAATCCTGGCGGAACTGCTTGGCATTGCCATCGCTACGATTATCATGTCCGTCTTTTCCTATGGACTTCTGGGAGCACTGCTGGGTTAAACAGGGAAAAGTTTGTCATGCTTGTGACAGATGAGGCATAATGTGATGAAAGAGAAGAAGAGAGCGGCCCTGACGGGAGGGTTGATTGCAGCGCTTCTTGCAGGCGCCGTATTGGCGGGTTTTTTTGCAGTCAGACATGACAGCGGCAGGGAGAACAAAAACCTTGCCAGGAAAAGGGGCGTCATTGCTTCCTGCGACAGTGTGGAGAAAGAGCATCTGTCTGCGGCCATGGCCATTGACGGAGATGATGAGACACTGTCTTCCCGCTGGTCGAGTGAGAATAATTGGGAGGATGCTTCCCATTATATACAACTGGAATTTCCGGAAGAAATTTCAGTTTCTTTTGTTGTACTGAAATGGGAGCGCAGAAATGTGATTTCCTATGCGCTGGAAGGCTCTCTGGATGGTGAAACCTGGGAGATGCTGCAGAGTTTCGACAAGGCGCCGGCGGCCAAGCGTCAGGAAATCGTTCTGGAGGAAGCCGTGCAGGTGCGGTATCTGCGCCTGTCTACCTATGGGGTGTCGAAAGAGGAGTCTGATTATTCTAACCTGTATCAGAACGTGTCACTTTATGAATTTGAGGTCTATGCGGACAAGCCTGCGGCTTATCTTTTAAAACCACCTGTTATTAAAACGGAAAAGAACGGAGACAGACGACTGGTTATGGCGGAGGCGCCCGCAGGATACCGCGTTACCTACCTCGGTGCGGATTTGGAGCAGGTGATCGGAGCAGAGGGCACGGTTTATGAGACCATTCAGGACAAAGAGGTGACGGTGGGATACCAGGTGGAGGATATGAGCGGCCGGGAGGATACCAGAGAGGTTTCTTTTACCGTGCAGGTGCCTGCGGCAGAGGGGAACGTTTCACAGGCTGAGGAAGTGATCAATGCATGTCCAAAGGAATGTGTTCCCGCTATAGCTGAGTGGTGCGGCGGGACGGGATATTTTGAAGTGGGAGACAAATCGCGGATTATTGTGGGCGTGGACGAGCAGGACCTCTGGGAGGCGGCTAAACTTTTTGCCAGACAGTATGCGGATTGTTCGGACAGCCCCCAAATGACAGTCTGTAAGGGAAGTATAGAGGATGTGCGGCCGGGAGATATTTACTTAGGGTACACAGAGCAGAACAATGGGTTAGGAGAAGAAGGGTATACCTGTGATATAAGTGACAAATGTGTCATAAGGTCGGAGAGTGTGACCGGCATACGCTGGGGAACCGTCACGATGATGGAGATGCTGCCCAAGGCACCCCAGGGGAAAATCCGGGATTATCCCCTCTATAGGGTGCGGGGATTCGGTATCGATGTGGCCAGAAAACCGGTGTCTTTGGAGACGCTGTATCGTATGATGGAGACAATGTCCTGGTATAAGATGAATGATTTTGCGATTCATTTCAATGACAATACCATTCTTGCCACCAGCGGCCTGACCGATTCAGCCGAGCAGGCCATGACGGCGGACAGTGCTTTCCGGCTGGCATCGGATATGGTCAATGAGAGGGGGGAGCCTTTGACCTCTCAGGAATATGCCTATACGAAAGAAGAGATAGACCAGTTGATTGAGACAGCCAGGATATATGGGGTGAGGGTGGTGCCGGAGATTGATACGCCGGCCCATTCCCTGGCCATTACCAAGCTGTTTCCTGCATATGCCCTGCGCACCAGCAATGAATCGGTAGACCAGATTGATTTAGGAAAAGAAGAGGCGGTGGAGCTGGTGGAGCAGTTATGGCAGGAAGCGCTTGCCCAGGATAGCGGCGCTTTTAGGAAGGCGCCTGTTGTGAACATCGGCATGGATGAATATTATGGAGACGGAGAGCAGTATAGACAGTTCCTTGTGAGAATCAATAACCTGGTGCAGGCCTACGGCAAACAGGTGCGGCTGTGGGGGAGTCTCAGCAATATGGGGGGTACTACGATGCCTTCCCCGGAAAATCTGCAGATGAACCTATGGAGTACCCAGTGGGCGGACCCTCAGCAGATGTATGAGGCGGGTTATTCCTTGATCAATATGCAGAACAGCCACCTTTATATCATACCGGGCGGCGGATATGACTGTCTGGACGTCAGGGAATTGCATGAAAATTGGGCCCCTAATAAGTTTTATGATTATAACCAGATGGAGATCATTCCGGCTTATTCGCCAAAGATGCTGGGTGCCGCCTATATGATCTGGAATGATATGAGCGGCAGTCTGGATATTGGTATCAGCGAGTATGATTTGTTTGTGCGTTTCGAAGAGCCCCTAGCGGTATTGTCCGTGAAACTTTGGGGAGCCTCGGAACCGGAAGAGGATGTACAGAAGCTAAATGAACCGGAATCATCAGATAAACAGTCTATGGAGGATGCATTGCCAAAAGTCTATAACCACAAGGTTAAAATGCACAGTCTGAGAGCGTATGAAGATGCAAAGGCGGCAGTGCCCGATTATGAGATACGGATGAAGGTGTGGCTGGAGCCAGGGACAGGCGCCCAAAGCGGGCGGATTCAACCAGCCCAGGGGCGTGAAGAGCGGCCCCAGGAAGGGCAAGACAGTGCCTGCCAGGAACAGATTCTTGCAGAGGGAGACGGCGCATACGCGAAGTGGGCTTTTTACGCGGTGGAACCGGATACGGGCAGGGTTGGTTTTACCAGAGAGGGACGGACCTACACCTTTGACTATACCCTGCCGGAGGGAGAATGGGTGAATCTGAAAGTAAAGGGTGTGCCGGGAAAAGTGACCCTTTATGTGGAAGATGAAGAGATAGAGACGGTGGGCAGTGACGAGCCCTTTGCAGAACATGCAACTTTTGTGTTTCCCTTAGAGAGGATAGGCCGGCAGACTTCCCATTTTGACGGGGAAATGGAGCTGGAAGTACTGTTTGCAGGAGAGGAGCAGCAGGGTTGTTGACTGCTTGTGCGGACTGGAAGAAGGACGGTTTGATGATGGCGGCAGGAGAGATGATTTAGGCGTGGAGGAGTCAATGGAAGCATACACGGATTTTGCACAGGTATATGATGAGTTTATGGATGAGACGCCCTATGAGGAGTGGTGTGCATTCCTGGTGGAAATGTTGGAAAAATATGGGGTGAAGGAGGCTTCAGGGCTGGAGCAGGAAGAGGAATCGGATAAGCAGACGGCCCGGAATCTCAGGCAGGAAAAAAACACCATATTGGATTTGGGTTGCGGCACCGGCACATTGACAGAACTTCTGGCCAGGAAAGGATATGATATGATTGGCCTGGATAATGCCCAGGAGATGCTGCAGATCGCCAGGGAGAAGCGGGACGCGTCGGGACTGGATATTTTGTACTTGC
The DNA here is from genome assembly GCA_910585555.1 of uncultured Lachnospiraceae bacterium. Lineage (GTDB taxonomy): Bacteria > Bacillota > Clostridia > Lachnospirales > Lachnospiraceae > UBA3282. The sequence continues at coordinate 15,126 of CAJUFU010000045.1, forward strand.
TGCAGGATATGCGGGAATTTGAGCTTTACGGCACGGTAGGCGCGGTGGTCAGCGTATGCGATTCCATCAATTACCTGTTAGAAGAAGGGGATATCTTACGGACTTTCCGGCTGGTGCATAATTATCTGTATCCGGGCGGCGTTTTTCTCTTTGATTTTAATACCGTGTACAAGTATGCCTGTGTGATAGGCGATACGACCATTGCGGAGAACCGGGAAGACTGCAGTTTCATCTGGGAAAATTATTACCATGAAGAGAAAGAGATAAATGAATATGACTTGACAATCTTTGCCAGAGGAGCGGGAGAAGAAGGGTTTCGCAGGTTTCAGGAGACCCATTATCAGCGGGGATATGAGATAGACCAGATGTGCAGGCTGGTAGAGGAGGCAGGACTTCAGGTTTTGGAGACCTTAGACGCGGATACCCACGGCGCCGTGACAAAGGAAAGTGAGAGGATTTATGTTGTGGCTAAGAAGGCGTGAGGGAACTGGAACAAAAAGTGCGGGTATCCGCAATAATTATTCGAGATGGACAAAGTTATAAACGAAACGAAGGCAGAAAGGAATAAATAACATGGGAGATTATTTAGTGAGAGCAACGGCGGCGGATGCGCAAATCCGGGCATTTGCGGTTACTTCCAGACAGCTGGTGGAAGAGGCGCGCAAGGCCCATAATACAAGTCCTGTGGTGACGGCGGCTTTGGGACGTCTGATGACGGGCGCAGTGATGATGGGCAGTATGCTAAAGGGCGATCAGGACATGCTTACCTTGCAGATTCATGGTGCAGGCCCGGTGCATGGGCTGACAGTGACGGCGGATGCCAAAGGGAATGTAAAGGGGTACGCGGACAATCCGCAGGCCATGATGCCGCCAAATCACTTGGGCAAACTGGATGTGGGCGGAGTGATTGGTCCTGGTGTACTCACGGTCATGAAAGATATGGGCTTAAAGGAACCCTACGCGTCTAATATCGAGCTTAAAACGGGAGAGATCGGAGATGATCTGACTTATTACTTTGCAGCTTCCGAGCAAGTACCCTCCAGTGTGGCGCTGGGGGTGCTGATGGAGAAAGATAATAGGGTACGCCAGGCAGGAGGGTTTATCATTCAACTGATGCCCTTTACGGCGGATGATGTGATTGACAGGCTGGAGCAGAAGTTATCAGCCATGAAATCGGTGACGGCCATGTTGGAGGAGGGGAATACCCCGGAGCAGATATTGGAGATGGTGTTAGGGGACCTGGGATTGGAGATTACGGATACCATGCCGGTACAGTTTGCGTGCAACTGCAGCAAGGAACGTGTGGAGAAGGTGTTAGTCAGTCTCGGGAAGACGGATTTACAGGAGATGACTGCAGAAAATAAGGAAGTAGAGCTACATTGCCACTTCTGTAACAAGAATTATATCTTTACAGTGGAGGAACTGAGGAGAATCAAAGACGGCATAAAAGATAAAACATGATTTAATCATAGTATTTTGATGAAATATATGATGAAAAAACGTTAATTTTGCAAGCCTTCAGGAGAGAAAAAAGAAACAATAAAAACAAGTGTAATTTGCAAGCCTACATGGATAAAACACTGATAAACAGGGGAAAGTAACAAAAGCATAAAATATAGACACACATGTAATGAAAAGAAAAGCTGGAGAGAAGAAAATAGTGGGTTGAGGGCGTAGTAGAAAAAATGGCATTTGTTTATTTTTTCCTCAAAAGAAGCAAGACAGCTAGACGAGGAGGACGGAGAGCCGATGAAGGCGTGCGAGAGCCGTCTGAAATGCAAAAATAGTTTTGCGAATAGTTATTAAAACGCTAAATCATGATTTAATCGAAATTTTCTTATGGATTGTCATTATGATGCCATGGGGAAGAGAAATATAGGAAACAGAGAAAACGTAGATTTTATAAAGGTTTTTAAAATATATAACTATTGTTATTTGTTTCGTAACGTTTGATATATAACAGGGAATACATTTTGCGGCTTTGAAAAATAGAGATTTTTTCGAAAAAAGAGGCTTAAATGAAGATATAAATTATCGGGCTTTGTAGATGCGAATAAACGCAGGAAATTCCTTAATAATATCAAGAATAAACAGAGAATTATAGTATCATATCACAAGGGAAGAGAGGCAGGGACAGTACATGAAGCATGGATTTATCAAAGTGGCGGCGATGACGCCCAAGATTAAGGTGGCAGATCCTATTTACAATGCGAAGGAGATTGGTAAGGGAATTGAGGAGGCGCTTTCCAAAGGAGCAAAGATTGTTGTCTTCCCCGAGCTTTGTCTGACAGGTTACACCTGTGGGGATTTGTTTTTACAAGAAAGGCTGCTTTCCCAGGCGGCGGAGTCCCTTGATACGGTGGCGGAGGCTACGGAAGGGTCAGAGGCGCTGGTTTTTGTAGGTCTGCCGCTGATAAAAGATTATAAGCTCTATAATGTGGCGGCCGTGCTGCAAAACGGGGAGATATTGGCCTTTATTCCTAAGCGTTTTATTCCCGCTTATGGGGAATTCTATGAGACAAGACATTTTGCGCCGGGGAATACGGAACCGGAACCTTATTACTATAAGGAAAAGGAAGTGCCTTTTGGGACGGACATTTTATGCAGGGTGGACAGTATGCCGGGCCTGGTGGTAGGCTGTGAGATCTGCGAGGATATCTGGGTGCCGGAATCACCGGCTACAGCCCATGCGCTGGCCGGGGCAACTGTGATCGTGAATCTGTCAGCTTCCAATGAGACCATTGGAAAGGATGTCTACAGAGAGATGCTGGTGAAATCCGCCAGTGCCAGACAGATTTCTGCCTACGTCTATGCTTCCGCCGGGGAAGGGGAATCCACCCAGGATTTGGTGTTCGGCGGGCATAATATCATAGCGGAGAACGGCACCATATTGGCACAGGCGAAACGGTTTGTACCGGAAAACCTTTATGCGGACATTGATATTCACAGGATTTGTCATGAGCGGCGCAGGATGAGTACCTACCATCCGGAAACGATGCGCAGGCATACCATACTGCCTGTGTCTATGGAGGAGGAAGAGACCCCTTTGACGAGAACTTTCAGCCCGAAGCCTTTCGTACCGGCAAGGCAGGAGGAACGGGATAAGCGGTGTGATGAGATATTATCCATCCAGTCTTATGGACTTAGGAAACGATATGAACACACCGGCTGTCAGTCGGCAGTGATCGGCATATCCGGCGGCCTAGATTCCACCCTGGCGCTGCTAGTAACGGTGAGGACTTTTGATATGCTGGGTCTTAGCCGGGATAAAATAACATCTGTTACAATGCCCTGCTTTGGCACCACAGACAGAACTTATGACAATGCCTGTAAGCTGGCAAAGGTTCTGGGGACCACCTTGCGGGAGGTGGATATCAGGGAAGCGGTGACAGTACATTTTCGGGATATCGGACAGAATATGGAGAAGCAGGATGTGACCTATGAGAACGGACAGGCCAGAGAGCGGACGCAGGTACTGATGGATATTGCCAACCAGACGGGCGGTCTGGTCATCGGGACAGGGGATATGTCGGAGCTGGCGCTGGGCTGGGCTACTTATAACGGAGATCATATGTCCATGTATGGTGTCAATGCCGGAGTCCCGAAGACGCTGGTGCGCCATCTGGTCCGCTATTACGCGGATATCTGCGGTGACAATCAGCTGCAGGCCCTTCTTTTGGATATACTGGATACCCCTGTCAGCCCGGAACTTCTGCCGCCGGTAGACGGTGTCATTTCCCAGAAGACGGAGGATTTGGTGGGGCCTTACGAGCTGCATGATTTCTTCCTATATTATATGCTGCGCTGTGGGTTTGAACCGGCAAAGGTCTATCGGGTGGCCTGTATGGCATTTCAGGATATTTATGACAAAGATGTCATATTGAAATGGTTAAGGATATTCTATCGGAGATTTTTTGCCCAGCAGTTTAAGCGTTCCTGCCTGCCGGACGGGCCCAAAGTGGGAAGTGTTGCGGTCTCGCCCAGAGGAGATCTGCGGATGCCGTCCGATGCTTGTGCCGAGATTTGGCTGGCGCAGCTTGCGGAGTTATAGGAGGGGAGAAGAAGCTGTTATGATAAGAGGGTAATATCTGACCAGTTTCGTGGAAACCCCATTGTTCTATAGAGCTGTTCCTCTGAAAGATGGGGACAGTTTTGGACAATATGAATGAAGAGTTCAGACAGCTTACACTTGAATTGTTCGAACTCTTCTTTTTTAATAAGGTAGTACAGAGCAATTACCACGGAGAACAAATCCTGTTTTCCCATCATGTATTGTCCGCTATGCTGAGAGATTTCCAGTTTCTTATGGAGTGTAGTATCTGGTATTGTCTCACGTATACGAAAAGAAAACAATCTTTCACCATGCGCGCAGACATTACGGCAGCGCGCAAGCACAGTGATAAACTGATGTAGTGACCGCTCTGTCACATGTGGAAATTTCTGGCTTATTTTAGATTGTATATCATTTGGAATGTATTGGTGTATTTTGGATACTTGCCCGAATGTCATTGCGTTCATGGCAACCCACAAAGGTATGTTGCCATACTTATTTGCGTGATGATTCATATAGGCATAGCGACTTGGCAGTGAAATGGTTTTTTGAAGGGAAGAGACCAGTTTATGTACTTCCGCCGTGCTTTTTTGTGTCAGCGAGTAATTGTCGGGATTGAGGTATGCTTGCTTACCTGCCCCGTATTTTTCACAAAAATGATAGGAGGTAACGGATTTTATATGGCGTTCTATGTGCAAAATATATTTTAAAAACAGGGTTCTCAGCTCTTCATCAAAATAATACAGCGCGACCAGCTCTTCAAAGGTTACACCATATAAATATTTGCCTGATGAAGCATGTTTAAATGGTTCTTTATAGCCGCTGATCAAAGAATAATAGCCTATCTGTTCCAAAGTCTCCATTGCGGATTTTCTATCTGGAATACAAAGATTTTTTTCCAGAAGCAGTTTTTCAACTTGTTGTTCGTATGTAAAAAATATCTGTGGCAATTTCTTTCCTCCCAATATTATATGAAAAAGGAGCCCACGCATGGACTCCCTGGGCCACGCGCCTCGCAAGCAACGCAGCACAACCACTACCCTATAATATACTGGAAAGACATATATAAGTCAATCCGTTTTATGGGCTATCTATAGTATATGCAGATTTTTGTTTTATATGTTCACCGTCCCCCATGCTCATTTCTCCACTGTCTGGGAGAAATTCCATACACATTCTTAAAAGCCCTGGAAAAATGCAGTTGGTTTGGATAACCCACTGCATTTCCTATGTCCGCAATCGAAAGCTCTGTCAGCTTTAGCAGTTCGGCGGCCTTAGACATGCGGTAGGAGATGAGAAATTCCTGGGGCGACTTTCCCATATTTTCATGAAATATCTTTCCGAAATAACTTCGGTTGAGGCCGCAGGAGGCGGCGATGGTCTCCACGGTGATGTCATTCTGGAAATTCTGTTCAATATAAGAGATCGCTTCTTTGATATAGAAATCCCGCAGGCTGTTGCCTTTATTAATCTGCGTGGAAGAGGCGGAGCGCATGAAGTAATCGATAAAGAGGAAGAGATGGCCGATCAGGTGAAAGGGGGATTCGTTTCCGTGGTTGACGATATACAGCATCTCTTCCTTCATAGTTTCTGCAATATCTTTATAGCGTGCCTTATAGATTGGCTGATTTAGGCTTAAGCCCGTCAATTCGACAGCTTCCTTGGCACGCAGTCCATCAAATTCAAGCCATGTATATTCCCAGGGAATTTCATGGTCAGCGATATATGTGCACACTTGATGAGGAAAGATCATGAAGCCCTGTCCACTTTTGACCTGGTAGGTAACGGATTGCCCCTGGGTATTTTCAGCAATCAGGGTGCCCGTACCGGACAGACACAAGTGGAAGAGATAGTGATTTCTGGCGGCGGGTCCGAAAGAGTGAGAAGGGTCGCACTGCTCCCAGCCGAACTGATAGAGACCAAGATCAATAAAGTTTTCACTGGGAAAAACAGAAAAAATCACTTCGCTCATAGTTGTCCTTTCTTTTTCATATAATAGTAACATCTCTATTATATACCAAAATGCTAGTTCATTTCAAACAAAAGAGGTAAAAGCGGCATTAAGGCATATAACATGTTAAATAGGGCTATTTATTGATAGCAAAATGGTATGTTATAATGCAAATATCAATTTAGGGAAGGAGATGCTTTATGAAAAGCAGGAACGGAAAATACCTTGGAGCGGCATTATGCGGTGTGGCAGCGGCGATGACGCTTTCAGGATGTGGGAGCGAAGCTGACTCTCAAAAAACCGAGATCGAGATCGTGCAGTACAAACCGGAAGCGGCTAACTACTTTACTATGGTAGAAGAAGAGTTTAACGCGACACACGACGATATTCATCTCACGATCAGCTCACCCAACGATGCCATGACAATATTAAAAACGAGATTCATAAGGGAAGACTACCCGGATATCATCGGCATCGGCGGAGACATCAATTATTCTTATTTTGTGGATGCCGAAATCCTCATGGATATTTCCGATTATGAGGGCCTTTCGAACATCAACCAGGGGTATCTTGATATTGACGAATCCCTGGAACTGGTTCCTACAGATGGAATATTTGCAGTGCCTTATGTGGCGAATGCGGCTGGTATCCTGTATAACAGGGATATGTTTGAGGAACACGGCTGGCAGATACCGAAGGACTGGGCAGAACTCAATGCTTTGTGCGAGAGCATACAGGCGGAAGGGATTCTTCCATTCTACTTTGGTTTCAAGGACACATGGACCTGTCTGGCGCCCTGGAACTCCATGGCAGTAGATTTAGCGCCGGCAGATGCCACCAAGCAGGTAAACCGGGGCGAGACAACTTTTGCCACAGAATACAGGGAAGTGTCTGAAAAATATCTGACACTGCTGCAGTATGGTCCCGACGACCCGTTTGCCTATGGATACAATGATGCCTGCACCGCTTTTGCCAGAGGCGAATCGGCGATGTATCCCATCGGCAGTTATGCGGCGCCGCAGATTCTTTCGGTGAATCCGGATTTGAACATGGATTCCTTCGTGATGCCGGCTAACGACTCTGCGGAAGCGAATACATTAAACTCCGGTATTGACCTGCAGTTTAGTGTGATGGCTGGCTGCAAGAATAAGGAAGCGGCATATGAAGTGCTGAATTTCTTATATGAGGACGCCAACATCCAGAAATATATCGACGCGCAGACAGCGATTCCCTGCAAAAAGGGAGATTTCGCACTGCCCTCTATCCTGGATGGTATGACAGAGTATATCGCATCCGGCAATATGACAGACTATCCGGACCATTATTATCCTTCCGAGATGGCGGTGGATGCACAGATTCAGACTTTCTTATTAAAGAAGGATGTGGATGCTTTCTTACAGAAATTTGATACGGACTGGCTGCGTTATAACAGAGACATCATCCGTCTGGTTCAGGACTATGAACGTCAGCACGGAAATGCGGATTGACGGGAAAGGAGTAAGAGACTATGAAAAATGAAAGAAAAAGAACATTTTTGTTGATCACCATCCCGATTCTGGCCCTGTTTATCTGCTTTAATACCATTCCGCTGATTCGCGGTGTGATATACAGCTTTACGAACTTTAAAGGCTTCGGAAGCTATGACTGGGTTGGTTTTAGAAATTATGTGGATTTATTTTCAGATGCACGTGTGGGGAAATCCTATCTGTTCACATTTAAACTGGCAATTGTGACGACCGTTGTGGTCAATGTGATATCGCTGATTCTGGCGCTGGCG
>CAJUFU010000046.1:0-10738 GCA_910585555.1 uncultured Lachnospiraceae bacterium
CCTTCCTAGCTACCATAATACATTCAAATGAGATGAAAATCAATAACACAATTACAGTACAGCCGCCCACAAAACCAAATTCTTCTCCAATCACTGCATAAATAAAGTCTGTTTCCGGTTCGGAAATAAAATTTCCATTCTTTACGGAAGTAATCTCATTGGTATTGTACCCCTTACCGTACAACATACCGGACCCAATCGCCGTAATAGAGTTCAACTGCTGGTAAGCTTCTGTGGTGGCATATTCTTCCGGATACAGCCATGCCAAAATACGCTTTTGCTGGAAACTTTCGATGATCTCCTGGTCTGGCTGTAAGATCAAGGTAAGGGCTACGACGAAAGCAGGAACCGACACAGACAGCGCCAGAATGATATATTTCCAACCGATACCACCCACAAACAAAAGCACGCAAAACATTAATACCACCATAATACTGGTAGACATATCCGGCTGTTTGTAAATCAGATAAATGGGAGGCAGAAACAAGAGCACACAGGTCAACACTACCCGCAGTGAATCCATTTCTTCCTTATGTTTCATGATAAACTGTGCAAAGAATAAAATCAATAAAATCTTAGCAGTTTCCGAAGGTTGAAACTGGATTCCAAAAAGGTTCAGCCATCTTTGGGCACCGCCCGCTTCCACACCCACAGCCCTCACCAGCCATAAAAGCACAATATTCCCCACATACATCAGCCAGTAAAACCGTAAGATAATCGAATAATCAAACAGAGAAATGACCAGCATCAGAAAAAAGCCGAACACGGCTCCTGCAAGCTGCCTCGATTGCAGGGATTCTTTGGCACTGCCAATGGCAATAACGCCAATCACAGTAAGTGCTACCACAAAGATGATCAGTTTAAAATCATAGTCTCTGATATGATAGTGCCTTAGCATACTGCATTTTCTCCTTTTCTTCTGGTCATTGCTTTAAATCCAGTATCGGTATGTTTGCGTACAGTGTGGGATTTTTCAGACTGTGGCCCTTGCCGCTTGTCTTGGTGATCTGAATCTCCATACTCTGCGTGTCGATCTTCATATATTTGGATATCACTTTCGCGATATCATTCTTTATCATTTCCATCATTTCCTGCGAACAGTTGACCCTGTCGGAAATAAGCAGTATCTTAAGCCTGTCCTTGGCTATTTCTCTGGAGCTTCTCCGCTTTAACAGATTTTTAAACACACCGATCCCCCCTAACTTTTATGGAAAATACCTGATACTCTGGCCCAGAACGAAATTCCCTTCTCAAAATCCATGAATGGGACTTCCTTCCCAACCACTCTGTTACAGATATTCTGATAGGCTTTGCCCGCCAATGTGTTGCTGCCAACTAAGGGCTCACCCTGATTCGTGGCTATGACCACATTCTCATCATCAGGAACCATGCCAAGTAACGGCAGGGAGAGAATATCCACCACGTCCTCCGAGGACATCATGTCCCCTCGTTTCACCATATCATGGCGGATACGGTTGATGATCAAATCCATCTTATGTATTTCGTTAGCCTCCAAAAGGCCGATAATCCTGTCTGCATCCCGGATTGCGGAAACTTCCGGGGTGGTCACCACAAGCGCTCTGTCCGCGCCTGCGATTGCGTTCTGGAATCCCTGTTCTATCCCTGCCGGACAGTCTAAAATAACATAGTCAAACTGGTCTTTTAAATGACTAATCATCTTGACCATCTGTGTTGGATTCACAGAAGTCTTGTCCCTGGTCTGTGCCGAGGGGAGCAAAAACAAGGTGGGATAACGCTTGTCCCGTATGAGGGCCTGTTTGATACGGCAGTTTCCCTCCACCACATCCACCAGATTATAGACGATTCTGTTCTCCAGTCCCATTACCACATCGAGATTACGAAGACCGATATCGGTATCGATCAGAATCACCTTTTTGCCCATTGCTGCCAGACCTGTACCAACGTTTGCTGAAGTAGTGGTCTTTCCTACCCCGCCTTTCCCTGATGTGACGACAATCACTTCACTCATAGCAAACCTCCGTTGATGAATTGTTATCGTCCACTGAACTTGGAGAAAATTCCTTTGGAATTATCTCCTAGAAAATTCCTTTGGAATTATCTCCTAGAAAATTCCTTCGGAATTTTCTGCCCTTTCTTTTAGAAGGGCAGATCGTTCAGTAATTCTTTGGTAATCGGCTCTATTATGACTCTTGCGTCTTTTACATAAGCAATTTTGGGCAAAACTTTGGGTTTGATCGACCACTTGCTCTGTTTCTCGGATGTCTTATATTTGAAATCACCGATTTTTAACTTTTCCGGTGACATTTCAAGCGCAACCACAAAATGTCCATCCTCTCCGTTTCCACCGGCGTAAGCCTGTCCAAAAAGACCGCCTAAAATAACCACATCCTTGCTGGACACGATGCAGGCGCCCGGATACACATCTCCCAGCACAATGATGCTGTTTTCTGTCTCAAGCATCTGTCCGTCTTTCAGGGTTCCCTTGTAGAACTGGCCGGCGTTCTCTAATACCTCCTGCCGGAAGGAAAGCTTCTGCAATGCCTTTACATATGTTTTATTGGTATCCTCATTCTTGCCCATGATACAGAGAATGTTCAGGGCGGAATTGGCCGTAATGACATTGACAATCTGCCGCTCTTCCTGATCTGTTAATTCACGTCCCTCAAAGGAAACTACCATGCTGGCATCTTTAAAGAAATTAGCAGATTCTTTGAATTTCACAGCGATTTCCTCCAGCAGCTGGGAAAAGGGCATCTCTGCGTCCAGATAAATGGAAAGGCCGTTTGGAAAACTTTTGATGATAACCGGATTTTTCATATCACACCTCACTTAAATCAATCTGCACTGATTTCACCGCCAATCAGCGTACCGGCTGTACCGGTAATGATCTCACTTTCCTCTTTCAGTCCATAATAATACTCATATACGTCTTTGGCAATCTGTGCCGCATAATCGGAAGAATAGCCATTTGCCACACGGACTGTCACGGATATCTCAGGCGCCTCATAAGGCGCATAACTGATAAATAATGCATGGTTTGGTCGATTTCTATTCTCCTGTGCAGTACCGGTCTTACCCGCCACGTTCACATCAAGATCAGAAAAATAGCGTTTTCCTTCCACAACCCTGCGCATACCGGTATGAATGGCGTTCCAATAAGCCGAATCCATATCAATCTGATTCCTGACCTCTGCTTCATGCACGGTTACCGCCCCGCTGTTATGGTTCTCTATCTTGTCTACTAATGTTAAATTATAACATGTTCCACTATTGGCGATAGTTGTAACATATCGCGCAAGCCCTGCCGTGGTATAGTTGTTGGTGCCATGGCCGATGGCGGAACGAACGGCATCCAAATCTGAAACCTCCGGCGCATACTCTTCAATCTCCACACCCGAAAGCTCTGACAATCCGTACATATCCGCATACTTTGCCAGCTTATTAAGACCCACATTATCATTATAGGCATCGCCCACAATTCCCAGACGGTACCCGACTTCATAGAAAAACCAGTTGCAGGAATGCTGAATGCCTCCTGTCACATTTAAAGAACCATGTGCTCCGGGATAAATCCAGCATCTGGGGGGCTGTGCGATCTTATCATACAGTCCCATACAGGTAATGGTATCTGATGTTGAGATAACCCCTTCTAACAGCCCGGCTGTAGCCGACACCGGTTTAAAGGTGGAACCAGGTGCCGTCCTCTGCTGGGTCGCATAATTGATAAGCGGATAGGACAGATCATTTCTTAAGCTTGCAAAATATGCCGCATCCACACCATTTGCCATCTTATTATTATCATAACTCGGATAAGTGGAAAGCGCCAGTACATCGCCAGAATTTACATCCGTGACAACGATGGAACCGGAGTAGGGGTCTAAGGCCAGCTGAGAAGGCGTTAAATCCAGATTCTCAATCCGGTTGCGTATAAAAACATAAGGCGTCATACTTCCTGCCCTAAACTGGGCCACTTCTTCCGCAGGCGGTTCTATCACATTCTGCTCTAACAGAAGCTGACAAATCTGACGGCCTGTCAACTCGTCCGCATTGATCATATAGCGGTAGATTTTCTTATCAAAATCCACATCCGACTCAATCTTCTCAAAGATATAATCTAAAATTTTGTCATAAATCTCCACAGAATCAGAATATTGAGATTCTATGGAAAGCCGCGACACATTAACCCAGTTTTGCGCAATCGCATAGTTTAAGTACTCGTTTAAACTGATGACCTCCTCTTTCGTCCAGGCAATATAGGTGTCATCATTCTTATCCACCACAGATTCCATGATAATATCATTGTCATAGAGAAGGGCTGCGATGTAGCTCTCATAAACCTGATACTCTGTGGTCAACAGTTCATAGGGGGTACAAGCCTCTTCCAGCTCCTCCCGCAATGTGGCAAAGACCCGCGCCTTCTTGTCCAAATAAGCCTGATGTACCGCTTTTTCCGTCTCTCCCGCATAAGAAGAGGCGAAATGAGACGTGTCAATGACATTATTATTAATACAGGCAAAATATACATCGTATATGGGAATCGGGATATTTCCTCCGCTTCCCCCCTCCGGCGGTGTGTACTCCTTGATATTTTGTATATTGTTAAGCAGGATACCGGCAAGCTTGGCCTCTAAGATATGATAACAGGCTTTCTGCAGCTCTGTATCCAGTGTCAGCGTGACATCGCTGCCTGCCATGGGCTCAATCCTGTCGCTGGTCTCGATCACTTTCCCCAGATTATCCACATAGACAGTCTCTGACCCTTTCTTTCCCTGCAGCTCCATCTCCATGGACGCCTCTATCCCTGATTTTCCTACGGTGTCGTTGATGTCGTAGGTCTCATCCTGCTCCTGCAGTTCTTTTAAACCCTCCTGGTCTACCCGGCCCGTATAGCCGATGACCTGGGCAAAATAGATACTGTCATTATATTTTCGTATCGTGCCTTCCGCAACGGAAACGCCGTCAAGCACATCCGCATTTTCCATGACCATTGCCACGGTCTTTTCAGAGACATTGTTGGCCACCGTGGTGGCGATATATTTCTGATAGCTGTTTGCACTCATGGCATAACGGACCGTGATAATCTTTAATACTTCATCTTTGGTAAATCCAAGTCCTTCCACAAAGCTGGAGGAATCCTCGTCATCGGTATAATCACCAATCCCATACCGGGAGGTGCTGCACAGATATTTAATGACATCGTCCGGTGTGGCGGTCTTTTCCTTTTCTTTCAAATCATCAATCGATGCATAGCCATAAATATCCGCCAAAAAACGCAGAAGCTGCGTACCTTCCACATTATATTCATAAGTACCGTTTTTGCCAATCTCAATATGGAAATCACTGATCACCTTATCGCCGTTTTTCTCAATCATATGAATCAGACGGCAGATCGTATCATTGAGCCTGGCGTTCTTTTTACGGCCGGACTCGTACACGTCCTCAATGGTGACAGAATATGCCAGTTCATTATAGGCTAAAAGATTGCCGTCCCGGTCTAAAATATTGCCCCTGGTGGCCGGCAGAGTGCGATCTTTCGTGATCTTTAACTGAAAGTTATTATAGTAGTCCTCTCCCTTTACGATTTGTAACTGGAAAATGGTATAAATAAGATACCCGCCCATGCCAAACAGCACAAACACCAGCACGATCAGTCTGGAGGTAACCATATTCATGAAATTTTCTTTAAAATGTTCTAAAAGTTCTTCAAACAAACTTCTTCCCACTCCTCAGTTCACTGCGCTCGAGTCTGTTGTTAATCCAAAGAACGAGCGGATACAAAAGTAAGGTAACCACAATCGTATATACAATCTCCGGCAGGATAATGTGCAGAAGATAATACATAAAATCAAATCTGCTGCGCAAAAGAAATAGAATCACATAGCATATCGTCCCATAGAAAAAATCGCTGCACAGGATAAGCGCCACCGGCAGTTTAATATCCTGGGGGTAAAAGATTGAGGAGAATTTACCGTTCATATAGCCGATGTACATGTACAGTAAGGCATAATAGCCAATCACACTGGCAAAGAAGATATCCACCAACAATCCGCAGAAAAAGCCAATGATGAGTCCCGTCTTCTCTCCCCGCATAAAGCCGAAGGAAGCCGTCAGGACAATCAAAAGATTCGGCACAATGCCGCCGAAAGCCAAAAAACGAAAAACGGTGCACTGCAGCAGAAAACATATTAAAATAAGGAGCGCCGTGATGATGCCTCGCTTCATACTTTTCCTCCCAACTGAATCTGTCAGACCAAAATGTCCGTCACTCCTCCACCGTCTGTTTCATTTCCATAATGACAAGCACTTCCTCTAAATGCTCAAAATCCACGGCAGGGGTGATATACCCGGACTTGGTAAGGTTATTGGCATCCGAATTAATGGTGTTTACGTATCCAATCAAAATGCCCGGCAGAAATTTATCGCTGATATTGGAGGTAACAATCTTATCCCCCTCTACCACCACGTTATCGCTGTCAATCAGCTGTCCGAACTCGATGACGCCGGAATTATAAAGTTTCAGGTTACCGGAAACCACCAAGTTATCAGAACTGGCCAGTACCATGGCGCTGACATTGGAGTCGTCCGCAATAATAGATTTCACCTTGGCCCAGTTTGGCCCCACAGCCACCACACGGCCCACCAGACCGCTTCCTGCCATCACATTCATATCCACGGCAATCCCATCCGCCGCCCCCTTATTGATCACAAAGGAGTAAAACCAGTTGCCGGAATCCTTGGCGATAATACGGGCTCCGGTCTTTTCATACTCATCATACTGTGTGTCCAGATTGTAAAGCTGCCGCAGATTCGTTAGCTCATAACGATCCTGCTGCAATCTGGTATTCTCGATGGTCAGTTCATCCACCTTCTGTTTCAAGGCCTCATTTTCCGTCAACAAAACCCGGATACTGGCCAGCTCCTCGGAGCGGCCAGACAGCCAGCTTCCCACCGCGCTGATTCCTTCCTCGAAAGGAACAACCACATAACCTGCCACGGCACTTAGCGGCCCGCTGAATACGGTGGTATTAAATGTAAGCAGCACCATGCCGGTGCAGAGGATTGTTAAAATAAAAAGGAGATATTTACTTGGTAATGTAAATTTTTCTCCTTTTTTCTTGACGATTGGACTCATTTACTCATTCCTTCTATTGCATACGCTACCGTTTTATAATTATCCTCTTTGATGATCTTTGCAAGCCCAAGCGCTACACTGGTGACAGGATTTTCAGAAACATTTACCTGCAGCCCCGTACCCTTGCTCATCAGTTGCGCAAGTTTGCTGACCTGGGATGCACCGCCTGTCAGATAGATACCGTGACGATAGATATCCGCCGCCAGTTCCGGCGGTGTACGCTCTAAGATTACCTTGATATTATCAATAATCGTATTAAAGTGCTCAATCAGACATTCATCCACCAAGGCTGTGGGAATCTCCCGTTCCACCGGCAGTCCTGTGACGATATCCCGCCCGTACACAGTGGCGCCTACCCTCTGATCTTCCAAATCCAGCAAAGAAGTCTTGACCACTTCCGCAGTCTTACCGCCAATGATCAGACTGAATTCCCGACGCACTGCCGCCTTGATGGCTTCATCAAACTTACGGCCGCCCACCTTGATTAGTCTGCTAAGGACAATACCGCCCAGAGAAAGAATCGAAATTTCTGTGGTATCAAATCCTACATTCACCACCAGCACACCCTGGGAATTCTTCACGTCAATGCCAAGCCCCAGACCGTCCGCCACGGCTTTATCCACCATCATGACCTTCTTCGCCTTTACATTAGACTCCTTGATCAAATCCTTAAAGGCACGCTTCTCCACCTCTGTCACATCCCAGGGAACTGCAATATAGTAATCCGCCGGCCTCACATTGTTCTTCATCATATCATTCAGAAAATACTTGATCAGGGTCTCCATATTCTGAATATCCGCGATCACTCCATCGCTCAAAGGATACGTGATGGTAATGTTGCTCGGTGCCTTCTCATACATCTCAAAAGCCGCATCCCCATATGCAAACAGCGTCTTCTTATTCTCGATGGCGATCATATTTTTCTCCACGAAAACACTGTCATCCGCACGGTTATATATTTTGATATTACTAGTACCCAGATCAATTCCAAACGCATTGTTAGCCAAGGTATTTTACCCCTTTCTTTCTATTGTAGCACATTAAGGTACAGACTGCCCGCTAAGCAGACCGCTCTCCTTAAAACTGAAATAATTGTTGTCTCCTATAATAATATGGTCTATAAGCGGTATATCCGTGAGTGCCCCCGCTTCTTGAATCCGGCTGGTGACATGCAGATCATTTTCGCTTGGCACCGGAGAGCCGCCCGGATGGTTATGCAAAATCATGATACCGGCTGCCTGTTCTTTGAAAGCCTGGATAAAGACTTCTCTTGGAGACAAAAGAGAAGCGTTTATGGTTCCTTTGGACAAAATCCGCTCCCCGATGACATGCATCCCGGAGTCAAACAGAATCAGGAGAATATACTCCACATTCTCATGCCGAAACCGCTCCATATAATATTCTGCTATGGTGCAGGGCTTTCGATAACACAGCGTCTTTCTCGCCTTCGCCTGGGCAATCCGCGTGGAAATCTCAGCGATGGCCTTAAGCTTTACAGCCTTTACTTCCCCGATTCCTTCAATCTGCATAAGGTCGTTTAGGGAAATCTGATGCAGTCCCAAAAGGCCGTTTCCATTCCGGCTCGTCTGCGCAAGTACCTGCTCTCCCAGCTGTCCCGCACTCACGCCTCTGGTTCCAGTCCGCAGGATGATTGCCAGAAGTTCTGCATCTGTCAGAGCCTGCCCTCCATATGTCATGAACTTCTCATATGGAAGATTTTGCAACCTGTAATACTCATTGTTCTCACACTTTACTGTTTTCATTCAGCCTCTTTCCCGACAGCACTCTCTCCTGACTTTCGGGTAAATCATCCGGCTTACATCAAGCGGTAGATAACCACCGCAATTGCAATTCCAATGATACTTGCAATGGTAATCTTTATGGAAAGGCCAAAGGTAATGGCTAAAATCCCAAGATTTAAGATCATAGGCTCAGATAATCCGAAGGACTGGCCGTAATTTAAAAAAGTGTCGGGAAACAGACTGCCGATAAAACCACCCACCACAATGCCTGCCAGTATCAACAGAAAACAAGCCCAATTATTTTTATGCATAAAAATAATGCTCTCCTTTCTCCAACGCCCATTTTATCACAACCGGTTTTTGATGTATACCAAAAATGGTAAATTTAAGCAAAGTTTATAAAAAATTCTTATCGTCTCCGCTTAAAATCCGGTGTCACTACGCCTTTATCCAACAGGCGCTGCAGCGTCATCAAAATGCCAAGCTTGGCATGAGGAAAGGTGAGTCCGCCCTGAAAATAGACCGCATAAGGAGGCGCAATGGGTCCATCCGCACTCAGTTCTATGGAAGAACCGGATACAAAGGCCCCCGCCGCCATGATGACCTTAGAATCATAGCCTGGCATATCCCAAGGCTCCGGCGTCACAAAACTGTCAACGGAAGCCGCCGCCTGAATCCCCTCACAAAAGGCGATCACCCCTTCCGGGGAACCGAAAGTAACCGCCTGAATGATATCATGCCGGCTCTGGGATGCATCCGGCACCACCAAAAAGCCAATCTTTTCATAGATATTGGCCGCAAAGACAGCCCCCTTCAAGGCGCTGGCCGTAACCGTAGGCGAAAGAAACAGCCCCTGATAGAGAGAAGGAAGCACGCCTAAGGAAGCGCCCACTTCCTTGCCAAGCCCTGGGGAGGTGAGCCGGTAAGCGGCATTTTCCACACACGCTTTTCTGCCCACAATATAGCCGCCGATGGGGGCAAGTCCTCCTCCCGGATTCTTGATCAAAGATCCTACCACCATGTCTGCACCTGCCTGGGAGGGCTCTATGGTCTCCACAAATTCTCCATAGCAGTTATCTACCATACAGATCACATCCGGCTTGATGCCCTTCACAAAAGAGATCAACTCCCCAATCTGTGCGACAGATAAAGTGGGCCGTGTCTGATATCCTTTGGAGCGCTGAATGGTCACAAGCCTTGTCTTTTTATGGATAGCCGCTTTTATGCCCGCATAATCAAACCCGCCGTCCGTAAGAAGGTCTACCTGTCTGTAAGATATGCCATACTCCTTTAAAGACCCCTTGGAGGGGCGGATACCGATGACTTCCTCTAAAGTATCGTAAGGCTTTCCCACAGGAGATAAAAGCTCGTCTCCAGGCCGTAAATTGCTCATAAGCGCCAGGGCAAGGGCATGTGTGCCGCAGGTAATCTGGGGCCTCACCAGGGCATCCTCCGTCTCAAACACAGCGGCATAGACTTTCTCCAAAGTATCCCGTCCCAAGTCATCATATCCATAGCCCGTGGTTCCTAACAGACAGGCCTCGCTGACATTTGCCGCCTGCATGGCCCGAATCACTTTCAATTGATTATATTCGGCAATCTGGTCGATCTGCATAAATCTTTCCTGCAAAGAATCAAGTATCTGTCGGCCATATTCATAGACATTTTCTGATATACCAAACAGTCTGTACTGCTGTTTTAAATCCATCTACTTTTTCCGTCCTTCCCTGTATTTTTTATACAGTTTATTGCTCAACTGTATTTTTATCTATTTTCGCAGGATAATTCCCTTATTCTGCAAGATATCCTGCATGTAAAGCAGTATATTTTGACTACTATGGTCAAATCTTTCCTTATCTATCCAAATCACATCTTTTTCCCG
>CAJUFU010000046.1:10748-13134 GCA_910585555.1 uncultured Lachnospiraceae bacterium
CCCATAATCCGGCTTATTTAACCAGATTACCTCTTTTTCCCGCCGAAACCAGGTAAACTGCCGTTTTGCGAAGTGTCTGGTGTCCCGTTTTATCCGGTAAACGGCCTCTTCTAAGGTGATTTCTCCCTCCAGATAGGAAAGGCTCTCTTTATAGCCCAGGCCCTGCATGGATACCATGTCTTTGGTACATCCCATATCCCGCAAAGCGCGCACTTCTTCCATAAGCCCCTGGGACAGCATCAAATCCACCCGCTCCTCTATCTTCTGATAAATCCTGTCTCTGTCATCTTGTAACACAAAATAGGCGAACTGATAAGGGGAGGTACGCTCTCTTTGTTCCTTATTGTGCTGCGAAATCCTTTTGCCGGTCTTTTCATAAAACTCCAGGGCCCGAATGACCCGTTTCACATTGTTGGCGTGGATACTTTCACAGGAAGCCGGATCCACCGCTCTAAGACGCTCATAGAGGGTCTGTGCGCCCTCTTTCTCTGCCAGTTCTTCCAAGGCGCAGCGCAGTGCGGTATCCTCATCATTCTCCGTAAAGTCTATGTCATATAAAACCGCCTGAATATAGAACCCTGTGCCCCCCGTAAGAATGGGAATACGGCCTCTGTCATAGATGCCTGCAAGCGCTTCTTTTACCATTTTCTGAAATACGACCACGTTAAACTCTTCCGTAGGCTCTAAGACATCGATCAGATGATGGGGAATCCCCGCCATCTCCTCTCTGGTAATCTTGGCTGACCCAATATCCATATGACGGTAGACCTGCATGGAATCGGCTGAAATAATCTCCCCGCCGATTTCCTCCGCCAGCCTGACAGATAACGCAGACTTTCCCACGGCGGTAGGCCCGGTAAGTATGACCAAAGGTTTCTTTGTCTCCTGCTTCATCAGTTTACAATCCTCTTAAACTTCTTTTCAATCTCCTGCCTGCTCATGGAAATGATCGTGGGCCTGCCATGAGGACAATGATAGGGATTATCAAGCATCAGCAGTTCATCAATCAACGCTTCCATCTCCCTGCGGTTTAACCTCATATTTCCCTTTACCGCGGCTTTACAGGCCATAACTGCTATACGGGCACGGACACTCTCCGGTGTGCCGGTGCCCATATCGTCCGCCAGCTCATCCAGCACCTCATAGAAAAATGCCCCCTCTCCATAGCCGTACAAATCCATGGGAACACCCCGGATGGCGTAATCATTTCCCCCAAATTCCTCTATCACAAATCCCAGGGATGCGAAGTCGTCTGCGTGATTCCTATAACATTCCTTCTCCCGGTTATTCAGGGTCACAATCATGGGGGGATTGAGGGTCTGGGAGACCACATTTTTCTCCACAAACCGCTTCATCAGCCGCTCGTATTTTACCTTCTCATGGGCGGCGTGCTGATCTACAATCAGCAGTTTATCCTGATAGGAAATCAGCCAGTAAGTCTCGAAGAGCTGACCGATAATCTCATAGTGCTCTTTGGCTTTCGCAGAAAGCAGTCTGTCATCAAATAATTCCATCTGCTGCGGTTTCTCAGCCTGCTCTTGTTGATGTTTCTTATCCTCCAGAGGCTGTACCCCGTTTTGAGAAGCCGGCTTTTCGTCGTAGACTGAGGCCTGGCGCAAAAGCTGTTCTTTGATTGCCTGGCCGTTTTTCTGGTAAATCGCCTGGATTGCCGGAGACTTCTTAGAAAGCATCTGACGAAGAGCCGCCTGGTTCTGTGCCGCCTTCTCCCGTACCGCCTGGTTCTCGGCTATCCGGTTTCTCTCAAAAGGCTCAGGAGCCGTTTCCTGCTTCTTCGTCCCTTTATCCGCCGCCTTTACTCTCCCCTTGTCCTCATTAAGAGACACTTCCGGAATCATTTCCACCTCATGCAGCGCCTCCCAAATGGCATCCTTTACCTCTTCATAGAACAAAGGCCCGTCGGCAATCCGCACTTCCATCTTGGAAGGGTGCACGTTCACATCCACTTTCTGCGTATCCACCTGAAAATGCAGGATACAGAAAGGGAATTTATGCTGCATCAAATATTCCCGATACCCTTCTTCCACCGCCTTGCTGATCAATGTGCTCTTAATATACCTGCCATTGATATAAAAAATCTCATAGGACCGGTTCGATCTGTTGATTACCGGTTTCCCCAAAAGCCCTGTAACCGTCATTCCCTCCAGACTGCAGGTGAAATCAAGCAGCTGGGCGGCTATCTCCTTGCCATAAATCCGATAGACAATCTCCCGCAGATCGTCACTTCCTGTGGTATAGAACTTGGTCTGGCCGTTTAGCAGGAATTTAAAAGAAACCTTTGGATTGGACATGGCCAGATGCTCCATCAAATCCGCCACATAGGAGCCTTCCAGATCGGAAGAGCACACGTCTGAACTCCAGTCACCGC
>CAJUFU010000046.1:13144-14296 GCA_910585555.1 uncultured Lachnospiraceae bacterium
GGGCTGTTTTAAAAACTTCTTCCGGGGCGGCGTATTATAAAATAGATTGCGCACGATGATGGTAGTGCCCTGGGGCGCACCCACCTCCTCCTTCTCCTTGACTGCGCCGCCCTCAATCACATAGCGGATTCCTGTCAGTTCTTCCGGTATTTTGGTGATCATCTCCACCTGGGATACCGCCGCGATACTGGCAAGCGCCTCTCCTCTAAATCCAAGGCTCACCAATCTGGTCAAATCATCCGCCGATGAAATCTTGCTGGTGGCATGGCGTAAAAAGGCGTTGCCCACCTGGGACTTCTCAATGCCGCTTCCGTTATCCGTGACCCGAATCAAGGAGATACCGCCCTCCTTAATCTCCACCGTGACAGCATCCGCCCCCGCGTCAATGGCATTTTCCACAAGCTCCTTCACCACACTGGCCGGCCGCTCCACCACCTCGCCCGCAGCAATCTGATCAATCGTCTGATGATCCAAGACATTTATCTTTACCATGATACTCTCCGTTCTGTTATTATTCCAAAGGATTTACTTCCGCCATCGATTTTTGAGCTTGTTCTGCAGTCTATACAGTGTATTCAGCGCCTCTACCGGCGTTAAATTGCTCACGTCAATCTCCTGCAATTCCTGTATAATATCCTCATCCTTCACCGTATCAAACAGGGAAATCTGCTCCAAATCCACCTCATCATACTTGACAGGCTTACGCTTCTCCCACTTCACATGGACCTCGATGCTCTGCACCTTTTCTGTAATATCATTATCGCTGAGCTGTTCCACAATCTCCTTGGCTCGATCGATGACCATGTCTGGCACTCCTGCCAGCTTCGCCACCTGAATGCCATAGCTCTTATCCGCGCCGCCCTTCACAATCTTACGAAGGAATACGATGTCATCTCCCTTCTCCTTGACGGCGATGCAATAATTATTGACGTTATCCATCTTCCCTTCCAGTTCCGTCAGTTCATGATAATGGGTGGCAAAAAGGGTCTTGGCCCCCAGAATCTTCCGGTTGCTGATATGTTCGATCACCGCCCAGGCAATGCTTAAGCCGTCGAAAGTGGACGTTCCGCGCCCAATCTCGTCTAACACCAACAGGCTGTTGGGTGTAGCGTTTCTCAAAATATTGGCAACCTCGTTCATCTCCACCATAAA
>CAJUFU010000046.1:14306-21922 GCA_910585555.1 uncultured Lachnospiraceae bacterium
TCTTCCGATCTAAAGGTGGACTGGCCGCTGGCCAGATCGTCAGAAGCCCCCACGCGGGTAAAAATCCGGTCCACAATCCCCACATCCGCCCTCTTAGCCGGCACAAAAGAGCCGATCTGGGTCAGCAGCACAATCAGCGCCACCTGCCGCATATAAGTGGATTTTCCCGCCATATTGGGCCCCGTAATCACAGAGATACAGTGTTTCTTATCATCCAGATAGGTATCGTTAGCGATGAACATATCATGCTGTATCATCTGCTCCACCACCGGATGACGTCCTTCCTTGATATCAATCACACCTTTTTCATTGAGGGCAGGCCTTACATACTGGTTTTGTTCCGCCACAAAGGCGAGGGAGGTAAACACATCCAGTCTGGCAATGGCCCTGGCCGTCTTCTGAATCCGTTCAATCTCTTTGGCGATGGCGTCCCTGATCTCACAGTACAGGTCATATTCCAGGGTAAACAGCTTATCCTCCGCATTTAAGATATTGTCCTCAAGCTCCTTAAGTCTGGGCGTGGTATACCGCTCTGCATTCGCCAGCGTCTGCTTGCGAACATAGTCTTCCGGCACCAGATCTTTATAAGAATTGGTGACCTCAAAATAATAGCCAAAAACCTTATTATATTTAATGCGCAGGTTTCGGATTCCCGTGCGCTCTCTGTCTTCCTCCTCCAAAGCCGCCAGCCAGTTCTTGCCGTCTGTCTTAGCTTTCTTTAAAGAATCTATGGTCTCATGAAATCCTTCCTTGATGATGCCGCCTTCCTTGATCGCAATGGGCGGCTCCTCCACAATGGCGTCCTCAATGAGATGATAAATATCCTCCAAAGGATCCATATTCTCACGGATTTCCTTCAAAAGCGGCGTCTCAAAATCCCCCAATACGGTTCTGATGGAAGGAAGCATCGCCAGGGAATTGCGAAAAGCAATCAAATCCCTGGGATTAGCGGTCTTGTAGCTGACCTTTCCCAGAAGTCTTTCCAAATCATAAATGGTATGGAGATACTCCCGCATCTCTTCTCTGTCCACACTTTTCTCACAAAGAGCCTCCACCGCATCTAAACGCTTCTCTATCTTTTCTTTATCAATCAGAGGCTGTTCGATATATTTACGCAGAAGACGGCCGCCCATGGCGGTCTTGGTCCGGTCTAACACCCCCAATAAAGAACCCTTTTTCTGTTTTTCCCGAAGGGTCTCTATCAGTTCCAGATTCCGCCTCGTAGAGCTGTCTAAAAGCATGTATTTGCTGGTCAGATAAGGATAAATATGGGTAAAATGAGCAAGCGGCGTCTTCTGTGTCTCATACAGATACTTAAGCAGTGCCCCGGCCGCAATCACCCCTACCGGAAAATCCTCAATACCAAGCCCTTTCAGCGTATTGACCCGAAAATGTTTCATCAATTCCTTCCGGCAGCTCTCCTCATCAAAATAATGGGGCGCCAGGGAATAGACTGATACATTTAACCGTGCTTTCAAATCCTCAATATCATAACCGCTGACAAAAAACTGCTCATTACAGATCACCTCAGAGGGCGCATATTTATTGATTTCATCCTGTAGTCTGCGGATATCTTCCACTTCTGTCAAATAATAGTCCCCTGTGGTCACATCCGCCACAGACATACCGATCTTGCCCGGAAAATAGGTCACACAGACCAGATAATTATTCTTGGTGTCATCTAAGGCCTGAATGTTTAAATTGGTGCCAGGCGTTGCAATCCTGATTACTTCCCGCTTCACGATTCCTTTAGCAACCTTGGGGTCTTCCACCTGCTCGCAGATCGCCACCTTATAGCCCTTAGAGACCATCTTATTCAGATAGCTTTCCACTGCATGATAAGGAATCCCGCACATGGGCGCACGTTCTTCCTGTCCGCAGCTTTTGCCCGTCAGCGTGATTTCCAATTCCTTCGAGGCAATCAAGGCATCATCAAAAAACATCTCGTAAAAATCGCCCAGCCGGTAAAATAAAATACAATCCTGGTATTCCTTTTTTGTTTCCAGATATTGTTGCATCATGGGGGTAAGTTCAGCCATATCCATTAACCATCTTTCTTAGAATCTTTTGTATATCGTCAGTTTTTGACCACATAAGTACCGTTTTTATTTCTTGACTGACCAAGTCAGTCTACTATATGTCCCGTATAATAAAACCCATGACAGGTATCAAGAGAAACCTTTACAAGCTTACCGATCATGGCCATATCCGCCGGGAAATGTACCAGCATATTGTTAGAAAGTCTGCCGGTCATCAAGGAAGCGTCCTGCTCATTCACTTCCTCCACCAGCGCTTCCATCACCTGTCCTTTCAGCAGAGCCGCCCGGCTCCTTGCCGTATCCTGTACCACCTTTAGGAGCTTATCAAACCCTTCTCTGACGACCTCCTTTGGCACCTGGTTTTCCATTGCTGCCGCAGGGGTTCCGGTCCTTTTGGAATACATGAAAGTGAAGGCGTTGTCATACTGCACTTTTTTTACCACGTCGATGGTCTCCTCCACATCCGCCAGGGTCTCTCCCGGGAATCCCACGATGATATCCGTGGTAATGGCAATATCAGGGATTGCCGTCTTAATCTTATCCACCAGTGACAGATACTGCTCTTTGGTGTACCTTCTGTTCATGGCCTGTAGAATCCGGTTGGAACCGGACTGCACCGGCAGATGCAGATGTCTGCAGATTTTTTTTGATTCCCCCATCACCTCAATCAGTTCATCCGACAAATCTTTCGGATGGGAGGTCATAAAACGGATTCGTTTCAGCTTCTCAATCTTTTCCACTTCCCGCAAAAGTGCCGCAAAGCTGATCGGATGTTCCAGATTCTTTCCATAAGAATTCACATTCTGTCCAAGAAGCATAATTTCCACCACGCCATCTTGCGTCAAACCTTCAATCTCCTGCAGAATCTCTTTGGGATCCCTGCTTCTTTCCCGGCCCCGCACATAAGGTACGATACAATAGCTGCAGAAATTATTGCATCCAAACATGATATTGATTCCCGATTTGTAAGCATATTTACGGCTTACCGGGAGCTTTTCCACAATCTGGTCAGTCTCCTGCCAGATATCTACAATCATCTCCTGATTTTCATACATGGTCACCAAAAGCTGTGCGAATTTAAAGATATTATGCGTCCCAAAAATCAAATCCACAAACCGGTAACTCTTTCTAATCTTTTCAATCACCGATGCTTCCTGCATCATACAGCCGCACAAAATGATTCTCAGATGGGGATTTTTCTTCTTCAAACTGTTTAAGTATCCAAGCCTCCCGTAGACCCGCTGGTTCGCGTTATCACGCACGGTACAGGTATTATAAATCACCAGGTCGGCTTCCTCCTCCGATTCCGTGAGCGAATAACCGATTTTTACAAGGATGCCTGACAGTTTCTCGGAATCCCTGGCGTTCATCTGGCAGCCGAAAGTGACCACACAACCCCTGGGTGTTCGTCCCAGCGCTTTCTCAAGCTCTGCCACATAAAGAACCGCCTTCTCCATAGATTCTCTTTGCAGGATTTCTTCTCTTTCATCATCCATTGCTGTATATTTTATCATTTCTTTATCAAACCTTTCCCGTTCTTTACCGTCATAGCAGACTGTCCGGCCTTCTTCCTAGAAAGAAGGCTGTTCTTCGTCACAGGAAAACCCGGCAGTTACTACCTACTTCCGGGTTTCAGAGTCTTTTCATTCTTTATATTTTCTTACAACACGCTACCGCCAGTGCCCCTGGCCCAATATGGCAGGCCACACTTAAAGACAATGGGTCCATATGCACATCCAGGCCGGGAAATGCTTCCATAACCTCTTCCTTGAACTGATTGGCCGCCGTAAGATCGTAAGTGTATGCCACCTGCAGCCAGATGTTATCTGCCGATACGCCCCCGAACCGCTTTTCCATATCGCCCCGGATGGCATTGATCATAATGGATTTCCCCTGGGATATGGTTCTGGCTTTAGCGAAAGCGTCCAGCTTGTCCCCTTGAATCTGTAATACCGGTTTTAAGCGTAAAATCGTACCCAGCGCCGCCGCTGCCGGCGTAATCCTGCCGCCCTTTTTCAGGTAATACAGCGTGTCCAGCATAATATAGATACTGGAATTGAACTTATCCGCCTCCAGAAACTGCCGGATGGCCGCCGCGTCCATGCCTCGCTCGATCAGTGCCAGCGCATCCAGTGCAGACTGCCTTTGGGTTACAGAAATCCGTTGGTTATTCACCACCTGTACTCTCCCCTCATAATCCTCGGCAAGCATCATAGCACTCTGGCAGGAACCGCTTAAGCCGCTGGACATGGGTATATGCACAATTTCGTCGTACTCCTTTAACAGCTCATCCCATAGCTGCAAAATGGCATCCGGACTTGGCTGACTAGTGATCACATCCGCACCGCCGGAAAGCTTTTCGTAAAAAGCATCCTGTGTCAATGTAATATCTTCATAAAATGTCTCATCATCAATCATAAAAGGCATGGGCAGTACATAAATACCGTACTCCTTCGCCTGAGATTGGGTAATACCGCTGTTACTGTCAGTGATGACTGCAATTTTTTTGGCCATAAAGATACGTCTCTCCCGTTTATTCTAAAAATACCCTATTTTATAATCTTACTGTCAGATAGTCCTAAAGTCAACCTCATTTATCATATCCTGTTCCAGTCGTTCTCGCAAAAGCTGGTACATTTCCCCGGAAAGTTCCCGATCTTCTGCCAGAATTCTGTCTGCCCAGTCACTGGCACACTGTAAAACTGCCGCGTCCTGATAGATATCCCCCAGCACGAAGCGAAGGTCTCCGCTTTGTCTGATGCCAAATAAATCGCCCGGTCCGCGAAGTGCAAGGTCTTGACTGGCAATATAAAAACCGTCGTTGGACTCATTCAATATCTTAAGCCGTTTCATGGTCTCCGGCCGTTTCGACTTACTGATAAAGATACAGTAGGACTGCTTGTCGCCGCGCCCCACGCGCCCCCGCAGCTGATGTAGCTGTGCCAGGCCAAACCGCTCCGCGTTCTCCACCATCATCACCGTGGCATTGGGCACATTGATGCCCACTTCGATTACTGTGGTGGATACCAGCACATCTATATGATGGGCGCCAAAATCTTCCATAATCCGGTTTTTCTGCGCAGCTTTCATGCGGCCATGCAGGCAGGCAATCTGAATGGAGGGCGAAAGGGCCTTTTTAAGCTTTAAGGTATAGGAACTTACATCTTCCAATTCCTCCATCTCCCCCTCTTCCACCATGGGACAGATCACATACACCTGCCTGCCGGCAGCCACTTCCTTTTCGATAAATTTATAAGCGGTCTGACGATAAGAAGTGTTTACCACACAGTTTTTGATGGGCAGTCTGTCTGCGGGCAGCTCGTCCAGCACGGAAATATGCAGATCTCCGTACAAAATAATCGCTAATGTCCTGGGAATGGGTGTCGCACTCATCACCAAAACATGCGCAGAATCTCCCTTCTGCATCAGACTCTCCCGCTGTCTTACGCCGAAGCGGTGCTGTTCATCGGTGATCACCAAAGCCAGGTTATGATAGATCACCTTTTCCTGAATCAAGGCATGGGTTCCCAGAATAATATCCGCCTCCCCGCTCTCCACCCTGGCATAGATTTCCCTCCGCTCCCTGGCAGGGGTAGAACCTGTCAAAAGCACCGGATGTATCTGCAGATGGTATTTCTTCTGCATTTCCAGTAAGGTCTCATAATGCTGTCTTGCCAGCACCTCTGTGGGCGCCATCATAGCCCCCTGAAAACCATTGGCCACACACATAATCAAAGAAAGAAAGGCGAGAATCGTCTTACCCGAGCCCACATCTCCCTGAATCAGGCGATTCATCATATGTTCTGAACTCAAATCGGTCTGAATCTCCCTCCACACCCTCTGCTGGGCGCCTGTGAGCCGGTAAGGCAGTGCCTCGATCAAGCGCTCCGTCTGCGCCACCGCAAGCATGGGATGGGCGTTCTTTGTCTGTTCGCTGGTATCCCGCATCCTGCGAAGTACCAGAATGAAGCGGAAGAACTCGTCAAACACCAGCCTTTTCCTGGCTTTTACCAGCATTTCCCGGTCTGTGGGAAAATGCATCTGCCTCACCGCTTCTTCCAGAGAGCCAAATTCCATCTCCTGCCTGATCATCTCCGGCAGAGGGTCTGTGGACAAATCTACCAGGGAAACAGCCTGCCGCATGGCTTTGGTGATGGCGTTGTTGGTAAGTCCTTTGGTGGTGGAATACAGCGGCTGCAGACAGTCCACAAGCCCAAGATACTCCTGGGGCTTATATATTTTAGCCTGTTCCATCACATACTGTTCACCCTTTTTATGGATACATCCCCGGAAGATATAGGGGACACCCCGTTTTAAACTGTTCTTTAAATAAGGCATGTTAAAATAGGTCATGTGCAGCTTTTCGCCTCCGCAGACCACCTCAAAAGTGGTGATACTAAGTCCCCGCACATGCCTTGTCGCCACATTCCCCGCTATCTCTCCGGCCACAGCAGCCATTTCTTCCAAAGGCGCCTTACTCGGCAAAACCGGCTCCTCAAACTGCTCATACCCCCTGGGGTAATAATGCACCAGCTGCTCAGCCGTTTCGATATTCAATTTTTGAAAAAGACCCGCAGTCTTCTCCCCCACACCCTTCAATGACCGGATATCCATCGCAACTCCGTTTCCATAAAAATCCCCGACAGTAATCCGTAAAACTACGTATTATTATCAGGGATAAACACTCCATATCTGCACCATGCCAACATACGGAGAATGCCCGCATTGTGGGCATTCTCCAGTGCGAGACGAAGCTGCAAAAGCAGCTTCTAGAAGTTCTTGGCATCGCGTCCCATGGCGCGATGTCTTTAGAACTTCTTCTCGCACACCTATTCGGCAGACACTATATAGTAATAAATCGGCTGGCCGCCATATTGTAATTCAATATCACAATCCGGGAATTTCTCTTCAATCTGCTCTTTAAGCTTCTCCGCATCTTCTTCCTCAATCTCTGCCCCATAATAGATGCTGATCAGCTCCATCTCCTCTGTCACCAAGGCTTCCACCATATCGAGGGTGACGCTGGATATGGCTGTTCCCACAGAGAGAATGCCCTTATCGCCAAGGCCCATAAAATCACCCTGTTTAATCTCCTGGCCGTCAATATTGGTATCCCTTACCGCATAGGTCACCTGGCCGGTGGCAACCCCTTTCATCTCTTCCATCATGGCCGTCGTATTCTCCTCCACGGACAAGTCAGGCACATAGTTGATCACGGCCGTAATCCCCTGGGGCACGGTTTTGGTGGGAATCACTACAATATCTTTATCTTTCACCAAAGACTGCGCCTGGTTCGCCGCCAGGATGATATTCTTATTGTTGGGCAGGATGAACACATGATCCGCATTCACTTTATCAATGGCATTGAGCATATCCTCCGTACTGGGATTCATGGTCTGACCGCCCTCAATAATATAGTCCACACCCAGACCCTTAAAGATTTCTCCGATGCCCTCACCCACGGACACCGCGATAAACCCAACCTCCTTCTTGGGGCCAGGCAGAACATCTTCTTCCTGCTTCGGCTCAGATCGGAAGAGCACACGTCTGAACTCCAGTCACCGCTCATTATCTCGT
>CAJUFU010000047.1 GCA_910585555.1 uncultured Lachnospiraceae bacterium
TAAGGCGGTCTGTGGGATAATCCTTAACAGACCGCCTTAGTTGGCTACAGATGCTTTTGATTAGATTGTGAAAGGCATTCCCTCAGCTGAGCCGGTTGGCGATGGAGGAAAAATTGGCATCCTCATCTTCGTCCAATGATGCCTGCAGGTTTTTCTCGGCCTCTACGGAAGCCTCGCTGGCAAGGTCCATGTAGAGGATGAAGATATCTTCCACGGACTTGCCGGTCTCATCGGCAATTTCCTGCATCACGGGTTTTAAGGCCTCTAATTGAAATGATATTCTGGTTTTCTGCGGATCGATGTCTGCTAAAGCTGTCTCGGCGTAGACATTGATACGGTCTAATATTTTTTGATGTTCTGCTGTCATAGTGTTCCACTTCCTTTCTCGTATATTTTAGCACTTCGCGCTTGTACTGCATAGGGGAATTTGATAAAATGGTTGTAAAAGTGTTCTAAAACAATTCGTAAAGTAAACAGGAGAGAATATGGCGAATATTATACCATTTCGTGCAGTCAGACCAAGGGCCGATTTGGCGGCAAAGATTGCGGCTTTGCCTTACGACGTCTATAACAGAAAGGAAGCGCGCAGAGTTGTACAAAATGACGCGTATACTTTTTTGAGGATAGACAGGCCGGAGACGCAGTTCCCAGAAGGATATGACATGTATGCCAAGGAGGTCTATGAGAAGGCGCGGGATATGCTGCAGGATATGTTGCAGGAGGGCCTGTTTGTGGAAGAAGACAAGAGGGCCTATTATGTGTATGAATTGGTGATGGATGGGCGTTCCCAGGTTGGAATCGGCGCCTGTGCATCGGTGGATGATTATGATGCGCAGATCATCAAGAAACATGAGAATACCAGAGCGGAGAAGGAAGCGGACCGGATTCGGCATGTGGATGTGTGCAGTGCACAGACGGGTCCCATTTTTCTGGCTTATCGCAGGCGGGAGGTAATCCAACAGGAAATACAGGAAGCGATGACAAAAAAGCCGGTCTATGATTTTACGACAGAGGACCAGATTACCCACAGACTCTGGATAATCGACGAGGAAGCACGCGTTAAGAGGATTTGGCAGGAGTTCTTAAAGGTAGAGTCGATTTATATCGCAGATGGGCATCACAGGTGTGCTTCCGCCGTGCGGGTATCGAAAAAGCGGCGGGCCAAATATCCCGATTATACAGGAGAGGAAGAATTTAATTATTTTCTGTCGGTACTTTTCCCGGACGATCAGTTGATGATCATGGATTATAACCGGGTGGTGCATTCTTTAAACGGTTATGAGGAAGGGGCGTTTTTAGAAAAAGTAAAAGAGATATTCCACACAGAGGCCATGGGAAGCATTGCTTATAAACCCCAGAAGAAGGGGGAGATAGGCATGTACCTGAAAGACTGCTGGTATCGTCTAAGGGTGGACCAGGCAGAGTACACGGGCGATCCGGTGGAGGACTTGGATGTGGCAATCCTGCAGAGAAAATTATTGGAACCGGTATTGGGAATTGTGGACCCTAAGGTGGATGAGCGGATAGATTTTGTGGGAGGCATCAGGGGGTTACAGGAATTAGAAAGGCGGGTTCATACGGATGCGAAGGCGGCTTTTGCCATGTATCCCACAGATATTCAGGAACTGTTTGCGGTTTCCGATGCAGGCAGACTTATGCCGCCCAAGTCCACATGGTTTGAACCGAAGTTAAGGAGCGGTATTTTGATTCACAAAATTGAACAGTAAGAAGCAAGGGCGCATTAAAGAAGACGCATAAAATTACAAAATCATGGAAAGGTATGGTATGAATTATGAATAAAAAACTATATAAACTGATGAATTGGCCGCAGATAGAGGGGATTATTTATTCCGAGGCAGACGATCCTCACGCTGTTTTAGGAGCTCATGTGACAGGTAGTTCCGTGCTGGTGCAGACCTTCCAGCCAGGGGCCAAGAGTGTGCGTCTGCAGCCTCTTTTAGGAGATAAGAGTTATAAGATGGAGCAGGCGGATGAGGAGGGGTATTTTGCCCTGCTTTTGCCAGGTAAGACAATTCCCGCCTACGAGTATATTGTGGAAGCGGAGAACGGCAGTCTGCGGAAGGTGAAGGACGCTTACAATTTTGCGCCCCAGATTACCAGACAGGATACAGAGAAATTCAATGCCGGCATTCATTATATGATCTATGAGAAATTGGGCGCCCACCCGATGAAAATTGATGATACAGAGGGAACTTATTTTGCAGTCTGGGCACCCAATGCCCTGCGGGTCAGCGTGGTGGGGGATTTTAACGGCTGGGACGGAAGGGTGCACCAGATGAGAAGACTCTGGGACTCCGGCATTTTTGAGTTGTTTATTCCTGACGTGAAAGACGGGGAATGCTACAAATTTGAGATTAAGGCAAAAGGCGGGCTTACCTTTATGAAAGCAGATCCTTACGGTTTTGGGGCAGAGCTGCGTCCGGGAAGTGCCTCTGTGGTCAGAAATCTGGACGGGTTTGCCTGGAAGGACAGCAAGTGGATGAAAAACCGTGCGCAGAGGCAGACACAGGATAAGCCCATGAGTGTCTATGAACTTTATCTGGGATCTTTTGATAAGCCTAAGGACGGCAGAGAATTTTATACTTACAGGGAATTGGCGCCGAAGATCATAGAATATGTGAAGAAGATGGGATACACCCATATTGAACTTATGCCGGTGATGGAACATCCGCTGGATGAATCCTGGGGCTATCAGGTAATCGGTTATTATGCACCCACATCCCGTTATGGTACGGCCGAAGATTTGATGTACTTTATGAATGAGATGCATAAGGAGGGAATCGGTGTCATCTTTGACTGGGTGCCCGCGCATTTCCCGAGAGATACCTATGGTTTGTCCGGTTTTGACGGCACTTGTCTGTATGAGCACCAGGATCCCAGACAGGGTTCCCATCCTCATTGGGGTACTTTGATCTATAATTATGGACGGCCGGAGGTGACCAACTACCTGATTGCCAATGCGCTTTATTGGGTCGAACAGTATCATGCGGACGGTATCCGTATCGACGCGGTGGCATCTATGCTCTATTTGGATTACGGAAAGAATGACGGCGAATGGGTGGCGAATATTTACGGCGGCAATGAGAATCTTGAGGCGGTGGAATTTATGAAACACCTGAATTCCATTATGAAAAAAAGGAATCCCGGCGTTTTGATGATCGCGGAGGAGTCTACGGCATGGCCCAGGGTGACGGGAAGCTTTGATGAGGATGGCCTTGGGTTTGACTTAAAGTGGAATATGGGATTTATGAATGATTATCTGAACTATATTTCCACAGACCCCTTTTTCCGGTCAGGCTGTCATAATGAGCTTACTTTCAGTATGATTTATGCATACAGTGAGAAGTTCATGCTGGTGCTGTCCCATGACGAGGTGGTGCACGGCAAGAAAACCTTACTTGGCAAGATGCCGGGTGAGCGGAAGAAGCAGTTTGCAAACCTGCGGTTGACGTACGCATACCATACAACACATCCTGGTAAAAAACTGTTATTTATGGGCCAGGATATAGGAGAATACGACGAGTTCAACGAGAAACGTGCTGTGGAGTGGGAACTTTTAGAACAGGAAGACCATGGGAAACTGAATCGCATGGTAGCCGATCTGAACAAGTTGTATACAACAAAGCCGGCGCTTTATGCAAAGGATACCTCCTGGGAAGGATTCGAGTGGATTAACTGTATTACACCAAATGCCTGTATGCTGTCTTATATAAGAAAGGCGGATAAAGCCGAGGATATGCTGGTAGTGATTGCTAATTTTGCCGATGCGAAACAGGATTTCAGGGTGGGTGTTCCCTTAGAAGGAAAATATGAGGAAATTTTTAATACGGATGATCGAAAGTACGGCGGGAGCGGCTGTTTGAACGACAAAGTATGTGAGACTCTGGATATGGAATGGGACGGTAAGCCCTGCGCCATCGACATGGTGAGTGCGCCTTTGAGCATCAGTATCTTTTCCTATACACCTTATACGGAGGAGGAGAAGGCGCAGATTGAGAAGAAGCGTGCCGAGGAGCGCCGCAAGGCCATAGAAGCCGAGGAGCGCCGTTTGGCGCAGGAAGAAGCCGAACAGACGGCTAAGGCGGCAGCGGAGGCCAAGGAACTGGCAAAACAGGCGACGGCAGAGGCCAAGGAAATGGCAAGACGTGCGGCGGCAGAAGCTAAGGAGCGGGAGAAGATTGCCGAGGCTTTGGTCAAAAAGGCCGAAGAGGCGGCCTTGAAGCTTCAAAAACTTACCGAAAAGCAGGAGCCTGTCAAAGAGGAAGGGGCAGACCAAAACAGTTCCAAGGAGCCGGAAGAAACAGACACCGAAAAGCAGCCTGTCAAGAAGCGTGCAGGGGATAAAAAAGGGAATGCAGGAAAAAGGACGGCCGCCGGGAGGAAAACGGCTGTCAAGAAGCAAGGGGCAGATGAGAAGTAAGTTTTGGTGAAGAAAAAAGAAGAAATAGCGCCTGCAAAGAAAAATAAAAGGTAGGAATCAATATGGAAGATTGGCTCATGGAAGAACAGCTTGTGGGAGCTGAGATGATTGCGGAGAATGAATTACGAGTGGGAGTGATTGAGAAATTTATACAGGAACTGCCCGACAAAGTGTTACGGTTTGGCGTTCGTGTGCTGCTTGCGCTGGTGGTATTTTTGGCAGGTATGCAGGCCATCAAGCTGGTCCGCAAGATTGTGAGGCGTTCTTTGCGGCGGGGAAACGCGGACGAGGGTGTCATTCGTTTTCTGGATTCCCTGCTTAAGGTTGTTCTCTACATCCTGCTGGTATTTCTGATTGCCTCCGGTTTTGGACTGGATGCCACCAGTGTGGTAGCCTTAGTGGGCTCTGCCGGTGTGGCCATCGGCCTTGCCGTGCAGGGCAGCCTCTCAAACTTTGCAGGCGGTGTGCTTCTTTTACTACTGAAACCTTTTAAAATAGATGATTATATCAAGGACAGTAATGGAAATGAAGGGACAGTGCAGGAGGTACAGCTTTTTTATACCAGACTGATCACACCCGATCATCACGTGGTGATTGTGCCAAACGGCACATTGGCCAATGCCAATATCTTAAATATGAGTACCTTAGAAGACCGCAGGATGGATATCGTGGTGGGGATTTCCTATGATGCGGATATCCGGACAGCCAGGGAAGTGTTGTTAAAAGTGCTTAACGATGACCCTGATGTCCTAAAGGACAAAGAACGTCTGGTGTTTGTGGATGAACTGGCGGACAGCGGAGTGATTCTGCGTGTACGTTGTTTCAGCAGGAATGATACTTATTGGAGTACGAAGTGGCGTTTGACAGAACATGTGAAGTATGCGCTGGATGAGGCGGGTATTTCCATTCCTTTTCCACAGATGGATGTGCATATACAGACGGGAGCACAGAAGCAATAAGGCGTCTATTGAGTAATTTCTAAGAAAAACATCTTGCAAATTTCTGCGTTCCATCATATAATAGTTTTTGTCGTGAGAGACATGCTGGAATAGCGCAGTTGGCAGCGCAACTGATTCGTAATCAGTAGGTCGAGGGTTCAAGTCCCTTTTCCAGCTTTTGGCAGGGCGTAAGTCTAAATGGGATGACTTACGTCCTTTCTATATATTATGATATGTAGAAAGCGGGATTGTAGATGGGATATTTTTTAAAGCTTAAATATTATTACACAATACCTTGACAGAAAAAAACCACATGATACAATATATAGTATGCGTGATGGGCAAAGATGGCACATCTCGTATTGTTTTAGAAAAAATATGGGTGGGTGAAAAATGAAGATTATCAAGAGAAGCGGTGTGGAGGTATCCTTTGACTTAAAGAAGATTATAGCAGCGATAGGTAAGGCCAACGACAGTGTCAAAGAGGAAGAGAAACTGACGGAGGAAGAGATTGATGAGATTGCCATGGTGGTGGCAGACCACTGTGAGGAGATGAGGCGTGCTCCCAGCGTGGAAGAGATTCAGGATATGGTGGAAAACCAGCTGATGAAATACCGGGCATACACCATATCCAGAAACTATATTACGTATCGCTATAAAAGAGCTTTGGTACGCAAATCCAATTCTACAGATGAACAGATTTTGAGTCTGTTAGAGTGTAATAACGAGGAAGTCAAACAGGAAAATTCTAATAAGAATCCTACCGTAAACAGTGTGCAGCGCGATTATATGGCAGGGGAAGTGAGTAAGGATATCACCAAGAGGTTTCTTCTGCCGCCGGATATTGTGGAGGCACATGAGCAGGGGATTATTCATTTTCATGATGCAGATTATTTTGCCCAGCATATGCATAACTGCTGTCTGGTCAATTTGGAAGACATGCTGCAAAACGGCACGGTGATCAGCGAGACCATGATTGACAGGCCGAAAAGCTTTTCCACAGCCTGCAATGTGGCGACACAGAGCATAGCCCAGATTGCCAGCTGTCAGTATGGCGGGCAGAGTATCTCTCTCGCGCACTTGGCTCCCTTTGTGAATGTAAGCCGTGAAAAACTCCGCAAGAAAGTGCGGGCGGAGCTGGAGAAGATGGGGGTTGGCGCCACAGACGAGCAGATCAATGCCATTGCGGAGAGCCGCGTGAGAGACGAAATCCGCCAGGGAGTACAGATCATTCAATATCAGGTAATCACATTGATGACGACGAACGGCCAGGCACCTTTTATTACCGTATTTATGTATATTGATGAAGTGCCGGAGGGGCAGCTTCGGGACGATTTGGCTTTGATTATCGAAGAGATGTTAAACCAGCGGATTCAGGGTGTCAAGAATGAAAAGGGAGTCTACATCACACCGGCTTTTCCGAAATTGATTTATGTATTGGAAGAGGATAACATCCATGAGGACAGTAAGTACTGGTATCTGACAAAGCTGGCGGCCAAGTGCACGGCTAAGAGGATGGTGCCTGATTATATTTCAGAGAAAATCATGAAGCAGCTAAAAGACGGCAATTGTTATACCTGTATGGGATGCCGGTCTTTTCTCACCGTATATCATGACGAAGATGACAATCCAAAGTTCTATGGCAGATTCAATCAGGGTGTGGTGACTTTGAATCTGGTGGATGCAGCTTGTTCTTCCGGCAGGGATATGGATAAGTTCTGGCAGATTCTGGATGAGCGTCTGGAACTTTGCAGGCGGGCGCTGATGGCCAGACATAACCGCCTTAAGGGAACCCTTTCCGATGTGGCGCCTATCTTATGGCAAAATGGCGCGTTAGCCAGACTGCACAAGGGAGAGAAGATTGATAAGCTTCTTTATGGCGGATATTCCACGATTTCCCTTGGGTATGCGGGATTGTGTGAATGTACCAGGTATATGACAGGAAAGAGCCACACAGACCCGGAAGCGGCGCCCTTTGCCTTGAAGGTAATGCAGTATCTGAACAACGCCTGCAGGGAGTGGCGGGAGGAGACAAATATTGATTTCAGTCTATATGGAACACCCTTAGAGTCCACAACCTACAAGTTTGCAAAATGTTTACAGAAACGATTTGGCATCATCGAGGGAGTGACGGACCGTAATTATATCACCAACAGTTATCACGTTCATGTAACGGAAGAAATCAATGCCTTTGAGAAGTTGAAATTTGAGGCGCAGTTCCAGGAACTTTCTCCAGGGGGCGCAATCAGTTATGTGGAAGTGCCCAATATGGAAAACAATATAGAGGCGGTATTATCTGTCATGCAGTATATTTATGATAATATTATGTATGCAGAACTGAACACCAAGAGCGACTATTGTCAGGCTTGCGACTATCATGGGGAGATTCAGATCGTGGAAGATAAGGATGGGAAGCTGATCTGGCAGTGTCCCAATTGTGGCAATACAGATCAGAATAAGATGAATGTGGCCAGACGAACCTGCGGTTATATTGGCACACAATTTTGGAATCAGGGGCGTACCCAGGAAATTAAGGAGCGCGTATTGCATCTATGAATTATGCCGAGATTAAGAACTGTGATATAGCCAATGGCCCAGGCGTGCGGGTGACGCTCTTTGTGAGCGGCTGTACCCATCACTGTGAGGGGTGTTTTAACCAGGAGACATGGGATTTTCAGTGTGGGCAGCTTTTTACGCAGGAGACCCAGGAGCGGATTCTTGAGGAACTTTCACCGGATTATATCGGGGGGCTTACCCTGCTTGGGGGAGAGCCCTTAGAGCCGGGAAACAGACAGGCGCTTCTGCCCCTTTTGCGGGAGGTCAAAAGCAGATTTCCGCGTAAGAATATCTGGTGTTATACGGGGTATCTTTATGAGCAGGATATTTTGGGGAGATTTTGCGTGGAATGGAAACAGATGAAGGAGTTTTTGTCTTACCTGGATGTGATTGTGGACGGAGAATTTATTCTGGCGCAAAAAGATATCAGCCTGCAGTTTCGAGGTTCAAAAAACCAACGAATCATAGCGGTGCAGGAGTCTCTTAAGCGGGGAGAGACTGTATTTTGGTATGAAAAATAGCGGAAAGTATAAAACGCCGGTCAAAAGATGACCGGCGCTTTTTAAAAGCTTCTATTCTACTGATACATGGATGTACCATATCTGATTTTTCTGTAAATTGGCGGCGGACACAGTTTCCTGGACACCAAAGTTTCGTGCAGATAAAAACGCCTGAGAGGGGAAGGTTTTGCCCAAGGGTGCAATCTGCCATTTCTAAGGCGGAAGTAGTAGAGGATACTGCGCCCCAGAGGAATAGTATAAGTATGTAGAACAGACATATTTTTTTGCTGCAGGTTTTTTGTAACATTTCTATCACCATGCGGGCAGTTGTAGATGCCCTAAAGATTCTTGCCATTGGTTTGTGAAAGTCGAAATTTATTATAACAGAGATTTGTGTGGAAGGCAATTCTTATAGAAGAAAGAAATGGTATGCAGGGAAGAAGAAAGTGGACAGTAGCTTTCCTTCTTTTAAGATACTGTCCACTCAGCTTACCATCGATACCTCCAGCGCACATGTTTCAATATTTCTTTCGGTAATAATGTTCTGCGCTCTGAATCAGTTTATAGAAGGCCATAGCGATGAGGCAGAGGATGATGATGGAGGTGATTACCATGTTCAGCTGGAATACCTGCGAACCATAAATGATCAGATAGCCAAGGCCTCTTCTGGCGGCCAGGAATTCTCCGATGATAACACCCACCAAAGATAATCCGATGTTGACTTTCATGTTGCTTAAGATCAACGGAATAGAACTGGGCAGGATAACCTTGCATAAGGCATCTTTACGGCTGCCGCCCAGGGTGTAGATCAGTTTGCACATTTCCGTATCGGTTTGACAAAACCCCGTGTAGAGACTGATGATGGAACCAAAGACGGCTACTGAAATGCCGGCCACGATAATGGTGCCTGTGCCAGTACCCAGCCATACGATCAGCAGGGGAGCCAAAGCGGATTTGGGGAGGGAGTTTAAAACGACCAGATAGGGTTCCAGAATCTCGGAGAGACTTTTAAAAAACCACAGAAGCGTAGCGGCTGACAGACTTAAGAGAGTGACTAACAGGAAACTGACAAGTGTTTCAAGCAGTGTGATACCGGTGTGTCCATAGATGGAGTGATCTGCGATCATCTGGCCAAGATATTGTAGGATACCGGTGGGACTGCTGAAAAAGAAACTGTCAATCCAGGACAGTCTGGCGGCCAGTTCCCAGATGCCAAGAAAGGCAAAAAACAGAAGGAATCTGCCAAAGGTGATTCTGTGATGATGTCGGTGATGGGCGCGCAGGAATTCTTCCTGGCGGACGGAGACAGTCTGCTCTGTCTTAATAAATGGGTTCGCCATCTGTCAATACCTCCCATAGTTGATTAAAATAGTCTTGATATTCTTTGGTGCTTCTGATGGCCAGAGGGTCCTCTCTGCTTAAGTCATAGTGAATCGGCATTTCACATTTTACATAAGCAGGGCGTTTAGACAGGACAATCACACGGTCCGCCAGTGTAATGGCTTCAGAAAGATCATGGGTAATCAATAGGGCGGTCTTTCCTGTTTTTCTGATAATGGATGCAATGTCGGCGGAAACGGCAAGTCTGGTCTGAAAATCCAAGGCGCTGAAAGGTTCGTCTAAGAGTAAGAGATCCGGATGCACTGCCATGGTGCGGATGAGGGCAGCTCTTTGCCGCATACCGCCGGAGAGCTCTGAGGGTTTACTGTCCTTGAACGCATAGAGGCCGTAATCTTCTAATAGTTTTAAGACATAGTCGGTATTTTCCTTGGTGACCATATGATTCAGCTCTAAGCCCAGAATGACGTTCTGGTAGATGGTGCGCCACTCAAATAGATGGTCTTTTTGCAGCATGTATCCAATCTTTAGCACTGTGTCTTGACAGTAGTCTGAAAGGGAAAGACCCCGGTATAAGACATTGCCTTCCTCGGGGGTAAGAAGTCTTGCGATGATGGACAGAAGGGTGGATTTGCCGCAGCCGCTGGGGCCTGCGACAGCCACAAACTCTCCCTCGGATACCTGCAGATTTATGTGGGTGAGGGCAGGAGTTTCTCCTTTCAGATTGTGATAAGAATAGGAGATATCCTGCAGAGACAGTATTGGCTGCATAGAACAACAACTCCTTATGATTATAAGATATTTTATGTTTTCGATTAAAATATGTGTTCTGATTGAAAAGAAAAGTATTTTGTGGTATCATCAAATTTAGATTTAATAAAGATGGAGGATTATCGCATGGCACAATTGTGGGGCGGCCGTTTTACAAAAGAGACGGATCAGCTTGTATATAACTTTAATGCTTCAATCTCTTTTGATCAGAAATTTTTTCGCCAGGATATTGAGGGCAGTATCGCCCATGTGATCATGCTGGCTAAACAGGGCATCCTGACGAAAGAGGAGAAGGACGAAATCCTAAAGGGTCTAACGGGAATCAGGCAGGATGTGGAAGAAGGCAGACTGCAGATTACACAGGAGTATGAGGATATTCACAGCTTTGTGGAAGCCAATCTGATTGAAAGAATCGGGGACGCGGGCAAGAAGCTGCATACCGGCAGGAGCAGGAACGATCAGGTGGCACTTGACATGCGTCTGTTTGTAAGACTAGAGGTTTTACATGTGGATGAACTGGTGAAGACGCTTTTGCAGACGCTGGTTTTCGTCATGGAAGAGCATGTAGAGACTTATATGCCCGGTTTTACACATCTGCAGAAAGCACAGCCAGTGACACTGGCGCATCATATGGGTGCTTATTTCGAAATGTTCAAAAGAGACCGTTCAAGGCTGAAAGATATTTACCACCGCATGAATTATTGTCCGCTGGGAGCCGGGGCACTGGCAGGAACGACCTATCCCTTAGACAGAAATTATACCGCTTCTCTTTTGGGCTTTGAGGGTCCTACATTTAATAGTATGGACTCTGTGTCTGACAGGGATTATGTGATTGAATTTCTTGCGGCGCTTTCTACGATTATGATGCATTTAAGCCGTTTTTGTGAGGAGATAATCCTTTGGAACTCCAACGAGTATGGGTTTGTGGAGATTGACGATGCCTATGCCACAGGGAGCAGTATCATGCCCCAGAAGAAGAATCCGGATATTGCGGAACTTGTGCGGGGCAAGACCGGACGGGTCTATGGTGCACTTTTCTCTATTCTGACGACGATGAAGGGAATTCCTCTGGCCTACAATAAGGATATGCAGGAGGACAAGGAGCTGACTTTTGATGCCATTGATACGGCAAAGGGATGCCTGGCCTTGTTTGAAGGAATGCTTCGTACAATGAAGTTCCATGCTGAGGTGATGGAAAAGAGTGCGGCCATGGGATTTACCAATGCCACAGATGCGGCGGATTATCTGGTGGGAAGAGGGATGCCTTTTAGGGATGCCCACAGCGTCGTAGGAAAACTGGTTCTTTATTGTATTGATAGAAAGTGCAGCATCGAGGATTTATCCATTGAGGAATTAAAGGAGATCAGTCCTGTTTTTGAGGAAGATATATATGAGGTGGTCAATATCAAGACCTGCGTGGAGAGACGTCTTACCGTAGGGGCGCCGGGGCCGGAAGCTATGCGGAAGGTGATAGAAATGTACAAAGACTATCTTGCAAAGGACTGGCAGGATGAAGATCAAATAGATATTCCCAGATAATAAAATGGGAGAGACGAGGAGGATAAGATTGAAAATGAGTGAGAAACTGAAAGTAGGTATTTTAGGCGGTACGGGTATGGTGGGACAGAGATTTATCTCCCTGTTAGAGAATCACCCCTGGTTTGAGGTCACAACAATAGCGGCAAGTCCACGGTCTGCAGGTAAGACCTACAAGGAGGCTGTGGGTGAGAGATGGAAGATGGATACGCCTATGCCGGAAGCAGTAAAGGATATTGTGGTCAAAAATGTAAATGAGGTAGAGCAGGTGGCGGCCGAGGTAGATTTTGTATTTTCGGCGGTGGATATGACCAAAGACGAGATTAAGAAGATTGAGGAAGAGTACGCCAAGACAGAGACGCCGGTGGTCTCCAATAACAGCGCACACCGTTGGACGCCGGATGTGCCCATGGTGGTGCCGGAGATCAATCCCGAGCACTTTGATGTGATTGAGGACCAGAAGAAGAGGCTGGGCACAAAAAGAGGCTTTATTGCGGTAAAACCTAACTGCTCCATTCAGAGTTATGCGCCGGTGCTGACGGCATGGAAGGAGTTTGAGCCATATGAGGTGGTGGCCACCACGTATCAGGCAATCTCCGGGGCAGGCAAGACCTTTAAAGACTGGCCGGAGATGGTGGAGAATGTGATTCCCTATATCGGCGGTGAGGAAGAAAAGAGCGAAAAGGAGCCGCTTAGAATTTGGGGTAAGGTGGAGAATGGACAGATTGTGCCGGCCGTCAGTCCAGTGATTACCTGCCAGTGTATCCGGGTGCCTGTATTAAACGGTCACACGGCGGCTGTATTTGTGAAATTCAGAAAGAAACCCACGAAAGAACAGCTGGTAGAGAAGCTGGTTCATTTTAAGGGATTGCCGCAGGAACTGAATCTTCCCAGTGCGCCCAAGCAGTTTATCCAGGTGATGGAGGAAGATAATCGTCCTCAGGTGAAACTGGATGTGGATTATGAGAACGGCATGGGCATCAGTGTGGGACGTATCCGTGAGGACAGCGTCTATGACTGGAAATTTGTAGGGCTTTCTCATAATACTGTGCGCGGCGCTGCGGGGGGCGCTGTGTTATGTGCAGAAACTTTGAAAGCGAAAGGTTATATTACAAAGAAGCAGTAAGATTTATAGGTAACGGGTCATGAAATATCAGGTACGAACATAGGGCAGGGTGCTGTCGGCGGGTATAAGGGCCCGCGCGGCAGGTATAGGGGTAGGTTAAGGTATGAATAAACTGGAATATCAGTTGGATCTCTTAAATGTGATCAACCAGAAGCTGCGCAGAGAGGAAAAAATGCTTCGGTTGATCTGTGAGACATCCAACAGCGCTTTTTTGTACTATAATTATGAGGAGGAGAAGATTCAGACAATAGCGAATTGGGAACATTTCTTTGACTTTACGATTCAGGATATAAGAGATCTAACCAAGCTGTATGGCTGTGTGGAAGAGAAGTATCTGATTCCTCTCCGGGAAGTGCTTTTCATAGAAAAGCAGAGTATGAAGAGTCAGTCTATTGACATTAGGCTGAAAGAGAGCCGTATCTGTATTCAGGTGGAAGTCAACATTGTATATGATGATAGTGGTCAGCCCA
The DNA here is from genome assembly GCA_910585555.1 of uncultured Lachnospiraceae bacterium. GTDB lineage: Bacteria > Bacillota > Clostridia > Lachnospirales > Lachnospiraceae > UBA3282. Next base: position 13,677 of record CAJUFU010000047.1, read on the forward strand.
CAGACAAGATTATCCGCTTTAAAGATGTAACAAAATTTAATGCACAGAATGATGAGTTAACATATATTGCATATTATGATATGCTGACAGGATTATATAACCGTAATTATTTTGTGCGTCTTTTGGGAGAATTTGTCCGCCGTGCAGGGGAAAGGCATGAGACGGTGGCGGTGATGTTCCTTGACATAGACGATTTCCACAGAATCAATGATGGTATGGGCATTATCGTGGGAGATGAACTGGTCCAGCTTTTTGGACAGTATCTCATCGATCTGATGGGAGATAATGTGATAGTATCCCATTTTAACAGCGATATTTATTGTATCGGAATCTATGATCCCTGCGGGGCAAGAAGTGTAGAGACCATTTATCAGTCCATCACGGAGCGGCTTAAGAAACCGTTTCGGATGAGCGGCGGAAATGAGATTTCTATTACGGTCAGTGTAGGTGTGGCGGAATATCCGGAGGCGGCTTCTAATACATTGGAGTTGATTAACTGCGCAGAAATTGTCATGTTCAAGGCAAAGAGCATGGGAAAGAATAAGATTCAGTATTTTGAGGGCACCATTCTGAACGATTTTCTGCAGAATGTAAGCATAGAGAATAAGCTGAAAGAAGCTGTATTTTCTCAGAACTTTACGATGTATTTTCAGCCGCAGTTTCGTACTACGGACAGGCAGCTGCGCGGGGTGGAGGCATTGCTGCGCTGGCGGGATGATACGGGAAATATGATCAGTCCGTCGGTCTTTATTCCCATTGCAGAGAAGAATGGTACAATTGTCCCCATTGGTACATGGGTCATTGAGGAGAGTCTGAAGGCTTATGCGCAATGGAAACGCAAATACCACTATCCGTTGATCATGTCTATCAATATTTCGGCAATCCAATATCAACAGCCGGATTTTATAGACAAACTTTTACAGATATTAGAGAAATATCAGGTTTCGCCATATGAGATAGAATTGGAGATCACAGAATCTATTTTGATAGATGATTTTGAAGAGATTACGAAGCGGCTTGAAATCCTGCGGGATATCGGAATCAAGATATCGTTAGATGATTTTGGAACAGGATTTTCTTCGCTGTCCTACCTGAAAGGACTGCCCATTGATACGCTAAAGATTGATAAATCTTTTATTGACACAGTGATTACGGATGAGAATACCCGGATTATCACAGAGTCCATTATTTATATGGTGAAAAAGCTGGGGTTTGAAACCATAGCGGAGGGCGTGGAGACTGAGGAGCAGTTTCAGTATCTCAATGAGATTTCCTGCGATATCATTCAGGGATTTTATCTGGGCAGACCGATGCCGGCTGATGACATCGAGAAGCTTTTGGCAAATATGATGGCAAATGTGTGAGGCAATTTATGTTACTGGGCAGAATAACAGAACTGAATTATCTGAACAATTGTTATGATCGTGAGGGCAGTCAGATTCTAATTGTCTATGGACAAAAGCATATTGGTAAGACTGCCTTAGTAAGGGAATTTATGAAAGACAGACCCCATTATTATTATCTGGCCGGAGCTTGTTCTGAGAGAGAACAGGCCTATCAGTGGGGACGCCAGATGGCCCATGACGGCTATGTAGTGGATAAATTCCCTACGTTTCATGATATTTTTGCAAAGATATCTCATCGGATAAATGGCAAAAAAGTGATTGTCATCGATGAATTTCAGAACATTGTCAGGGCCAGCGACAGTTTTATGAAGGAACTGGTATCTTTTGTGCACAGTCAGTGGAACAGAGATGATGTGATGGTGATTCTTTGCAGTTCTTCCATCGGCTGGATAGAGAACAGTATGATCACGCGTATCGGCGAGGCGGCTTATGAGTTATCCGGTCTTTTGAAAATCAAAGGAATGTCCTTCGCAGATATCGTGGAACGGTTTCCCAATTTTCGAATTGAGGAGTGTGTGGAAGCTTATGCGATTCTTGGCGGTATACCGGGATTGTGGAATCAGTTTGACGACAGGCTGACGATTCAGCAGAATATCTGCCGCAATATTCTGGATGTGAACAGTTTCCTCTTTGAGGAAGGAGAGCGGATTCTGACAGAACAGCTGCGGGAACCGGGCGTTTATAATACAATTATGGCCTCCATAGCGGCTGGCAGCCATAAATTAAATGATCTTTATCTGCATACGGAGTTTTCCCGGGCAAAGATCAGCGTCTATCTGAAGAATTTGATTGAATTAGAACTGGTGGAAAAAGTTTTTTCTTATGATACGGCCGGCAAAGAGAATGTGCAGAAGGGTATTTACAGAATCAGCCATCCCTTTGTGGATTTCTATTATACCTACATGTATCCCCATTTGAGTGATCTGCAGACCCTTTCTGTAGGGGAATTTTATAATCACTATATAATGCGGGATTTTAGACGCTATGTAGCCGGATATTTTAAGCAGATCTGCAGACAGCATCTATCGATGCTGAATGAAAGACACAGACTGCCTATCCTGCTTGACGATATCGGAGAGTGGATTGGCAAGGTGGGATCTTTGGACATTGTGTCTCAGGATGAAGAAGGGCATACGCTGATTGGTCTGTGTAACTGGGAAAAGCCCATGACCTATGAGGATTATGAAAACCTGCTCCTCTATGCCAGGAAGGCGAAGATCAGTCCGGATTACATCTATATGTATACTGCCTTCCGTTTTGATGAGAAGCTGAATCTGGAAGCTAAGATTAAGACCAATTTGAAACTGGTGCAGATATCAGATCTGTAGGGCGGTGTGCGTATCGTTTTGCCCTATGCCGTTTTGTGGTATGTGAGGAAGTTATGGGAAAGAGTTTATATATTGCTGAGAAACCCAGCGTGGCGAAAGAATTTGCCAAAGCTTTGAAATATGATATGAAAAATAGAGACGGTTATATGGAGTCTGGAGAGGCGGTGGTGACCTGGTGTGTGGGACATTTGGTAACCATGAGTTATCCGGAGGCTTACGATGAGAAATATAGACGCTGGTCTTTAGAGACCATTCCTTTTATACCGGAAGAGTTTAAGTATGAAGTGATTGAGGGTGTTAAGAAGCAGTTTGGGATTGTGAGCGGTCTTTTGAACAGGAAAGATGTGGAGACCATCTATGTCTGCACTGACTCCGGACGGGAAGGAGAGTATATTTACCGGTTGGTGGAGCGGCAGGCAGGGGTGGAGGGCAAAGTCAGAAAGCGGGTCTGGATAGATTCACAGACAGAAGAAGAAATCCTGCGGGGCATCCGGGAAGCCAAAGATCTTTCAGATTATGATAATCTTTCCAGCGCGGCATACCTGCGGGCGAAGGAAGATTATCTGATGGGTATTAATTTCTCCCGGGCGCTTACGCTGAAATACAGCTACCCCATTAAAAATTATTTGCAGACAGATAAAGCGGTTGTCTCTGTTGGCCGGGTCATGACCTGCGTGCTCGGTATGGTGGTAAACAGAGAACGGGAAATCAGAGAGTTTGTGAAAATACCTTTTTACCGAATCCTTTTACAGATTGCCATTGAGGGGCATGATTGTACTTTTGAGTGGAAAGCGGTGGAGGGTTCTAAATATTACCAATCGCCTCAGATTTATAAAGATAATGGATTTTTGCAGGAAAAAGAAGCAGACGCGTTCATTGCTTATTTACAGGAAGAACCAAAGAAAGAGCCTGTGATTGAGAAAATCGAGAAAAAGAAAGAGAACAAGAATCCGCCTCTTCTATATAATCTGGCGGAGCTGCAAAACGACTGTTCCAAGCTTTTTAAGATTAGTCCTGATGAGACGCTTCGGATTGCGCAGGAACTTTATGAGAAGAAACTGACCACCTATCCCCGAACGGATGCAAGAGTCCTTTCCACAGCAGTGGCAAAGGAAATCCAGAAAAATATCGGCGGGCTTAGGAATTATCCGGTGGCAGCGCAATATGCGGCGGAAATACTGGAGAAGGGCAGTTACAAAGGAATTGAGAAGACACGTTATGTGAATGACAAGCAGATTACCGATCATTATGCGATTATTCCAACAGGGCAGGGTTTTGGCAGCTTAAATGGTCTGCATCCCGCCTCAGCTAAGGTTTATGAGATTATTGTCAGACGGTTTTTGAGCATTTTTTATCCGGCGGCAGTTTATCAAAAGATTACCATTGGCGTGAAGATGAAAGAAGAGGCATTCACATCCAGTTTTAAAGTACTTGCCAGGCAGGGATATCTGCAAGTGGCGCAGAATTCTTTTGCCAGAAAGAAGGCAGAGGAGTATACTGAAGAGGAGAAGAAAGAAGAGTCCAAGGAGGAGGCGTCCTGTGATGCGTCCTTTATGGAAGCCCTTAGCACCCTGAAAAAGGGAATGCCTCTTTCGGCAGGAACCCTGAGCAAAAAGGAGGGAGAGACCTCGCCGCCCAAGCGGTACAATTCGGGAAGCATGATTCTTACCATGGAAAACGCAGGGCAGTTTATCGAAGACGAGGAGCTGCGGGCACAGATTAAGGGAAGCGGTATCGGTACTTCCGCCACACGTGCGGAAATTCTAAAAAAACTGGTACATATTAAATATTTGGATTTGAATAAGAAGACACAGATCATCACGCCTACGCTTCTGGGGGAAATGATTTACGAGGTGGTGGCGGGGGCCATCAGACCACTTTTAGATCCAAGGCTTACGGCAAGTTGGGAGAAGGGGCTTACGCTGGTAGCTTCCGGAGAGATCACAGAGAAAGAATATATGGTCAAACTGGATGATTTTGTTACCAGAAGAACCAACGCTGTTAAGCAGATGAATAACCAGTCGGCGCTCTATCATAGATTTCATTATGCGTCGCAGTTCTACAGAAAATAATGAAAAAGAGGGGGAAAAGAAAATGGCAGGATTGCAGGATACCACGATTAAGGCGCTTTACACACTGGAGGAGACGATCGCCAAGGATATTTTTGAAGAAGTTACTTATCCTTGGGAAGTTCTCTCAAAGATCAAAGACTTTATCGTGGCATTGGGAGAGACGCTTCCGGAAGAAAAATATGAGAGAAGAGAGGGGAATATCTGGGTTGCCAGAAATGCGAAAGTGTTTCCAAGCGCTTATATTGGCGGTCCGGCGATTATCGATGAGGAGGCAGAGATCAGACACTGTGCATTCATCAGGGGAGCAGCAATCGTGGGAAAAGGAGCGGTTGTAGGTAATTCCACAGAACTTAAGAACGTGATTCTTTTTAATAAAGTACAGGTGCCTCATTACAACTATGTTGGAGACAGCATTTTAGGCTATAAGGCGCATATGGGTGCAGGTTCCATCACCTCCAATGTAAAGAGTGACAAGACGCTTGTTGTGGTGCGCGCCGGAGAGGAAACATATGAGACGGGGCTTAAGAAGTTCGGTGCCATGCTTGGTGATCATGTGGAGGTTGGATGTAATTCCGTGTTAAATCCCGGTACGGTAATCGGCAGAAATTCCAATGTATATCCTACTTCTATGGTACGCGGTTTTATCCCGTCCAATAGCATTTACAAAAAACAGACTGAAATAGCGGCAAAATATTAGACCTGTCAGCATAGATACCCGTAAACCGACAGAAAAAGAGTATTTTGAGGATTAGAAGTATGGCAGTAGATTTGAGTATTGAGAATTTTGGATCCATGGTCGATCACGTGATCGCAGGGATATGTTTCTTTGAGTATGAGGAAGGAAAGCTTGCGCCTATTTTTATCAATGAAGGCTTTTTCCGTATGCTTGGCTATTCCAGAGTAGAGGGTATGAAATATCTGGAGATCATAGAAATGTTTATCATTCCAGAGGATTTACCCGCATTTCATCAGGCAATAGAGGATGTTTTAAAGGATGATGGCGTGGTGGATGTGGCGTTTCGTACCGTGACGGCTTCCGGTAATCTTCGATGGTTGTATGTGAGGGGCAATCTTTATGCCAGGGAAGGTAAGAAGAATACCATCGTTACAGTCATTCAGGATATTACTGAGCGCAAGAATGTGGAAGAAGAACTACAAAGACAGGCAGAACGTTTACATATCCTCTCTGCAGCAGAAGGGGAGATGATACTTGATTATAATGCCAAAACAGATGTTATGATTCTCAAGTCTTCCGGAGAATATGGGCTGGGAGGAGAGAGAATCTATAACAAATATCTTGAGAAATTTAACGCCGCAATGATTTATGAAGAAGATGTGGCATATTACAGAGCGGTTATTGACAGCCTGCTCAAATCGCCAAAGCATGATACAATTGAGTTTCGAATTAAGAGGTTTGATCAGGACTTTACCTGGTATCAGGCGAACCTTACTTCCTTATTGGGAGCAGAAGGTTATGTAACCAGGATTGTGGGCCGTATGATTAACATCCATGAAAAGAAAATCAAGGAGATGGAACTTTTACTGCGGGCCGAAAAGGATGCTTTGACGGGACTTTACAATCAGGGTGCTACAGAGCAGCTTATCCGTAACGCCATTGAGGACAATGATGGTGAAACGCTAAAAGCTCTGATGATTATTGATTTGGATAATTTTAAGGAGGCTAATGACCTTATAGGTCATTCCCAGGGTGATATTTTGCTGGAGCAGACGGCTGGTATATTAAGCGAAATTTTCAGGGGCGGCGATATCATCGGCAGAATCGGCGGGGATGAGTTTATTGTCTTTGTGAAGAATTTAACTTCTCTATCAGAGGCAGATGTGCTGGCAAACAGTATTGTGAATCGTGTGAGCTTTGTGCTGGATGCAGAGGAAAGTCAGATACATGTGACCTGTAGTGTGGGCGTTTCCGTATTGCCGTATCATGGCAAGGAGTATGAGGAACTTTTTAAGAAGGCAGACAGAGCAGTCTATACGGCTAAGGCCAACGGTAAGTGTAATTATCGTATTTACGATGCGGCAAGTACGATGGTCTATCATGCCAACAGAAAGAATGGCTATACACTGAATCAAGGAATAGATGTGAATAAGAATATGGAAGACCAGGTGATGCAGATTTTATTTGAAGACCGGGTCATGGAGTCTGCGCTTAAATCTTCTATTGAGCTTATGACAAAGAAATACCATTTCCACAGAGGATATATTTGTGGAAACGAATCCCTGCCAATCTCAAGGACGGTGCATTTCTCGGAAGATGCTTATGCCACGGGCAGAGAGGCAGACGAGCACTATGAACTAAAACGAGTTGTAAATGAGATTCTTTATACAGCTTTTCCGGGTGTATCCGTGATTCATGACTATGACTTGGAATTAGAAGATATGCGTGCCTATTTCCAGGCGGAGGGGATTAAGAGTATGCTCTTTTATCCTTTGACATCCAAGGGAGAATTTCAAGGGGCTATTGTCCTGGAAAACCATGTGGACGTGCAGATGGAATTGACCAAGAGCGAGATGGAAGAGATACGGTCCTTATTCCGTATCATGGAAGCACATATCCTGCAGATAGGTCTTATGGACAGATTACAGAATTTTGTGGCGCAGATTGCAATATTTGATAATCTGGACAGTTTCGTCTATGTGGTTAATCCGGATACTTACGAGCTTAGTTTTATCAATAAGAGAGTGTTAATGGAATCTCCAGATGTCAAGATAGGGGATATCTGCTATAAGGCCTTGCAGAATCGCGATATGCCTTGTGAAAATTGTATCCTGCGCAATCTGGATAAACAGGATTCACACTGCAGATGTACGGAAGAATTGTTCAACTATTCTCTCAGGTGCTGGACCAGATGCAGTGCCAGCTGGCTGGAATGTAAAGAAGAGAATGGGCTGGCGCTCTTAAACAGCATTGATATTTCTGAGTACTTTATGGGATAGAGCTGCAATCTGTTTATGAAAATTGCAAAGGAATCTGGTAAATTGCAAGAAATATCTGGATTTTTTTATTACAATATGAGACAATAGGGACAGCGGTTATGACAGACTTCAAACAGTCTGTTATCAAATAATTTATACATAATCGAAAGGAGTTATCACATGATCTATTCAAAAGAA
>CAJUFU010000048.1:0-12579 GCA_910585555.1 uncultured Lachnospiraceae bacterium
AATTTTTATCAAAAAAGATTTTTACCCATAGACACAAAATTTTTTACAGCCTCCTGCAAGTTATATATTCTATTTTGCAGCCGGAATGGAGCTGGCCATTTTTCTATTATGTACAACCGTTATTGTTTTTGTTGCAGGAAGAAGGATTGGAAAATGTAATCAGGAATACCGTGACCGGATAAAGTGTACCACCGACTTTAGTAAAGGAAAGAAAAAGCGGTTAAAGGAATCTTATAATAAACGTAAGAAGCGGATTGTAGTCTTGATGCTTTTGATTAACTTTGGAATTCTATTTGTATTAAAATATCTTCCTGTACTTGCCAAGCCGATTGGTGAACTGATTTCGTACATGCGGCCTGATTTTGAGATGCCGGTCTTTCAGTTTCTGCTTCCTCTTGGAATTTCGTTTTATACCTTTCAGGCAATGGGATATCTGATTGATTTGTACAGGGACAAATTTAAACCGGAAGAGAATCTGGCCAAATTTGCACTTTTTCTTTCTTTCTTCCCGCAGATTATCCAGGGACCAATCAGCCGGTATGATGAATTGGCAAAGCAGTTATATGCGCCCCATAAATTTGACTATAGACGGGTGAAATACGGCCTACAGTTAATGCTATGGGGATATTTTAAGAAGATGGTGATTGGGGACCATCTTGCTATTTTGACAGGCTGTGTCTTTGGAAATCCGGAACAGTATCAGGGCCTGTATTTGATCTGCACGGCGATGCTCAGCTGGGTTGAGTTATATGTGGATTTTTCAGGAGGAATTGATGTTACGAGAGGCGTTGCTGAAATCTTCGGTATTTTTCTGCCTGAGAATTTCAGAAGACCTTTTTTCGCGGGTTCTTTGTCGGAGTTTTGGCGCAGATGGCATATAACGCTGAACAATTGGTGGAGGGACTATATTTTTTATCCCCTTACCTTGTCAAAGGCTTTTGTGAATCTGGGTAAGAGATGCCGGAAACGATTCGGTAGCGATGTGGGCAAAAAGATACCTGCAATGCTTGCGCTTTTGGTGGTCCGGGTGATCAACAGTGTATGGCATGGCGCTTATATCATTTATTTTGTGGGCGGTCTGTACCATGGGATTCTGATAGCGCTGGCGTTTTTATTAGAACCACAGTTTGCAATGCTCACTAAGCGGCTTAAGGTGAATACACAATGTTTGAGCTGGAAGGTATTTCGGATTGTCCGTACTTTTATTCTAATCAGCATTCCGCGGCTGTTTTATACGGCAAGGTCCTGGTCGGATATGGTCTTATATATCCGGTCTGCGTTTTGCAAATTTAATCCCTGGATATTTTTTGACGAATCCTGGTATCGGCTGGGACTTGACAGAAAGACATTTCAGATGGTGATGGTGTCTATGCTGGTGGTGTTTGTGGTCAGTATTTTTCAGGAAAAGGGGTATTGTATTCGCGAGAAACTGGAAGAACAGGATCTTGTATTCCGGTGGATGATTTATCTTGCAGGCGTCTTGGCAGTCTTTTTCTTCGGCGTTTATGGATTGGGTTATGATGCGTCCGGATTTCAGTATATGCAATTTTAGGAGTCAATATGGGAAAGGGAAAGTTTGTTTTCAAAGGGATTATTTTTATAGGGATGTTGGTGTGTGTGCTGTGCATTTTGTCACCAATCCTGACCAGAAAATATGAATACAAGACAGATTATGGGGCTATGGAAATTGCCAGAGGATTCTACGCAGAACCGGAAAATTCTCTGGATGTGTTGTATTTGGGGTCAAGCTATATGCGAAACGGGATTTCACCATTGGAAATTTGGCATGATTATGGGATTACCGGATATGCAAGGGCGGGTTCCCAGCAGGCGCCGATTGTTTCCTATTATCTACTGAAAGAGGCTTTTCAAACACAGTCGCCTAAAGTGGTGGTCTATGAAGCGAGTTTTTTGGTCAATACCAGGACCAGTGAGGCAAATGACTATGATCTACGAGAAAACAGGCTTCGAGAAGCGATAGATTTCATGAAATTAAGCCCGATTAAGATAGAATTGGTTAAGGAAATTGTTGCCCACAGCAGTCTTTCTTATGCGGATTTGTTAGTTCCGGCTTACCGCTATCATGAGCGCTGGACAGATTTGGGAGAAATCGATTTTCAAGCCCTGGATGCGGCTCCCTATGCTTATAAGGGGCAGTATCCTGCTCTCACCATTTCTTCTTATGAAACCAGAGAGGACTATATGGCAGATGGCGGATGTGATGAACCGGCGGCTCTGGATGCAACAACGGCCTATTACGTGGAAAGGATGCAGGAGCTATGCAGGGAACATAATGCGGAGCTGCTATTGGTACATATGCCCAATACCATATGGGATGATAATCGTTATAAGATTATCTCAGAATACGCGCAATCGCGTGAACTGGTTTTTCTGGATTACTCGACAGATAAGCTGCGCTCGGAAATTGGATTCAATTCTAAAAAGGATTCGGGAGATGGGGGCGCACATCTCAACATCATCGGCGCAGGGAAAGTATCAAAGCATCTTGGCAGTTATTTAAGAGAGCAGTTTCATTTGGAGGATAAACGAAGTAACAGGATGTATGCCGGATGGGATGCGGACTATGTCCTATATAACCATGAGAAACTGGCGAAGGAAGTTGTAAGAGAGACAAATCTTTCTGATTTTCTGGACTTGATAAATCAGCCGGATTATCTTATCTTGGTTACCGGCAAAAGTGATACGGGGCTTTATTTTACGGATGAAATTTATGAAAAAATGAAGAAGCTTGGTTTTGAGAAAAATCTGGCAGAAATATTTTACAGCAGCTATATAGGTGCTGCGCGGGGCGGGGCATGTATTTATGAAGAAATGAACGCGGAGGAAGCGGTCAGCCATGCATTTTCTTATTGCGGACATTATATTTCCATGATGAGCGAGGCCAGAAGAGGTGCAAACAGTTTATGCAGTATCCAGATAGATGGAAAAGAGGAATCGGACAACGCGGCAGGTTTGAATTTTGTTATTTTTGACACGGCCTTAGATCGTATCATTACGGCCAAAAGATTCAACATCGGCAATACAGGTCATGCCTATACGGAAAAAAGACAGTTTTCACAGAATATAAGCATGGAGGAGCTTCTTACGGAAACCATCACAGACCGCTATACGGTGGTGCTTTCTGTGAATTGTGACAAGGACACGGCATATGGGGAAGAAGCGCAGCTGCTTTTGGAAAGCTACGGCATCAAGACAGATGGAAGCAAGCCATACATAGCGGTCTGGGACGGCGGGAGGCTTATCTGCCGGGGGACCGATACAAGCGGCAGTACGCTTTACGTGGAGGATTCCTTTTCCGGAATCCGTGTGAAAGCAGTAAGCGGCAGTGGCACAAGCACAATCTGCCTGCAGGAGGAATCCCTTTCGCGGGAGGAGACAGGCTGTCAGCTTGCCGTCTACGACAAATATACCAAACGGGCGGCAGGATGGTTTGGGTATGATCTGCGGGAGGTTATCGAAGAAGAGTAAACGTACTGTAGGTAATTGCACTGACAAGAAAGGAGCACATCTTATAAATGACAAGGAATGTGATACAGTATTTGGAGCAGTCGGCGGAAAGGTGTCCGGATAAAACGGCTTTTGCGGATTTGGAGCGTAGCTATACTTACAGAGAATTACTGGATAAGGCCCGCAGGATTGGTAGCTTTCTGGCAGGAAAGATAGAGCGGGGGCAGGGGGTGCCTGTCTATATGGAGAAAGGAGCAGAGGCTATTGCAGCTTTTATGGGAATCGTTTATGCCGGTGGGTTTTATGTGATGCTGGATACGCAGCAGCCGGTTCCCAGGCTGAAACAGATTCTTGATACATTGGATGCAAAGTTTGTGATAACCAGGCAGGCGGAGGCTGAGGCCGCAGAATCTCTTGGCTGTGCAGGGAACTGCTTTGTGTATGAGGACATATGCGAAACTGGAATCAGGAAAGAAGAACTTGAACAGATTAAGTCTGGGGCTTTGGATATGGACCCGCTCTACGCAGTCTTTACTTCCGGTTCCACGGGAATTCCCAAAGGGGTGTTGGTATCCCACCGCTCTGTGATTGACTTTATCGAGCACTTTACGGAAATCTTTGGGATTACCAAAGAGGATGTGATAGGAAATCAGGCGCCCTTTGATTTTGATGTATCTGTGAAAGATATTTATGCCACGTTAAAAGTGGGAGCGACGATGCAGATCATACCCAGGAAATTCTTTCTTTCTCCGGTGAAGCTGCTGGACTTTTTGTGTGAGAGAGAGGTGACCACGATCATCTGGGCGGTTTCGGCGCTCTGCGTGATTACCACGCTGAAAGGCTTTCGCTATAAAGTGCCGGCGAAGTTAAACAAGATTATGTTCAGCGGTGAGCTGATGCCCATGAATCATCTACGGGAGTGGCAAAGGAATATACCAGAGGCTATGTATGTTAATCTTTATGGCCCCTCGGAGATCACCTGCAATTGTACTTATTATAAAGTAGACAGGACGTATGAGGAGGGAGAGATGCTGCCGATTGGGATACCTTTTCCCAATGAAAAGGTATTTCTCTTAGGAGAGCAGGATGAACTGATCACAGAGCCGGGTAAAAAGGGAGAAATCTGTGTATCCGGTACGGCACTTGCGCTTGGATATTACAACAACAAGGAGCAGACGGATGCCGTCTTTGTACAAAATCCCCTGCAGCGTCATTATCGAGAAATGATTTACCGCACCGGGGATTTGGGCATGTATCATGAGAACGGGGATTTGTTCTTTCTCTCCAGAAAGGATTTTCAGATCAAGCACATGGGGCACCGGATAGAACTGAGTGAAGTGGAGCTTGCCATAGAGCGGATTCAGGATATCCTTCGTGTGTGCTGTATCTATGAGGAAAAGAAGGATAAAATCATAGCCTTTTACCAGGGGATGGCTGCGGATAAGGTGATTTTTGAGGAACTTTCTAAGAGGCTGCCTTCTTTTATGATTCCCAACCAGTTTAGGGCAGTCGATAAGATGCCCTTAAGCAAAAATGGGAAGATTGACAGAAAGGCCTTGATGGAATTGTACGGAGGAGATGAGCATGGAGGAAGGTAAGGCAGTGTACTGTGAGGATATTTGTGGGGCAGGCGTATGCGAGACACCGGCCTATGTATTTGATCTGGATGCATTGGAACACAGAATTGCTTCTCTGAAGGAGCTGTTTGGAAACAAGGCGACGCTCTGTTATGCCATGAAAGCAAACCCCTTTCTGGTGGGACCGCTAGGGGAAGCGGTGGAGCAGTTTGAGGTATGTTCGCCGGGGGAATTCCGTATCTGTGAGAGGGCAGGCATCGCTATGGAGAAGGTGGTTCTTTCGGGTGTCTATAAGAGTGAAAAGGATGTGCGGTATGTGGTACATACTTATGGCGCCCGGCCCACATACACCATAGAGTCCATGGAGCAGTACAGGTTGTTGAAAGATTGTGCTGTAAAGGAACAGATACGGCTTACCGCCTTGATTCGTCTGAGTAGTAAAAACCAGTTTGGAGTGGATAAAGGGGTGCTGGAACAGATTTTGGAGGATACGGGCAGAGATACCCATGTGGGGATTAAGGGGTTGCAGTTTTATGCGGGAACACAGAAGCGAAACGTTAGTCAGATGGTCTCTGAACTGCAACTGCTTAATGCCTATTACAGTGAATTGGAGAATCGTTTTGGGGTCCGGTTTGAAGCGTTAGAGTATGGGCCCGGGCTATACACTTCCTATTTTCATAACGAGGAAGAGCAGGATGACAGGATAGCAGGGGAATTTGCAAAAGCCCTGGAACAAATACAGTTCCAGGGAAAGATCATCCTGGAGATGGGGAGGATGATTGCGGCATCCTGCGGTTACTATTTGACTTCTATCGTGGATATCAAAGAGACGGAGGGTATCAAGTACTGTATCGTGGATGGGGGAATCCATCAGGTGAATTATTATGGGCAGACGATGGCTATGCGGACGCCTCATATAGAACAGTTCCCGAAAAGAACAGGGTGTGAAGATAAGTACAATATATGCGGCAGCCTCTGTACGGTCAGCGATGTGCTTGTGAAGCAGTTTCCGCTTGCGGGTGCGGCAATCGGGGATGTGCTTGTCTTTCACAAAACGGGCGCTTATTCCGTTACGGAGGGGATTTCCCTCTTTTTAAGCAGAGACCTGCCAAGGGTATATTTTTATGCTAAGAAGGAAGGATTCAGGGAGGTCCGTTCTGCGAAGCGGACGGATTCTTTGAACGCCGAAGCGGACACATGTTAGACAGCGCAAATGTTAGACTCCTGTAAGTGCCAATGATTTGGCGGCTGCAGGAGTTTTCTATTTATGGTGGAATTTTCTTTTTCTTTTTTTGCAAAATTTCTTTTCGTAATTCGTCGGATGTGATATAGTATAAGAGAATATGGAATAAGGAGTCGATGAAGATGGCAGGAAGCGACACGGAACAGGAAGCGCGGCGCAGGCGTTTCCGGTTGATGAAGAGACTGCTCGTCATCGTTCCGCTTTCCACGATACTGTTCCTGTTTTGTCTTTGCATCATTCTCGGGATTAGGTTACATTACGTGAAGAAAGAATTGCGAAAGTTACAGGTCCAAGTGGAGACCATGGCGCGTGTCAATGAGCCGGTCGATACGGCGGGAGAAGAGACGACGGAAAGTACAGAAGCCTATACGGCCTCCGGGGTCGATGAATCCAGGCGCGCGCAGATTGACGTGCAGGGAGAAGAGGCTGGGGAGGAGGGAGTCAGGAAGGTATATCTTACCTTTGATGACGGGCCAAGCAGTAATACCGGAAGGATTCTGGATATTCTGGATGAGTACGATGTGAAAGCTACTTTCTTTGTGGTGGGGAAAGAGGATGAGAGATACCGACCGTTATATAACCGGATTGTGGATGAGGGCCACACCCTTGCGATGCACTCTTACAGTCACAAGTATCAGGAGATTTATCAGTCCAAAGAAAGCTATGTGGAGGATTTGACGAAACTGCAGGAGTTTTTGTATGATACCACAGGTGTGTGGTGCCGGTACTGCAGGTTTCCCGGGGGAAGCAGTAATACAGTCAGTAAGGTGGACATGCATGAGCTGATCGAGTACTTGGATGAGCAGGACATGACCTATTTTGACTGGAATATAGTTTCGGGAGACGCAGTGAGTACGTACATCAGTCCGGGTGATATTATCAGGAACTGTATGAGGAAACTCGGGGAGTTTGACGAGGCGATTATATTGATGCATGATGCGGCAGAGAAGGATTCGACGGTGGAGGCATTACCCGGCTTGATTGAACAGATTCAGGCGATGGAGGATACAAAGATTGTTCCGATCACCGACGATACGGAGCCAATTCATCATATAAGCAATGACTAAAGAATGGAGGAGTAGAGAATGGGTTTTTTCTCAGATTTGAAGGATGATTTATCTCAGGCCGTGAATGAGCTGATGCCGGAAGAAGAGCTGGAAGCGGCGCTGGCGGCACAGGCCGCAGCAGAAGATAAATCATCCGCCGAAAATGTGATACAGGAAGAGACGCCTAAGGCGCAAGATACCCTGGAAACTGTGGATTTAGACAGTATGCTGAATAAATTGGAAGAGGCGTCGCCGGCAGTGGAGATGCCGGCAGAACCGGAAGCAGCTGCAATACCGGAACCTGTTATGGAAATGCCGGCGGCAGAACCGGAACCCGTCATAGAGGAAGTACCTGAGGCAGAGCCACAACCGGCGGCTGTCATAGAAGAAGCACCGGCAGAAGAGGCGGTAATAGAAGAACCGGCAGTGGAACCTGAAATGGAGACAGAGCCGGAAGAAGATAAGCAGACAATCCAGAATAGCGGAGGAGAAAAGAAGAAAATGGAAGTGCAGGCAAATCGCGTAGCGGTAGATGAGACAGCAGTTGTAACAGAGGGCATGACAATAACAGGCGATATCATGTCAGAGGGTTCCATGGAACTGATTGGTACGGTAAACGGTAATATTGATATTCTGGGTAAATTGAATATCACGGGCACCATTCAGGGAAATTCCAGGGCGGCCGAGATTTTTGCGGAAGGTGCGAAGATCACTGGTGAAGTAAACAGCCAGGGCAGCGTTAAAATTGGTCAAAGTTCTGTAGTGATCGGTAATATTTCGGCTACCAGCGCAGTGGTTGCAGGCGCTGTGAAGGGTGATATCGATGTGCAGGGGCCGGTTATTTTAGACACAACGGCCATTGTGATGGGTAATATCAAATCCAAATCCGTACAGATCAACAACGGTGCAGTCATTGAAGGTATGTGTTCTCAGTGCTATGCAGATGTGAATCCGACATCCTTCTTCGAGGAATTCAAGAAGAAAAAATGAGTACAGACAGTCAGATAGTCTGTGGATTCCGGAAAGGATACGGGTATTGATATGAAGCGGATACTCTTAAAGTTGAGCGGGGAAGCTTTAGCGGGCGAAAAGAAGACAGGATTTGATGAGGAGACAGTGCGGGATGTTGCCTTACAGGTAAAACAGCTTGTGGATGATGGCATTCAGGTCGGCATTGTGATCGGCGGCGGGAATTTCTGGCGCGGACGTTCCAGTGAGAATATCGACAGGACGAAGGCTGACCAGATCGGTATGCTGGCCACGATCATGAACTGTATTTATGTCTCCGAGATTTTTCGCTCAGTTGGCATGATGACTTCGGTTCTGACACCTTTTGAGTGTGGGTCTTTCACGAAGCTTTTTTCTAAGGACAGGGCAAACAAATACTTTAAAAAGAATATGGTGGTATTTTTTGCCGGCGGTACGGGACATCCCTATTTCTCTACGGATACCGGGGTGGTGCTTCGTGCCGTGGAGGTAGATGCGGATGTGATTCTCTTGGCGAAGGCGGTGGATGGTGTTTATGATGACGATCCCAGACGGAATCCTGAAGCGAAGAAATATGATGAGATTCCGATCGAGGAGGTAATCGAGAAGAATCTGCTGGTGGTTGATATGACGGCTTCCATTTTGGCACGGGATAATAAGATGCCGATGTGGGTTTTTGCCTTGAATGAAGAGAATAGTATTGTCAACACCGTCAAAGGTAAATTTAACGGTACGAAAGTGACCGTATAACGAAAGCAGCTGGAGGGTAACAGTATGGATGAAAGACTAAAACCTTATGAGCAGAAAATGCAGAAAACCTATGATTTTCTGGTAACAGATCTGGGGGCAATCCGTGCCGGCCGTGCGAATCCGCATGTCCTTGACAAGATTAAGGTAGATTATTATGGAACCCCCACGCCCATTCAGCAGGTGGGCAATATCACAGTACCGGAGGCTCGCGTTCTTCAGATTGCACCGTGGGAGAAGAGCCTGATTAAGAGTATCGAGAAGGCAATCATGATGTCCGATGTGGGCATTACCCCTTCTAATGACGGTTCCCTGATTCGCCTGGTGTTCCCGGAGCTTACGGAGGAACGTCGTAAGGAGCTGGTGAAAGATATTAAGAAGCGCGGCGAGGAGAATAAAGTTGCTATCCGCAATACAAGGCGGGACGGCAATGATGCCTTCAAGAAGCTGGCAAAGACAGAAGTGTCTGAGGATGAGATTAAGGAGTTAGGGGATGAACTGCAGAAGCTGACCGATAAATTTATCAAAGAGATCGATAAGCTTGTGGAGGAGAAATCCAAGGAGATACTTACCGTATAATTACATACGGCAGGGGTACAGACAGCAAAACAGAGAGGGGCTTACAGAATGGATATTCTGTTGCCCCTTTTCATGATTGTTTGGAGGGAAGCGTATGGAAGAAGGTATCAAAGTACCAAATCATGTGGCGATTATCCTTGACGGAAACGGCAGATGGGCCAAAAGCAAGGGGATGCCGCGCAATTATGGACATGTGCAGGGAGCCAAGACAGTGGAGGTGATCTGCGAGGAAGCCTACCGCATGGGCATACAGTATTTGACCGTATATGCTTTCAGCACGGAGAACTGGAATCGGCCGAAAGACGAGGTGGATGCCTTGATGGGGCTTTTGCGCAGTTACATGAAGACTTGTCTGAAAACGGCGGCCAAGAATAATATGTGCGTGAGAGTGATTGGAGAGAAATCCAGGCTGGATGAAGATATCCGCAAACGTATTGCGCAGCTAGAAGAGGCTACCAGGGATAATACCGGACTGCATTTTCAGATTGCCATCAACTATGGGGGAAGGGACGAGATTGTCAGGGCTGTGCGTAAGATTGCGCAGAAGGCCTCAGAAGGCGGCCTGCAGGCAGAGCAGATTACAGAGCGGACGATCAGCGATATGCTGGACACCGGCGCGCTTCCGGACCCGGATTTGTTGATTCGCACTTGTAATGAGCAGAGAATTTCGAATTTTTTGCTATGGCAGCTGGCTTATACGGAGTTCTATTTTACGCCGGTGGCCTGGCCTGATTTTACCAAAGAAGAATTAGAGCGGGCCGTGGAAGCATATAATAAGAGAGACAGACGATACGGTCTGGTGAAAGAATAGGAAGGTGTCGGCATGTTTCGTACTAGGTTGATGAGCGGTATCCTGTTAGTGATAGCGGCATTGGCGGTTATTATGACAGGCGGTGTTTTTCTGGCGGCAGTACTGTGTCTGCTATCGGGCATTGCTTACAGAGAACTGACGAAGGCCTGTGGTCTGCGGTCTGCCCAGGGCGGTATCAGCGGACTGGAGATTGCCGGATGTGTCATGATTCTTGTGTATTATGTGATGCTTGCGGCTTCTCTGCAGTGGGGCATTATGAATCTTTATCTGACCATGATGGTTGTGATCGTGGCGGCCTTTTTGGCACACTTATTTGTGTATGTGTTCACCTTCCCCAAATACCGTGCAGAGCAGGTGATGGCTTCCATGTTTGCCTTCTTTTATGCGCCTGTGATGTTGGCTTTTATCTATCTGCTGCGGGAAGGATTTGCCCAGGGCAGGTATCTGGTATGGTTTATATTCTTGAGCTCCTGGGGCAGTGATACCTGTGCCTATGCCGTGGGGGTGCTGATCGGAAAACATAAGATGACGCCCAAGTTAAGTCCGAAGAAATCCGTGGAGGGTGCGGTCGGCGGTGTGGTGGGTGCGGCACTTTTATTTATGCTGTATACCCGTCTGGTGATCAACGTATATACGGACGCGGCTCTGCCGCTTGCTTTGGCGGCTGTGCTTGGCGGTGTGGGAGCGCTGGTATCCATGGTAGGAGATTTGGCGGCTTCCGCGGTGAAGCGCGATCACGATATCAAGGATTACGGGAAATTGATACCAGGGCATGGCGGCATTATGGACCGGTTTGACAGTGTGATCGTGACGGCACCCATCATCTTTATTGGGATTGCGATGTTACTGCAGTAGCGGGTTCTGATCGGGACAGGATTTGGAGGATAAAATTGAAAAAGATAGGAATACTGGGTTCTACGGGGTCGATCGGGACGCAGACTCTGGAGATTGTAAGAAAAGAGAAAGACTTGCGTGTGGTGTCCTTAGCGGCAGGGCGCAATGTGGATTTGATGGAGAAGCAGGTGCGGGAATTTATGCCCGTTTTGGCCGCTATGTGGTCCAAGGAGGCGGCCGAAGATCTGCGGGTGAGAGTGAAGGACCTGCCGGTGAGGGTAGTAAGCGGCATGGAGGGACTTTTGGAGGCTTCCACGGTAGAGCAGATGGAGGTATTGGTCACCGGCATCGTGGGCATGATAGGGATTAGGCCCACCATTGCCGCTATTGAGGCAGGCAAGGATATCGCTCTCGCCAATAAGGAGACTTTGGTGACGGCGGGACATATCATCATGCCGCTTTCGAAGAAATGCGGTGTCAATATTTTACCAGTGGACAGCGAACACAGCGCTATTTTCCAGTCCATGCACGGGGAGAACAGAGCCCGTGTCAGCCGGATTCTCCTGACGGCTTCCGGCGGCCCTTTTCGAGGAAAAAGGAAAGAGGAACTGGCGGATATGACGGTGGAAGATGCCCTAAAGCATCCCAATTGGTCCATGGGAAAAAAGGTTACCATCGATTCCGCATCCCTTTGTAATAAGGGATTGGAGGTGATGGAGGCGAAGTGGCTGTTCGATGTGAAGTTAGAACAGATTCAGGTGGTGGTCCACCCCCAGAGTATTCTTCACTCCGCCGTAGAGTATGTGGATGGTGGGATTATGGGGCAGATGGGCGTACCGGATATGAAACTGCCGATTCAATATGCATTGTTTTACCCGGACAGAAGACCCATGGATGCGGGAAGAGTGGACTTATGTAAACTAGGCCGGCTTACCTTTGAGGAGCCGGATACGGAAACCTTCCGGGGACTGGCGCTTGCGTATCAGGCGGCTAGACGGGGCGGTTCACTTCCCACAGTGTTCAATGCGGCCAATGAACGGGCTGTGGCCCTCTTTTTAGAGAAGAAAATACGGTTTTTGCAGATACCGGAACTGATCGAGGCTTCTATGGAGGCCCATCGGGTAATAGAGGAACCGACGGTGGAACAGATTCTTTCGGCGGAAGCAGCGACCTACGAGTATATTAAGCAGAAATATGAGTGATAACTGCCGTCAGTAAAAGACGGCGTGGAACGGAGAGCAGATTGATCAGGACAATTATTTTATTTTTGATTATCATGGGAGTGGT
>CAJUFU010000048.1:12589-21546 GCA_910585555.1 uncultured Lachnospiraceae bacterium
GACGCTTTTTTCCTATGAGAAGGGAGGCACCAAATATTCCCTGAAACTTCTTCCGATCGGCGGCGCCTGCATGTTTGACGGGGAAGACGGCGTTATGGCGGAGGCGGATAAGAGGAACGGGGATGTGATACCGGAAAGAGGCGGCATACCGGGACCGGAAGGGGTGTCCTTTCCGGAAGCCGGCGTGTGGGCGCGTATCGCTACCGTGTTTGCGGGCCCCTTCTTTAATTTCATCCTTGCGTTCATTATGGCTGTTATTTTAAGCGCTTTCAGCGGGGTCGATCTGCCGGTGGTGGGAGAAGTGCTGAAGGACTCTGCAGCACAGGAAGCCGGACTTTTAAAGGGAGATGTGATTACCAAGATTGGAAGAGAGCCGATTCATTTCTACAGAGAAGTAACGCTGATTTCATCCCTCAACAAAGGGCAGGCGATGGAGATACACTATGAGCGGAATGGGGAGAAAAAGGTGACCACCCTGCATCCCAAATATGACGAGAATGACGGCCGTTATTATATGGGTATCGTGAATGGCGGGGCATATATGGAATGTAATCCGCTGCAGGTGTTTCAATATGGCTTCTATGAAGTGGAATATTGGGTCAAGATAACCTATAAGAGTCTGGGGATGCTACTGCACGGGCAGGCCACGAAGGACGATGTGGCGGGTCCTGTGGGGATTGCGCAGATTGTGGGCGACAGTTATGAGCAGGCAGAGGAAAATTATGGTACGCCTTATGCAATCCTGGTTATGTTTGAGATTGTGGTTCTTTTGTCGGTCAATCTGGGCATCATGAATTTATTGCCGATTCCCGCACTGGACGGCGGAAGGCTGGTCTTTATGCTGGTGGAAGTGGTGCGCGGCAAGCCTGTGCCGCCGGAGAAAGAGGGAATGGTGCATTTCGCCGGGCTGGTGGTGCTGATGGTTTTAATGGTATTTATCATGTTTAATGATATTATGAGGCTGGTGCGTTGAGCACCGGCCTTTTGTGACTGATGAGGGCTGAACTGTTACGATTTGTCAGCAGAGTCAGGCGGGTTAGCGTTGAAATAGGAAGAAGTATGTAGTATAATATCCACATCGGGTTCCATTCAGGAATCCAAAAGCAGGTTTGGCGGGATTCCCGCATTATTCCAGGGACAGGGTTTTGAATATCATAGGTTATGATAAATAACGGGAGGTGTTTTTACGGAATGCGGTATTTGACAGGGGTATATTGGTGCCGTGGGCGTGTGGCGCAGGGAAATCAGGATTCTGTGGTGCTTTTGCAGGTGTTGACGGCCCGCGGGAGAGTGCTTATGGCGGCGGTCTGCGACGGGATGAGCGGGCTTGCTCAGGGGGAGACAGCCAGCGGCTACGTTACAGAACGACTGCAGGAGTGGTTTTATGAATCTTTGCTTTATGATGTGCAAAAGAAGAAGCCACTATGGGTCATCAGGCGGTCTTTGGACCGGCTTACGTTTCATATGCAGCAGCAGTTACAGCAGTATGCCAGGCAGGAGGAAATGGAGCTTGGGACTACGATGACGGTGCTTGCGGTGTGGGAGAAGACTTTTTTAGTCTGGCACCTAGGGGACAGCAGACTTTATAGACTGTACGGCGGGCATATGGAGCGGGTTACAAAAGACCATATCAGACAGCGGGAACAGTTGACAAAATGTGTGGGAAGTTTTGGATATTATACGCCCGATCATCATATGGGAGTGCTGCGCAGGGGGGAAGGGATTCTTCTGTGCAGTGACGGGTTCAGGCATTGTGTTACCCGGGAAGAACTGCGGGAAGTGTTTGCCCCAGGACGGATACGGGAGGAAGCACAGATTGAGAGAAGGCTCTTGGAAATAGGGGAGGCTTGTATGAAGAGAGGAGAGCAGGATAACTTGTCGGCGGTTTATATTAAGGCGGAGCGCTGACAGTGATTGGCGGAGGACTTTTTGACATAGAGCAGGAACATTCATTGCAGGGGTAAGCGTTGCGAAACGTAAAAGCAGGAGGGCATATGTTAGAGACAGGGCAAAAGGTGGGAAAGTATGAGATTATAGGGAGGCTTGGAGAGGGCGGGACGGGGCGCGTGTACTTGGCAAGGGACTGCACCCTTTTAAGACTGGCCGCCGTGAAGCAGATGAGGGGAGAGTATGAGGAAAGGGTTTTGCTGGAAACAGGGTTTTTGCGGGATCTGCGGCATCCGATGCTGCCCGTGGTGTATGATCTTTTGCGGGAGAAGGACTGGTATCTTGCAATGGAGTATGTGGAAGGAATTAGTTTACATAACTATATTAAAAAGACAGGACCTGTGGGAGAAGAAATAGGACGTATCTGGGCAGAATCCTTACTTTCCATTTTGGAATATCTGCATAATAGAAAACCGCCTGTTATTTATAGGGATTTGAAGCCGGAAAATATAATGGTATGCCAGGACAAGAGTCTGCGGCTGGTGGATTTTGGAGCGGCCTGCCTGAAGGATTTCGGGGAAGACACTGACAGAGGGATGGCGTTGACCAGGGGGTATGGAGCGCCGGAACAGCAGGCCGTGACGGGCAGGCCGGTCTATGCGGATGAGAGGAGCGATATCTATGCCTTCGGCAGAGTGTTGTATTATATGCTGACCGGGGCAAATCCGGGAGAACCGCCCTATGGAAGTCTGCCGGTCAGTGCGTATAATCCCTTGTTAGGAAAAGCCATAGAGCGGGTGATTGAAAAGTGTACCAGAGAGAATCCTTTGGAACGATACCAGATTGCTGGGGAAATCAGGCAGGATTTATCGCAAAAAAGCCGTGGCAGCAGGCGGGATAAACGTAAGGCTTTTGTGCGGCATGTGGAAAAGCGGGTGTGGCTTACGGAAAAAGTAACGGCTGGTTTGTAATAGGCTGTGAGGTTGCGCTGTGGGGCTTTTGCGTTTTCGGGACTAATTCCGGCGGACAGGGCAGTATACTTTTTTTCCCTTTTACTGTATAATGTTATCAATATGGGTTTCGCGCAGTGGAAGCGGGCAGACAGGAGGATGTGTATGTATCGGGATAAGACGAAGACAGTGCGGATAGGAGACAGGGTGATTGGCGGGGGAAATCCCGTTTTGATACAATCTATGACCAATACGGCTACAGAGGATGTGGAGGCTACGGTGTCCCAGATTCTTGGCCTGGAGCGGGCGGGGTGCGAGATTATTCGTGCCACGGTGCCCACCATGGAGGCGGCACAGGCCCTTGCTAAGATCAAAGAACGGATACATATTCCGCTGGTGGCGGATATTCATTTTGATTATAAGATGGCAATCGCGGCGATTGAGAATGGCGCCGATAAGATTCGCATCAATCCGGGCAATATCGGCAGCAGGGAGAATGTGGCGGCCGTAGTCCGGGCGGCGAAGGAGAGAAACATTCCCATCCGTGTGGGTGTCAACAGCGGCTCTTTAGAAAAGGAGCTGGTGGAGAAATATCATGGTGTGACAGCCCAGGGCATCGTGGAGAGTGCGCTGGATAAAGTGCACATCATAGAAGAATTGGGATATGACAATCTGGTGATCAGCATCAAATCTTCGGATGTGATGATGTGTGTAGAAGCCCATGAACTGTTGGCAAAACAGACTGCCTATCCTTTGCATGTGGGCATTACGGAGTCGGGAACAGTGGCCAGCGGAAACATCAAGTCCGCGGTAGGGCTTGGCATCATATTACATCAGGGAATCGGCGACACCATCCGGGTATCTTTGACGGGAGACCCGGTGGAGGAGGTGAAGTCCGCCAAATTAATTCTGCGCACCCTGGGACTGCGCAAAGGCGGCATTGAGGTAGTGTCCTGTCCTACCTGCGGCAGAACGAAGATAGATTTGATTGGACTGGCCAATCAGGTGGAGAAGATGGTTGCGGATATTCCGCTGGATATCAAAGTGGCCGTTATGGGCTGTGCGGTAAACGGTCCCGGAGAGGCCAAAGAAGCGGATATCGGGATTGCCGGCGGCATCGGGGAAGGGCTTTTGATCAAAAAGGGCGAGGTTGTGAAGAAAGTGCCGGAAACAGAGCTTTTGGATACTTTGCGGGAAGAATTGTTACACTGGAAAGAATAGCATATGTTATGCAATGCGCAGGCATGTGAAAAGCAGGCTGATTGATAGAGGAAAATAGGGTTTTTGCTGTCTGTGGTGTAAACGTTTTGGAATGGAGATTGGTATGGGTAAGGCGTTTTTTGAGGTATTTCCCTCTTTAAAACTGGATACGGGATTACAGGATTTGTTTGCGCAGGTCACGGTGGATAAGGTGACGAGCACCAAGCGCAAGGATTTCCTGCGGGTTTATATCGTTTCAGACCGCCTGATTCAGAAAGAAGACGTATTCCGGGTGGAGAAAGAGGTTAAGAAACAGTTTTTTCCCAATATGCCAATGGTAATCAAGTTTTATGAGCATTTTCATCTCTCTGCCCAGTATAATCCCGAGAAGCTGATGGATGTCTATGGGGACAGTATTTTGGCGGAACTGCGGGAATATTCCCCGGTGGAGTATAACCTCTTTAAGCGGGCGGATATGGCCTTTACGGGGGATAAGTTGCAGTTGACCGTGGAGGATACGGTGCTGGGGCAGGGGAAGGCGGAGGAGCTTTCCAGGATTCTGGAGAAAATATATAACGAGCGTTGCGGAATACCCGTACAGGTAACGATTTCCTATAAAGAGCGGGCGGCCTTCAAATATAAGGAGGAGGACGAGAAGCGGCTTGCCATGCAGGTGGCAGAGATTTCAGCCAGGGCAGGCTATGGGGTGAACAGGAAAGCTTCCCGTGTGTTTGGCTGGGACCAGGCGGCGGACGGCATGGCAGATGGCGCCTATGCAGGAAATGATGCACCGATGTCGGACGGCGCTTATGCAGGAGGCGGTGTACCGATGTCGGACGGTGCTTATGCAGGAGGCGGTGTACCGATGGCAGACGGCGCCTATGCAGGAAATGGCGGGCCGATGTCGGACGGTGCTTATGCAGGAAGCGGTGTACCAATGCCGGGCAGTGCCTATGCAGGAAATGATGCACCGATGTCGGACGGTGCCTATGCAGGGAAGGGCGCACCGATGTCGGACGATGCTTTTGCAGGAAAGGGACAAGAAGGTTTACATAAATCGAAAAGATTTTCCGCGCCCACACCTGGCAAGAAGGGTGAGTGGGGGAAAAAGGGCGACAGGGCCGATGGCAGACGCGGCATAAAGCGTTCCGATAATCCCGATGTACTCTACGGCAGGGATTTTGACGAGGAAGCGATGCCCATCGAGGACATAATCGGTGAGATGGGTGAGGTGGTCATCCGTGGTCAAATTCTAAAGATGGATAAGCGGGAGATTAAGAACGAACGCACCATTCTCATTTACGATGTGACAGATTACACAGATACCATGACGATCAAGTTGTTTGCACACAATGATCAGGTGGCGGAAATAACAAGTGGTATGAAACCTGGCGCTTTCGTGAAGCTCAAAGGGATGACGACCATTGATAAGTTTGATCATGAGCTGACCATTGGTTCCTTGGCGGGGGCGAAGAAAATACCGGACTTTACCACTTCCCGTGTGGACCGGAGTGTGCGCAAGCGTGTGGAGCTGCACTGTCATACCAAGATGAGTGATATGGACGGGGTGTCTGAGGCCAAGGATATTGTGAAGCGGGCTTATAAGTGGGGGCATCCGGCCATTGCCATCACCGATCACGGTGTGGTGCAGTCTTTTCCGGATGCCAACCATGTGTGGGAGGATTTGTGGAAGGCGGAGAAGAACCGCTGTAAAGAGGCGGGAGAGCCGGAGCCGGACAAACAGAATTTCTTTAAGGTGATTTATGGGGTGGAGGCTTATCTGGTGGACGATCTGAGGGAGATTGCCACCAACGATAAAGGCCAGGATTTCCAGGCGGATTTTGTGGTGTTTGATCTTGAGACCACAGGGTTTTCCCCGGTGGAGAACCGCATCATTGAGATTGGCGCGGTAAAGGTCTGCGGGGGAAAGATTGTGGACCGCTTTTCCAGCTTTGTGAATCCGGAAGTGCCCATTCCTTTTGAAATCGAGAAACTGACAAGCATTTCGGACGATATGGTGGTGGGCGCCGCCAAGATTGAGACGGTATTGCCGCAGTTTCTGGCTTTTTGCGAGGGGTGTATGCTGGTGGCCCACAATGCTTCTTTTGATATGAGCTTTATCATGGCAAACTGTGACAGACAGGGGATTTCTCACGATTTTACGTACATTGATACGGTGGGAATTGCCCGGGTGATGCTGCCCGGTTTAAAGAAACATACCTTAGATGCGGTGGCCAAGGCTCTGATGGTATCCTTGGAAAATCATCACCGGGCTGTGGATGATGCACAGGCTACGGCGGAGATATTTGTTAAACTGATTCCCTTGATGGAAAAAGAAGGGATTAGCACACTGGCGCAGATTAACCATAAGGGAGAGTCCAACCCGGATATCATTAAGAAACTTCCCACCTATCACGCCATTATTCTGGCAAAGAATAACGTGGGGCGCATGAATCTTTATCGTCTGGTGTCGGATTCCCACCTTACCTATTTTTCCAGAAGGCCCCGGATTCCGAAACGGCTGCTAAACCAGTACAGAGAGGGACTGATTCTGGGAAGCGCCTGCGAGGCGGGGGAGTTATATCGGGCCCTGCTAGAGCACAGGCCGGATGCAGAGATTGCCAGGCTGGTGGATTATTATGATTATCTGGAAATCCAACCCCTTGGAAACAATCAGTTTATGATAGAATCCGATCGGGCGCCGGACATTCAGTCCCTGGAAGACATCATGGAAATCAACCGTAAGATCGTGCGTCTGGGTGAACAGTTCCACAAGCCGGTGGCGGCTACTTGTGATGTGCATTTTCTAAATCCGGAGGACGAGATTTACCGTCGTATTATTATGGCGGGACAGGGCTTCCCCGATGCGGATAACCAGGCACCCCTCTATTTTCGTACCACAGAGGAGATGCTGGAAGAGTTTGCATATCTGGGCAGCGATAAGGCGGAGGAGGTAGTTATTACCAACACCAACCTGATTGCGGATATGATAGATACCATGTCCCCTGTTCGGCCGGATAAGTGCCCGCCGGTGATTGAGGACAGTGACAGACAACTGACAGAAATCTGCTATAACAAGGCGCATGAACTTTATGGGGAAACGCTGCCGCAGATCGTGGAAGACAGGCTGCAGAAGGAGCTGCATTCCATCATCTCCAATGGATTTGCGGTGATGTATATCATTGCCCAGAAACTGGTGTGGAAGTCGGTGGAGGATGGATATCTGGTGGGGTCAAGAGGTTCCGTGGGCAGCTCCTTTGTGGCCAATATGGCGGGGATTACGGAGGTTAACTCTCTAAGCCCCCATTACCTGTGCCCCAAATGTCACTATTATGATTTTGACTCCGAGGAAGTGCGCGCCTATGGCGGCGGCGCGGGATGCGATATGCCGGATAAGGATTGCCCGGTCTGCGGGACGCCGTTACAGAAAGAGGGCTTTGACATTCCTTTCGAAACCTTTCTGGGATTTAAGGGGGATAAGGAGCCGGATATCGATTTGAATTTCTCGGGAGAATACCAGAGTAAGGCCCATAAATATACGGAGGTTATCTTTGGATTTGGCCAGACTTTCCGGGCCGGGACCATCGGCACCCTGGCGGATAAGACGGCCTATGGGTATGTGAAAAATTATTATGAGGAGCGGGGAAAACATAAACGGGTCTGTGAGATCAACCGGATTGTCACAGGCTGTACAGGTATCCGCAGAAGCACGGGTCAGCATCCCGGCGGCATCGTGGTATTGCCGGTGGGAGAGGATATCAATTCCTTTACCCCGGTGCAGCATCCCGCCAACGATATGACCACGGATATCGTCACCACGCACTTTGATTATCATTCCATCGATCACAACCTGTTGAAACTGGATATTCTGGGGCATGATGATCCTACCATGATTCGTATGCTGCAGGATATGACGGGCATTGACCCTGTTAAGATTCCCCTGGATGATAAACAGGTTATGAGCCTGTTTCAAAATACGGAGGCGCTGGGAATTACGCCGGAACAGATCGGCGGCTGTAAGCTTGGCTGTCTGGGGATTCCGGAATTTGGGACGGAGTTCGTTATCCAGATGGTGATCGATGCCAAGCCAAAGTGTTTTACGGATTTGGTGCGGATATCAGGACTTTCCCACGGCACGGACGTGTGGCTCGGCAATGCCCAGACACTGATTGAGGAGGGAAAAGCCACCATTTCCACGGCAATCTGCTGTCGTGATGATATCATGATCTATCTGATTCAGCAGGGCGTGGAACCTTCCCTGTCCTTTACCATCATGGAAAGTGTGCGTAAGGGGAAAGGGTTAAAGGAGGAGTGGATTGAAGCCATGAAAGCGCAGGGGGTGCCGGATTGGTACATTGGTTCCTGTAAAAAGATTAAATATATGTTCCCCAAGGCCCATGCGGCGGCCTATGTCATGATGGCCTGGCGCATCGCCTACTGCAAGGTAAACTATCCCTTAGCCTATTATGCGGCCTATTTCAGTATCCGGGCTTCCGCCTTTTCTTATGAATTGATGTGCCAGGGGCAGGCGCACCTAGAACAGGTGATGGCGGATTATAAGAGGCGGAGCGATGAACTTTCCAAGAAAGAACAGGATTCCTACAAAGATATGAAGATTGTGCAGGAGATGTACGCCAGAGGATTTACCTTTGTGCCCATCGATATATTTACGGCCCAGTCCAGGCTGTTTCAGATTGTGGACGGCAAGCTGATGCCATCCTTAAACAGTATTGACGGTTTGGGCGAGCGGGTGGCGGACGCTATTGTGGAAGCGGTCAAGGACGGACCTTTCCTGAGCAAAGACGATTTCAGGGAGCGGACGAAAGCGCCCAAGTCGGTGATAGATTTGATGAGTGAACTGGGACTTCTGGGCAATCTGCCAGATCGGAAGAGCGTCGTGTAGGGAAAGAGTGTAGGCGA
>CAJUFU010000049.1:0-3500 GCA_910585555.1 uncultured Lachnospiraceae bacterium
TGTCCAATATAAAAGTCCGCCTCCCCAAAAGATTCCTGTAAGGCGTCTTTCGCTGTCATTCCCGCTACGCTGATGGTGGAAATCTGGCATAGAAGGGCCTTTTGCCGCAAAGCATAGCGAATCAGGTTTTTCACGCCATCCGTATTAATCTTCTCCAGGGTATCGCCATAGGAAAAATGGGCCACGTTTGCCGCCGAATTGATGATGGTGTCAATCTTGCAGCAGGCATCCTGCTCCTTCGTAAACAAGCCGGGCTGTGTGATATCCCCTTCCATCACCTCCCACTTCTCCCCGTATTCTTTCGAAAAATCCTCCTCCGCATAATAAAACAGTGCCGTCCGCACCCGTTTCTCAGCGCTGAGCGTCTTCTTGGGACGCGCCAGACAGATGATTTTTCCGCACAGCTTTTGGTTCCTTAGAAGCTCCACCAAAATGTGCGCGCCAAGATAGCCTGTGGCCCCCGTCAAAAGCACGTTGCCAAGATAGCTGCGGCTTACTTCCACACCGGTATGTGCCTGCAGATATT
The DNA here is from genome assembly GCA_910585555.1 of uncultured Lachnospiraceae bacterium. Lineage (GTDB taxonomy): Bacteria > Bacillota > Clostridia > Lachnospirales > Lachnospiraceae > UBA3282. The sequence goes on from CAJUFU010000049.1 coordinate 527, forward strand.
CCGAAAATCCCTGATAATTCCGGTGACTGATATCATACGCTTTATTGGTCTGCGCTTCTTTGTATAACCGTTCTAAAAGTAACGCCGGTGTGGGATACTGATACACATCGCCAAAGGCGATCTGATTCTTTTCAAGCTTTAGCAGTTCCTCCACATGTAGAACCAATGTGACCGCACTGAAAGAATCCCCGCCAAGTTCAAAGAAATTATCGTCAAGGCCCGCCTGCGGCAGTTTCAGCGTCTTCTCAAAAGCGCTGCACATAAGCTTTTCCCGCTCTGTCACAGGGGCACGGTACGCCCGTTTATACTCCACCGCCTCTTCTAACAGCGCTTTTAAGTCCGTCTTGCCGTTTGGTGTCTGCGGCATGGCCGTAAGCTCTTTTAAAACATCCGGCACCATATAAGAAGTCAGCCGGGATTTCATATGTTCTCTCAGCTTTTCAGCATCTACTGTTTCTTGCCCTGCGACAGTATAAAATCCCACCAAGTGGTCTGTGCGGTCAATTTTTCGCACGATACAGCTGCACGCTGCCACCCCGGGAAACGCGCCCATGACATTCTCAATCTCTGAAAGCTCAATCCGCAGGCCCCGCAATTTGACCTGCCTGTCATTGCGCCCCCGGTAAATCAGTCTGCCATCCTCCAGAAAATACCCAAAATCACCAGTACGATACAGCCGCCTGCCATTCCAAATCCTGTACTTTGACGCCGTCTCATCCGGTCTGGCATGATAGCCAATCCCCACACCGTTCCCATAGACGCAGATTTCACCCACTGCCCCGTAGGGAACCGGCCGGTAATCTCCATTTAACAGCACAATTCCTGTATTTGCAATGGGCCTGCCAATGCTCAGGTCATCACCCGCCTCAGTAATCGTGGCGCCAATGGTGGTCTCTGTCGGTCCATAGCCGTTATAGATGCGGATACCGTAAGTGCTGTTTAGCCGTTTCACTAAACTGCCGGGAAGTACCTCTCCGGCCGCCAGCACAGCTTTAATGTTCTTAAGAGCCTCCGCAAAGGCAGGATTGGCAAGATACGCCGTGATGCGCGAGGGTGTACAGTGCAGCACATCCGCATCATGGTGCAGAATCGAAGCCGCAAGTTCCCCGGCATCTACCATCGCTTTCTCACTGCCAAGCTCCACAAAAAGCCCGTTCATCAACGGGACAAACATTTCAAAAAGAGATATGTCAAAACAGATGGAACCGATTGCCACAATGCCCCGGCAGTTCTGTGTGATATCCCGGTTAAAGGGGTTGTTATCCGGATGCACAATATTGGCAATGCCTTTGTGGGACAGTTTCACGCCCTTGGGCCTGCCCGTCGTCCCCGAAGTATAAATCATATATGCCGGCTGCTCCTGCCTGATCTTGGGAAGAAGGTCTGTCTCCGCCTCCTTGCGCATCAACAAATCCACGTTAATATACGCATAATTTTCTGCAGCCGCAACTTCCGGCGAGGAGAGCAGGCAGGAAGCCGAACTATTTTCCATAATATAGGAAATCCGCTCCATGGGATATGCGGGATCTATGGGAATAAAAGCCGCCCCCGACTTGGATATGCCCAGAATCGTGGGAAGCAGGCGAATATCGCGCTTTAACATAAACGCGGCATAGTCCCCTTCTTTCACGCCTCTTCTTACAAGCGCGCAGGCGATTCTGTCACTGAGCATGTCAAGCTGTGCAAAGGTGAGCACGTCGCCTCCTGCATACACCGCCGGTCTGTCCCCATAGCGCTCCGCCGCCAGCCGAAACAATGCCGGGATTGTCAGATTATCTTTTATGGCGATCTGTTTACCTACAATTGAAGTGACTTTTCGAAACTCCGTTTCTCCCATGGCATAGGACAGCGCATTTTCCTCCACGCCCCTGTCAAGAATTGCTAAGAGGGCATCTGCAAGGCAGGCGGCACGCTCCTTTGTATAAAAGGATTTATGGTAGTCAAACTGCATATTCAGACCGCCGTCTCTGTCATAAAACAGACTGAACGTCAAATGATTATGCATATCGCCCGCAACACTGAAACGGACCTGATAGGCCAAATCTGTCTGATATTGAAAGCGGTAAAAATTAAACACATACTCGGAAAGGGATTCCGAAATTGTACCCTCCTCCCGTAAGATGGAGAGTATTTTGTCAAATCCCGTGTACTTATGCCTGGAAGCTTCTCTGGAGGCATGTGCTGTTTTCCGGCACAAAGCGGCAAAGGAATCTGTGATATCGGTCTTGACACGCACCGGGACAAGCAGGGTGAAACAGCCCAGCGTATCCAACTGTTCTGCCGTGCGCCCAAGCCGCGGCATCAGAAATACGGCATCGGGTTTTCCGGATGCCTGCGCAAGGTAGAAAGAATATGCCGCCGCCACAATATAGGGCACTGTAACATTTTCCCGCCTGCCAAATTCTTCTATTCGCCCCATGAGTGCATCCGGCACAGGGCGTACAATACTGCCAAATCCCGTTGCCGGCTCTGCTTTCTTAGCAGATTGTGACTGCGTGTTTGATGCTTCATGGGCTTCTGTCTCTGTCTTTTTCGTTATTTCCGGAAAAATAGAGGGTTCAAACGCGGCGTCCTTAAAATAACCGCGCCAAAAATCATATGCGGTCTCCTGTTCTTTCTCCGACTGCACATATACGGATTCGGCAACCCCCTTCCCGCCAAGTACATCCAACACCTTCTGTACAAAAAGGCTCATGCCGTAACCGTCAATGATCACATGGTGAAAGCGCACATACAAATAGACACCGCCTTCTAAAAGCGGCATCACCACTGCCTGGTAGAGCTGCTTCTCCACATCCATGGGAACTCTGTCCAGCGCTGCCATCTGCTCTTCTACTTGCTCCATCTTGTCTGCTTCCTGCAGACTACAGGCATCTGACTGTTTCTCCCCATATACCATCTGCCATCCATGTTCACCCTGACAAAGCGAGGCAGCAAAAATATCAGCGCTGTCAAGCACCTGATCTGCCGCCTC
>CAJUFU010000049.1:3510-21509 GCA_910585555.1 uncultured Lachnospiraceae bacterium
GACGAACCTGCTGGGCCATCATAATTTCCCGCTGAGAAAGATGCAGTGCCCTGATTTTCTGTCCTTTCGCCTCCATATCTATATCACCGTCAAGATATCCGAAAAACCTGTTACCTCAAATATTTCCATAATGGTGTCGTTTACATTTGCCACTTTCATACTGCCCTGCTTGTTCATTGTCTTCTGTGCGCCCAACAAAATACGAAGTCCCGCGGATGACAAGTAATCAAGGGCCGCCATATCAATGGTCAGCTCTGTGATGCCATCTAAAGATTTATTGAGTACATTCTCAAGCTCCGGGGCAGTGTTTGTATCTAACCGCCCCTCCAATGCCACTGTCAAATTATTATCCTGCTGGATTTTTGTGATTTTCATATGTCCTCATCCTTCCTCTATCTAATATTGTAGTAGTGATTATCGTCCCTCTCCAAGGACACCCCTCCTTTGAAAAACGCATTTTCCAAATCCTCTTACTGCTGCACATTAAACGTTATCGTTTAATGATAGCACATCTGCCGCTTTATTTGGGAAATGAGGCACCATTCGCACGTTTTAGGGTATCGATTGTAAGTACCAGATATTAGTGCGAGATAAACGCCGCGAAAATGACGACCCTGTGATTATACAGTATTAGTATTCCTGTTGATAAGAACTGATAGCCGAAAAAAAAAGGTATAAGCCCCTGCCTGCTAAAGATTCTTCTTTCTTTTCCATACCCTGTCAACTCTCGTTATCAATATTATTTATGGATTTCCCGACATTACTATAGCAAACCATAAATAAAAAATAACGGTTATGGCACAGAATGCAGTTTTTGGGGTATACATTGCAATGACAACTACAAAATTTCAAACAGTGCGCAGACATACCGATATCTGATACTCTAAAATACAATATTCCAAAAACCTGTAGGACGCCGTATCCACGCTCTGACATACCGCAATCTGTCCGTCTTCTTTGACAAGAATCTCAAAAGCATCCAGAGGCAGCATAAGCCCTGCCCCTATGGCTTTCACAAAACTCTCCTTCAAAGTCCACAAACGGTAAAATGCCTGATTGCGCTGTCTCTCATCCATAAACCCTGTCAGATATTGATACTCCTTTTGGGAAAAAAAGCGCCTGGCCAGGTCCATATCCGCCCGCTCCACCAACTCCACATCGCAGCCGACTTCACAGTCCGCAAACACTGCCGCCGCAATCTGGCCGGAATGTGACAAGTTAAAATGCACTTCCGGATATTCCGGCAGATAGGGTTTCCCGTTTTCCCCATAGGCAAACACTGCCTCCCTTTCCTGGATACCCCGCGCCGCTAAGCCCTTTCGCAGCATAAGCCCTGCCCCCAGAGAAAGCTTTTTATCCTTCGCATATAAAAAGGCATCCACCTTTTTCTGCCGCCTTGACGACAAGGAATGATATGCATGGTCAAACTGTGTCTTGTCCTCCAAGATCTCCGTATGCATCCAGTACAGTTCCGCCCTGTATTCCCCCATGGTGAGGGGAACGATACCAAAGTTTTCTACACTGTCTTTACACATCACACCATGATTTTTTCCGCCCATACCATGTTTTCTCCAACACCCGCTCCAGCACCTTGTCTATATACTGATGACCAACTGATTTCTTCCGTCTGCAAACGTATACGCCATCTCCTTGGATATTCCTTTTATCATCCTGGCTGACAGATCTTCTCCGCTCCCAAACGGATGGAAAGAAGCTCCACTATAGGAAAAACACATCCGTGCCAGATTTTCCTGCTCGCTGTATTCCACATTAAGGAAAATGTCCCTCTCACTGCCATCATTCGCTATCGGCAGTAATTTTTGTACAAGCACTTCCTCCGCCGCAAGCTGCATGGCGTAAATCTGTTTCTGAGAGAGCTGCTGTTTTCGCCCAAACTCTTCCAGCCTGGTGAACAAAGCCGGGAAGTCAAAGTCCCGTGTTATCTTTTCGATCGGAAGCACCTTAAGCTGCCGGATAAATATCCGGGTTCTCTCTCTTTCTGGATGCTCAAAAATCTGTTCCGGCGTTCCTTGCTCATAGATTTCACCCTGGTCCATATAAAATATCCTTGTGGATACATCTTTGGCAAATTTCATCTCATGGGTCACAATCATCATCGTCATTCCCTGCCCTGCCAGTCTGCGGATGACCGACAAAACCTCCCCTGTCATGGCAGGGTCCAGGGCGGAAGTGGGCTCGTCAAAGAGAATGATCTCCGGCTCCATTGCCACCGTCCTGGCAATAGCCGCACGCTGCTTTTGTCCCCCGGAAAGTTCATCCGGATAGGCCAGCGCTTTATCTACAAGCCCTACGGTGCGAAGCAGTTCCATGCCTCTGTCGTAAGCCTCTTTGCGGCTCCTGCCCAGGAGATCCACCTGCCCCATCATGATATTTTCGATAACGGTCTTATGGGCAAACAGATTAAAGGACTGAAATACCATCCCCATCTTCTGTCTCACCAGATTCACCTTGCATTTCTTATCCGTTATCACCACACCGTCAACCACTATCTCGCCTTTCGTAGGCTTCTCCAAAAGATTGATGCAGCGAAGCAGCGTGGATTTTCCTGTACCCGAGGGCCCGATGACGGAAATCACTTCACCTTTTTTAATTTCCACACTCACATCCTTAAGCGGCGTCACACCCGGATATTCCTTACACAGATGCCGAATCGATATGATGTTTTCTTCCATAATTATATTTTCACCCCCTTTACGCTGCGTCTATTCCGCCTCGGCGAAGCCTTGCTTTCTGCAAAAGTCAAGGCCGTCGTCATCACATTGGCAACGACAAAGTAAAGAAGAGCCGTCACGATCAACGGGAAAAAGGCTTCCATGGTCCGCGACCGAATGATGTCAGATGCCTTGGTCAAATCTTGCACGGCAATATAGCCGACCACGGAAGTCATTTTTACCATGGAGATAAATTCGCCCTTCAGCACAGGAATAAAATTTGTTGCCGCCTGCGGAAATACAATCTTAAAGAATGTCTGTCTCCTGGTATAGCCCATGGCAAGAGCCGCCTCCCTTTGTCCCTGATCCACTGTCTCTATGCCTGCCCGCATGATCTCCGACGAATACGCCGCAAAATTGATGGAAAATCCAATGACTGCCGCCAGGATTTCGGAGATATCTACCGAACCAAAAATTCCATAATACAAAATCATCAGAAAGACCACAATAGGCATCCCTTGAATCACACGAACAAAGACCGCTGCGATTAACTGCACCGGCTTATAATGAACCCGCCGCAGCATACAGATGAAAAACCCCAGGCAGAGTCCAAAAAATCCTGAAAAGACAGAAATCAGTATGGTGACGCCAAGTCCCTGGGCAATCAAGCGCCATCGTTCCTCCACCACAAAAGTGCTTAGGAAGCTGTCCTTAAGACTTGCGAAAAACCCTTGTGCCTGGCTGTCTTTCTGCTCGGCTCTTACCATAACGGCAGTAACCGAAGGATACACACAGTCGGAAAACTCGATATGTCTGCGCCTCTCCTCCGTGGCGTTCAGATTCGCCATAATACAATCGATGTCTCCTGCCTGCGCCGCCGCGATGATGCCGTCGTAATCATAGATCTTAATTTCCAACTCCGCATTCAGCCATGCCGCAAAACGATAGATCAGTTCCACATCGTATCCCGTAAGGGTGGTCCCCTCATAGTAGCTAAAGGGCTGTACCATTCCTGTGGTTCCCACCTTAAGCTTACACGTGGGCGCCTGGGGAACCGGTATTGACGGCATGGTTTTCTCCGCCCTGCTCACCCAGCGCTCATACATCTCATCAAGCGTCCCCTCCGCTCGCTCTTTTGCAAGGAACTGATTCACCTTATCTTTTAAATGATCGATCTGGCTTTTCGGTGAAATTCCCACGGCCACATCCACACTCTCTCCCAGATTTTCAGGAAGAAGCTCCACATCTTCAAGTCCGCTGGCAATGGCGAACTCCATCATCACCCGGTCATAGACAAACCCGTCCAGCTTTCCCTGGGAAATGGCAAGATATCCCGAACTGTTCCCGGAAAAAGTTTTGTGCTCCGCCTCCGGCAGATACTTCTTAGCCATATCCATACCTGCCCCGCCTTCCGGCACGCCAATGGTATACGCCGGATTGTTAAGCTGCTCTATAGAAGTGATAGAGGCACCGCCATTTTCCTTCTCCTGCTTATTACATCCTGCAAGACAAAGTACCCCTATAAGGGCGCCTATGAAAAATACTGTTCTTTTTTGCAATTTCATTTTCTTGCTCCATCTGTCAACTTCTTTTGTATGCCGCAACGCGTATCATCCCTTCTCATGCGCTTCTTCTCCCACCGGCCGCCCCTCATCCTGCCCTGCCAGCGCTCAGCCTCCCCTGTATTTTGGGAAGCATAAAGTTATACCCTCTCACCATGCACTCTGTCACCAGAATCGACAGCAGCGTAAGCAGCCAGCACTGCCAGCCTAAAAAGCCCTCATAACCGTTACATCCAAAGACAACAAAATATACAGGCACATGCAGCGCATAATACTTGGATATATGTCTGCTGTAGTATAAAATCTGTCTGGCAATGGGATTCTTCGGTTCGTACCGCTTATCACCCTTTCTGTTTCGTTCTTCGATATAGAAAATGACAGCGGCAAACAGGAGTATATGTGCCAGGCTGGCCGCCACATGCCAAAGATTCGGATGGGTGTAGGCGTCACTCAAAACGGCCATCATTTCTGGCAGATTGGAACCATATTTTCCAAAGACAAGTCCCCACCACAGCATGACGATTATGCTGCTGCAAACAGCCAGTACCTTATAAAATCCCGCCTTATCCTTTACATGTCGAAGCACCTTTCCAAAGGCAGCGCCAAAGAGCGCATAAGACAGAAAATAAAGGGGCGTGAAAGAAACGAAATCCGCATCCCCGATCAAAAGTTGCACAAGATACCCAATCACCGGCACATTTACAGGCGTCCCATAGACAAAGGGCGCGGCGATGCCAACTGCAGCGCCGATGATCACATACCCTATGATTTTCACACCCAATTTCTTTAACAATGCCAGTACCAGATAAAGAATACCGGTAATGAAGAAAATATTGGTGTATTGTATGTAGATCTTTACCATAAACCAGAACCGTTCCAAGCCTGCCTGTGACATTCTCCCGGAAACAAAAGGATAGGGCAGCAGCAATGCGGCCACATAGGCGATGTTATTCAAATACTGATAAAGAATCATGCGAAAGCCGCTCTTCACAAATGCCGCCGGGGACGCATTCTTGCTGTAAACCGTTCCAACTCCCATAACAAAGATAAAAATAGCGGCCCCGGACATTGTGGCAAACATATAAATCCAACTGGTGACAGTATCCTCAGGCGACAAGGTTGCCTGAAACGCATGAATCAGGTAAATGAACAGCATGAAAATCCCCTTTAGATAATCAAACTCCCTCTGCCTTCCCGTATTTATCTCTTCTTGTGAAAAAACTGTATTCATCCTCTTAACCTCTGCATAGTCATACATGACAGAAAATTATGATCATATCATCACTGCTTCTCCCCGTCATGCATCTTCAACTCCATAATAGTATTATTCATATTCAGTACCCTTGTGTACTGGAAATCCGACATGATTTTGCGAATCAGCGCGATTCCTCCGACCACCGGACCCTCCTTGGCAATCTCCTGTTCCAATGGATTAAAGGGCACTCCATCGTCACGAATCCGCAGGATATACTTTTCATCCTGAATCGTAAAACTGATATCCATATAGTTTTTCTGTCCACTGCGATAACCGTACTTTACGATATTCGCAGTCATCTCCTCCAGCGCCAGCGCCAGATAACGCGCATCCTTCTCCCCGATGCCGTTCTCAACGCAGAAATCCAACACTTCATCCCGAAACAGGGTAATGTCTTCAAACTGATTTTCCATGGAAAAATCCAGACTTACTTCATTCGTGACCTGTGGAAGCATATACTGCCCGCCCCCTGGGATGTGCCCTCTCTTCTGCCCCTGCACACGGTACAATATGCTGCATAAAATGGTCACAATCTCCCCCGCAGCCGCGGCTGCACACACACCCGTAAATCCCGCCCAGAACATGGCCAAAAGGGTGAACGGCACAATCACCACAAATCCCTGCAAAAGCGTAATCACCGTGGCAAGTCCGGACTGCAGAATGGTCTGATAATAGGACATCAAAAATTTATTATATACATAAAACGGAAAAGAACATGCAAAAATACGCAGCGCCATATTGCACATCACAAGCATGTCTCCCCCCGTAATGCCGAACAGCCCTGCAATGGCCTGGGGAAACAAGAAAAAGATCACCATCAGCACCGCAATCGCAAGATAGCTGTAGGTAAGCACCCGCTTACAGAGGGCACGAATCCCATAGTAATCACGCTCCCCATAGAGAATCCCCGCGATGTTGGGCACAAGCCCGATAATACCGCCCACACACAGCTCTGCAATCAGCACCGCATTGGCACAGACAGAGTACACTGCCATCGGGTCATTGCCCAGGAAACGCACAATTGCCGAATTGATAATAACCGATTTAAGCGCCGACATCAGCGTGAAAGCAGCGCTGGGTATTCCTGCCGCAGCCGCCATTTTGATATACTTTACCAGACTGCCCCCAGGCTTTGTAAACCGGAGCATTCGGTTTTTTGAGCGCATATAACAAAGGACCGTAACCATACCCGTGAGATAACCGATTACGGTAGAAAGGGCGCTTCCCGCCATACCCAGGTGAAACACCTTCAAAAACACAAAATCCAGCACCAAATTCACAGCATTTGCGATGATGAACAGGGCGCTTCCCAGCTGTGGATGATTATCCGTATTCATAAAGTAGCAGCAGATAATGGCCGCCGTCAGAATGGGAATTCCCGCAAAATTCACCGCGATATAGGGTTTTACCAAAGCTGCCATCAACTCATTTCCGGCAAGGGCCTGAGACAAAATCCCCGGCATAATGGGCGTCATCAGCGCAAATATAAGCGCCAGACCGATACCGGCTAAGAGGGAGACGGTAAAAATACCGCCCGCCTCTTTGGTCTTTCGCTTACCTAACAGTACCGCCGCCTCGGCAGCACCGCCCATGGCAAGCATCATTGCCGGCATCTGCAAAAGCAGCAGCACCGGCATAGATAATTCGATTGCCGCCATCGCCTCCGGCCCAAGGAGGTTTCCTACAATCATGCCATCCACCACATTTCCCAGCTGCATGGCAACCGTCATCAACACCCCCGGCAGGATATATTGATGAATCTTCTTATGAATCAAAAAAGCGTTTCTTTCCATCCTCTCACCCAATTTTCCCATCAAAGAATCCCAGCGTGGACAATGCTTTCAGTGCATTGCGCAGGTAAATCCCGTCAGGCATCGGCCACTTGAAGCCAAGCCGGTACAGCGCCTTTGTGGTAAAGCTGTTGTCCGCATCGATATAGGCGCTTCCCTCTTCCTCATCACTGGACAGGTAAGCAATCAGTCCGGAAATCAGCTCGTTTTTCTCCTCGTTATCCAGGGCGCTTCGAAGCGCAGTCTGGAAGTCCTCGTCACTGACGATATCCACCCAGATTCCCAGCGCGTTCATCTGCTCGATGACATCTGCCATCTGAATGACATAACTGCTGTAGGCATGGAATACATTGAACCCGCCTTTTGCTGCGGCAAGCTTCACAATGGCCTGTGCCGTCGAGTCGATGGGTGAAAATTCAGCCGGCATATCCATCAGCGAAACCGGGAATTTCCCAAGTGCCACATACCCCCGCAGGGTGCGCATAAATCCATTGGTGACAGAGTTAATCTGAAACTCTCCGTCACTGACACGGCTCATCAAGTTGCCCACACGGATAACCCTGCCCTTCATGCCCTTAGCTGCTGCCTCAAGAACCGCCTTTTCTGCGCGGAACTTGGTGTCAATATATTTGTTGGAAATACGCTGTCCGAAAAACAGTTCCTTCTCGTAGAGCTTCTTTTCGGGCGGGAATTGGTTCCCCACGTTCTCCCCTGCCACACTCACCGTGGAAATCTGTATAAGCTCCCTTCCTGTCTCTGTACACAGGCGGATCAGATGCAGTACGCCCTGATAGTTCACCCGCTCCAATATATCGTCCGCCGCAAAATGCTTGACACAGGCGGCGCAATTGATGACCTTCGCAAAATCGTATTCCCGAAGGGCCTCCACACAGGAAGCGTCCGTGATATCTCCCTCGATGACAAAGATTCTGTTCCCGAAAAGCTCCTCAAAAGTACTGCTGAAATAGTAAACCAGCATACTCTTTAACCGCTTCTCCAAAGACGGCGCATTTCCCTTCCGCAGCAGGCAATAAATACGGTTGTCGCACGCCTCGATCATGGTCTTCAGAACATGTGCACCCAGAAAACCGGTAGCGCCCGTCAAAAGCACATCGCCCATTTTGTCCGCCTTGATCTCGTCAACATGCTCCACCGCATTGCGGCCTAATACGGTATCCAGTATATTTTCTGTCTGCACACTGTCCACCTTTTTTGTCTCGTTCTCCTGTGCGGACGCCTGGTTCTTCTCCTCCTTTTTCCCCAGTATAAACTGCTCCAGGGCGAGGGGCGTCTTGTAGGTAAACAAGTCTGCGTATGCCACCTCAATTCCGGCGCTCATACACTTCATCACAACCTTGGACGCGGAGAGCGATGTGCCGCCGTTTTCAAAGAAATCATCCTCTATGCCCACTCTCTTTACCCCTAACGCCATGGCAAAGATTTCACACAAACTGCGCTGCAGCTGGGTACGCGGCTCTAAATAATTCTGCTCCTGGGTCATATATTCAGGCTCCGGCAGCGCCCGTTTGTCCACCTTACCGTTGTTGGTAAGAGGTAGTTCCGCAAGCTGTATCAGCACGCTGGGCACCATGTAAGGCGTCAGATATTTTTGCATAAAACAGGTCAGCTTCTGCTTTTCAATCTGCTCTTTTGCCACAAAGTAACCGCACAAGAACTGAATGGAATCCTTTTCTTTCACCAGGACAACACTGGATTTTACCGCCGGATACCGGTTGATCACATTTTCAATCTCATCTAACTCCACACGAAGTCCGCGCAGCTTAACCTGATTGTCCATACGCCCCATAAACTCAATCTTGCCATGGTGATTCCACCGCGCAAGATCGCCGCTGCGGTACGCTTTCTTGCCCTCAAACCCAATAAATTTATCCGCCGTCATCTCCGGTTTGCCGACGTAACCTCTGCCCACGCCGTTCCCGATAATCAACAGCTCGCCAGGTACACCCGCCGGAAGGAGGTTCCGGTATTTGTCTATCATCATCATCTGGATATTGGCCATCGGTTTTCCGATTGTAATGGCCTCTCCTGTCACGGTTTCAAAGGCACAGCCAATCGTGGTTTCCGTGGGTCCATACCCATTAAATACTTTTGCATTTGACCCAAGCGCCATAATCTTCTCATAGAGAGCGTCCGGGAACGCCTCGGCACCCACGTTAAATACCTTAATCTGCGACAGTGCCTCCCGCATCTGCGGCATATCGATAATGTTGATCAGATAGGAGGGCGTACAGGTCATCATATCCACACCGTGGTCCATAATCAGCTTCGAAAGCGCAAAGGGATTGTGAATCTCCTCCTCGTTTGCCATACAGACCGTGATGCCGTGATACAGCGGTATACACTCTTCCAGAATCGATACGTCAAAGGTAATCGCCGCAAAGGCCAGCGATACAGAAGCATTCTGCACATAGGACCGGGCCTCAACATTAAACGGATTGTCATCCACATAATTGACCAGATTACGGTGTTCTATCATCACGCCCTTGGGCTTGCCTGTGGAGCCTGATGTATAGATACAATAACACAGATTTTCCGGTTTGATGTCCACCTTAGGATTCTGCGTATTGCCGCCGTCCGAAAGAAGCTCCTCTAAAACAAGTGTCTTTGCAGGCAGCTTTTGGGCAAACTGGCTGCGTTCTCTCACAAGGGCCCCAGGCACAATCACAAACTTTGCCCCCGAATCCTCAAGGATGTAGGAAACACGCTCGTCGGGATACTCCGGGTCAATGGGCAGAAAGGCGCCGCCCGCCTTCATAATTCCCTGCCGCACTGCATACACGTCCACCGTCCGCGGCATCATCACGCCCACCATCTGCTCTGTGGAAATCCCCATATCCAGAAGACGGTTTGCAATCTTATTGGCATTTGCATTCAACGCAGAAAATGTCAGTTTCTCCCCGTTTGCAATCACTGCAATTTTGTCCGGGAACCGTGCCGCCTGCCGCTCGAATAAAATATTTGCCGTGGTCTGCTCCACCGGATATTCCGTCACATTATAACTTACAAGCTCTTCTCTGGCAGCGTCGCTCACCATGCAGATTTCTTTCAGATACTTTTTCTCCTGTATCTTATCCATCACCGTGATAAAGCTGTCAAGTAATCCGGCAATCGTACTCTCTTCGTATAAATCCTTTCGATACTCCGCCTGATAGCAGACTGCACCATCCGCCAAGGTGATGTCGATGGACAGCGGCGCCTTGGCCGTATCAAGCCGCAGTTCCTTTAAAGCCGCTTTCTTTCCTGCAATATCTGTAAACTGGAAATCATCCCCCTGAAAAGCAAACAGGATATCCGCTTTGATGCCGTATGCCCTGCTGATTTCCGCAAAGGAATAGATATCGTTATTCATACTGTCTATCAGCTGTGTGCCGACTTCCCGCAGATAGTCTAAAATCTCCCGCTCCCCGTCAATGTTACAATAAACCGGAAGGGTCTTTACGAACATCCCCACGGATGCAGAAAGTCTAGAGTCGTTCCTGCCGTTATAGATTGTGGTAAACACAGCCTCGTTCTTATAGACATAGCGCCCTGTCACAAACCCAAACGCCGCGGTAAACAGCGCGTTCATGGTAATCCCATTTCGCGCACAGAAAGCTTTAAGCTTCTCTACATCAGCGTCTACACGCCTGTCATAGATGCCGGCTTCCGGTCTTTCTTCCTCTACTTGCACATGGTCCTTTGCCGGAAGGAAATCCGTATCGCAATTCTTGAAAACGGAATCATAATATGCCTTTGCACGCTCATACTCCCCGCCCTGCATCGCTTTCTGTTCCACAAGGGCCGCCTCAAAACCGGAAAACGCCTCACATTTAAGCTGTTCTCCTGCATAGGCACGGTTCATGTCGTTTATAAAAATGCCGCAGGATGTACCGTCGCTGATGATATGGTGAAACTCCATAAACAGATACTTTCCATCCGGCGTATCATATAACGCAATGCAAAACAGCCTTCCGCCTAACAGTTCGTAGGGCTTTACTAAGGTTTCTATGTCAAGAGACTCCTTGATTGGAACCTCATACATTATGTTATCGTTGCGCTTCTGCCAGATATCCCCGTTTTCGTCCATGGACAGTGTGGTCTTGATGTAAGGGTGCGCCTCCACCGTCTTCTCCGCCGCCTCTTTCAGACGCTGTAAATCCACCGTCTCATCCAATCGGAATAAGAACGGAATGTTGTAGATTGTACTCTTCGGGTTTGCCGCGCACTCCACAAAGATACCGCTCTGGGTCTGTGTCAGCGGGTAAGCGTCCTGCTTTGCAAACACCTCTGCCTCTTCGGAGTGTCCCAGGAAGTATTCCAGCTTTTCAACCGTGTTGTTGTCTTTCAAATCCTTATTGCGGACAACCTTTCCTTCAAAAGCTTTGGAGAGCGTTACGGTAAGCTTCACTGCACCGATGGACGTAAGTCCTGCGCGGTAAAGATCGGTGTGAATGCCAAACTCCCTGTGCCCGATCACCTCCGCCGCACAGTCAAATATTTTCTGCTGTGTGTCATTTAGCGGTCCTGTCAGCTCTTCTTTCTTCCGCTCCGGCTTGGGCAGCGCACGTTTATCCACTTTCTGGTTTTGATTTAAGGGTATCTTGTCAATCTGCATCGTCACTGCAGGAACCATATAGGGCGGCTTACATGCCTCGATAAATGCATTCATCGCCGCAATATCAACCGTTTCTTTCGAGACCACATAGGCGGCTATATACTTTCCGCCGGCCGGCTCGTCAAAGGCTGCCACTGCCGCATCCTCAATACCCGGGAATCTGCGGATGACCTCCTCCACTTCCGTCAGCTCGATACGGAATCCCCTGATCTTGACCTGCCCGTCACGCCGGCCGATAAACTGTATATTGCCATCCGGCAGGAAGCGCACAATATCTCCTGTGCGGTACATTCTAAGGTAATCCTTTTGTGTGCAGAACGGATTCTTCCCATATACCTCCGCCGTCTTCTCCGGCCGGTTCAGATATCCCCGTGACACCTGTACACCCGCAATGCAGAGTTCCCCCGGCACGCCTGCGGGGACACGTCTTCCATAGGAATCCAACACATAGAGCTTTACATTGGAAATCGCCCTGCCAATGGGCACATCTTCCTCATACACTGCCATTTTATAAACCGTGGCGTTCACGGTACACTCGGTGGGACCGTAAATATTGTGATACACCGTGTCACCCTCCGGTGCAAAAGGCGTGAGCGCCTCGCCGCCCATGGCCAGATGCTTCAAGGTGCGACAATGCATACTGGTTGCAAAAGCCCTGCCAATCTGTGTGGTCATAAATGCATGGGTGACGTTCTGGGATTCCATATACCGGCTCAGCTCACCCAAATCCAGCCGAATTGCCTCCTCGATGATACAGACACAAGCCCCTGTTATCAGTGCAGGATACATATCCATCATATGGGCGTCAAAACCATAACTTGCATAGGCCGCCACACAGCTTTCAGGCTGCAGGGCATAGTAAGATTGATACCAATGACTAAAGGCCGCAATATTGCCGTGCTCTAACATACATCCCTTGGGTACGCCGGTAGAGCCTGAGGTATACAGCAGGATAAACAAATCCTCCGGTTTCGGCGGTTCTGGCAACTGTGACGGCTGAGGAAGATTTGGAATATCCTTTGTCAGAAGGACCCGTCCCTGATAGTCCGGCACAAGAGACAGAAGAGCTTCCTCTGCGATCAACAACTGAGCATCCGCATCCGTCATCATAAATGACAGACGGTCTTTGGGATACGTGGGATCTAAGGGCTGGTAAGCAGCGCCCGCTTTGAGAACGCCCAAGGAAGCAGCCGCCATATATTCACAACGCGGAATCAGTACAGATACCGCCTGCTCCCTGCCAATGCCAAGCCCTGCAATATGCGCCGCAAGACGGTCCGTAAGATCGTCTAATTGGGCATAGGTATAGGTCCTGTCTTTATAAATTACCGCTGTGCGTTCCGGCGCCCTTTTCACCTGCTCACGAAACAGATCTACAACTGTCTTGGACGTATCATAGTAAAGCGGCTCCCCATGAAAACTCTCCAACAGACGAAGATCAGATTCTGACACCAGCGTTATTTCCTGCAGTGTACGGCAGGTAAGCATTCCCTGCAGGACCTGTACAAACATTTTCTGCAGTCCGCGCACTGTCTCTCTGCGGTACAAATCTGTACGATAGTCCAGCGTAATCTCATAGCCGCCCTGCCCTTTCATCACCATAACCGAAATATCCGCCTGCACATCCTTGGGCGGAACCGGGTCTGCAGGATAGCGCCTGCCGCCAAGCGACAGCCCGTTTAGCATTTCTCCCTGATAGACGAACAGAATATCCGATGCAATTCCATACTCCCGTGCCAGTTCCCCGAACGAAATACAGTCATGCTCCATGGTCTCATAAAAGTTCTGCTGAAACGCCTGCAGGTAAACACTGACCAAAGAAGTCTCCTCCCAGGACTGCACCATAGGAAGGGTTTTTACAAACATGCCCACAGAATTGGAAAGCTCCGCTGTGTGCCGTCCGTTATTTACCGTGCAGAACAGGCTCTTGTTCTCTCCGGTATACTTGCCCAGCGCATAGGCAAACGCCCCAGGAACAAGGTGTTCTCGGAAATGCCGTTTTGACGCACAAACTGTTCCGCCGCCATAATAGATAACGGCTCTCCCAAAGATACCCGCACAGTATCACAGACTGCCCTGACCGTCTTTGGTCTGTAGTCTTTCAGCAGACTGTCCCCAGCCTCCACATCTGCAAGCTTCTTTTGGAAATATTCCCTAGCCACCTGGTATTGCGGTGTGGTTTTTAAAGCCTCCTCTTTAGACGCCATATCCAATAAGGAGCATACCTCTGATTTCATTTCCTGCTTGAACAGCTTCTGGCTTTCGTCATTCCCCCGCATCCCTTCTTCACAGGCTGGCGTTTCCTTCTCATATAAATACGAAATTTCATTCAAAAATACTGTCACCGATGTCCCGTCAAAAATCAGATGGTGCACATCAAACAAGAAATAGTTCTTATTTTTATGCCCATGGTCCGAGGCGCTCTTTTCCCTATAAACGGCCATGCGGTAAAGGGGCTCCTCCCCGATACGAAACGGACGGACAAACGCTGCCTTTGCCTCTTCAATGTCCTGTGTATCAAATATCTCTACGGATGCTTTGGCATATTCTGGGCACACCTCCATGACGGGGAGCCCTTCCTTTAACAAAATAGTGACCCCAAACGCCGCGTGCATGGAAATAACATCCTCCACCGCCTTACAAAACCGATGCAGGTCAATATCTCCAGGCAGTTCACAACACATTGGAATATTGTACATGGTTCCATCCGGCTCATTTACACACTCCAAATAGACTCCCATCTGGGAATCCGTAAGAGAGTATTCTGTTCGGGTATCTGTCTGCGCAGGCACATCCCTTTTCACTTCTTGCCGCGTCTGTACCAAATCGGCAATCTGCTTAGGCGTCCTGCCTTTTAGTACCAACTGGGGTGTCAGTGCCATATCCTCCAGATATTCTGCCAGTTTCAAAACATTGATGGAGTCACCGCCCAGTCGGAAAAAGTCATCTTCAATTCCTACCGTTCCACATCCCAAAACCGCCTCAAAAGCCTGGCAAATTCTGCGCTGCATCTCATTCTCCGGCGCCTTGTACTCTGCCTTGTACTCCGTGATGCCCGGTGCCTGCAGTACCTTCCTGTCCAGCTTTCCGTTCACATTTTTGGGAAGCTCCTTAAGCCTTTTGAAAAAGCGTGGAATCATGTAATCCGGCAGTGTTTCCTTAAGGCAGGCCTTGATATCCTCTGTTCCCACTTCCTCTTCTGCCACATAAAATCCGCACAGATAATTCTGCCCGTTTTCATCTTCAAAAGCCTTCACCACAGCGTTACTCACACCGCGCACGGATGCCATCCGTATCTCGATCTCTCCCGTTTCCACACGCTGTCCGTTGACTTTTACCATCCAGTCTTTACGGTTTACATAAATATAGTTTCCGTCCGGTAATTTCTTCCCCAAATCCCCAGTATGGAGCAGAATTCTTCCATCCGCCTGGCGCCTAAATGTCCGGGCGCTTTGTTCTTCCATGTTCAAATAACATTCGCCCAGAACGCCAAGAACACAGATTTCGCCCTCCTCACCCTCCGGCACCTCATTTCCCTGCTCATCCAAAAGAAACATCTCGATTCCCTGCACAGGTTTCCCTATAGGCGTATTTTCCATGGGTTCCTCTACTTGAAAGGCAGACATCAAAAGCGCCGACTCACTGCTGCCGTAAAGATTGTACAGCGCATAGCCGTCACCGCTCAACATGGATACCCGCTCGCTTCCGGTCATAACCATCTTTAATGCTTTCCCACGGTTCTTAAAATAACGCAGCATCTGAGGGCTGATGAAACCGCAGGTAATTTCCTTCTCCGCATAATAGACTTCCAGCAGGCGCACATCCCTGCGGACCTCCTCAGAAAGAATATGTACACAGCCACCGCTGCTTAAAACGGCATGATACTCCATCAGCGATGCAATAAAGGACAATGGCGCTGATGCCCCAAGACAAGTCTGTTCATCAAAGCCAAGCGTCTGCACCACGCACATAATACCGCTAAACAAACTCTCATGGCTGTGCACGATACCTTTCGGCGCGCCGGTAGAACCGGAAGTATAGATAAGCAGCGCCCCCTTTTTATCATAATCCGCTTCCTTATAATCTATTTTATCGAAATCTTTATCAACAGCAGCTTCATGGTCAAAAACAGACTGCCCTTTTTTCAACGCTTCCATCCAAGAAGCATCGATGCAGCACACCGCACTGCAGTCTTTTCTAATATAATCCACCCTGTCCTGGGGGTACTCCGGTAATAGCGGCACATAACAAGCCCCAGCCATCATAATGCCGATCTGTGCCGCCACATACTCCATTCTCCTGTCCATGCGGACAATGACGGCTCTTTCGTCAATCCCTTCTATCACGCCTGCTCGACTCTGTTCACAAAGCTTTGCAGCTGCCTTTACACTCAATGCATTAAGTTCTGCATAGGTAGTCCGCCTCGCCCCGTCCATATCCACAATTGCCGTTTGGTCCGGGTACTGGTGTACAATCTGCCGAAATCTGTCTAAAAAATTGGTTGGAACACTCATCGCCTTGCCCTCCTTTGTTTGGCCAGTTTGCCTACTAAAAATTTAGCAGAAATACTTCGTAAAATGTGTTCCGTGGCATGAATCGCACTTTTCATGGTATACTTTGTTCAAGTAATTTACATAACTTTATGTGTTAATCCATTAAAATTTAACGGTTTCACTTCGTAAATGGCTTCAGATTCTAGTTATTCCAATAAAAAAGATAAGGTCTTATGAAACCTTACCTTTCCTCTACGAAAAATATTCAAATTCAAAAGAAGCCCTGTCTGACTCGAAAGAAAACAATGTGACGCCCTCTATACGAAATCGATAGAAAGCCCGGCAGGATGCACTTTCATGAATCGTCCTCACCATATTTCCATTGGCCGGCGCCTTAAGAGGCCGCTTCGCCTCTTCTAACAGCCGAACCTCCAATTCCAAATCACCCTGCTGCACCCGGACCATTTTGTTTTGCAATTTGGCAACTCTGGCACCCAGATAAGTGGCCATTCTGTACTCTTTTCCCTGCCATAACACAACGCCGATTATTCCCGTGAAATGAATCCTTGTTATGGGAATATCCGCCACTGACAGCATGATGGAGCCGCCGCCAAAAAGGCACTGCGTCCATAGATATTCTTTCGGAAAAGACCGGCCCCGGTCTCCCTCCCAATATCCCCAGGCGTTCTGAAAAGAATAATTTTGTCCATTGATACACACTGTTCCCGTAACCGAATGACGCATACTCCACACGCTGTGGCGGCACTCCATAAACGGCACTAACGCAAACGGTCCCATAATATCATATCTTAAAGGATGAAGCTGTCCGAAATTTAGTTTCCCCTTCATGACAAGCTGTGGTGTGTTTACTGCCAGACGAATCCCCTTTTCACCGAACCTGTTCTCTCCGATGAAAATATGCTTCCCGGCGCGGCGAAATGTATCCGCCGGAAAGGGAACTGTCCAGGCGTCATCCTCGGTGATCACCTGCATGGAGCAGGTTCGTTTGTTTCTTGCAGTGTGAACAGCCGGTATGACCGCTAAAGTCTGTGTGTCGGACTGGCATTTCAGATACCATCCGTAAAAAGAATTGTGCATAGGCTCATCTCCATGAAAAATAATGTTTATTATTCCTCACGTGAGCCTTATTTATTCATGATACATAATTGCCCTGCACCGCGACAGGAAGTTCCGATATTGTACCTCTTTTCATTCATTTATAACAAAGGCCAAGTGTTTTTGGTTTTTATTTAAGAGCAAATGAGGAAGTTAAAAAACGGGAAGCTCAAAATAACTTGTTATTGCAACTAGTTATTATAGTATATATGGAAAACTATTCCCCTGCTTTCTTTGCAAAAAGCTTATATGAATCATATCCGGAATCATACCGCACTTGCACTTCATAGGTCTCACCTGCTTGCAAACCATTCACCTCAAGTGCCTGTCCATTGGTAATGCCATAGCTTGTAGAACCTTCTTCCCCGCCACGAGAGTTAAATACAAGAACATTGACCTCATGATTGCTGCCGTCTGTCAAACCCTGTATTTCAAACCTATATTTACCTGACGAAGCCGGCGTAAAGGTATAAACATTCCGCTGGTCCGTATATTG
>CAJUFU010000050.1 GCA_910585555.1 uncultured Lachnospiraceae bacterium
TTGACGCGAAGACTTATGCCATCGAGGCGGCAAAGGGAGCGGTTGCCGATCATTTAAGGTCCCAGGGATTTCAGAATTTTGAAATAACCTCTACCAAGGCATTTGAGACCATTTTCCGGATTAAGTATGAGATTCAGGGCAATCCCAAGATTTCCATTGTGATTCCCAACAAAGATCATCGGGAAGATTTGGAGCGCTGTATCACTTCTATTCTGGAAAAGAGCACTTATGATAATTACGAGATTCTGGTGGTGGAGAATAACAGCACTACCAAGGAAATCTTTTCCTATTATAGGAAAATCCAGGAGAATCCCCAGATCAGGGTTCTGAATTATAAGGGAGAATTTAATTATTCCCGTATCAATAATCTGGCGGTGTCCAAGGCTTCAGGAGAGTATATTCTGCTTTTGAATAATGATACCCAGGTCATTACTTTGGACTGGATGGAGGAACTTCTGATGTATGCCCAGCGGGATGATGTGGGCGCCGTGGGGGCCAAACTTTATTATGAGGACAAGACCATACAACATGCGGGCGTGGTGCTGGGGCTGGGCGCACACCGGACGGCGGGACACAGTCACTATGGCATTGACCATAACAATTTAGGCTATATGGGGAGACTCTGTTATGCCCAAAATGTGATGGCCGTGACGGGGGCCTGCCTGATGATGCGAAAGGCCTTGTTTGAGAAACTGGGCGGTTTGGATGAACATTTTGCTGTGTCTTTAAATGATGTGGACCTTTGCGTCCGGGCCTGGAAAGCCGGATATGTGAATGTATTTACCCCTTTTGCGGAATTATATCATTATGAGTCGGTTTCCAGGGGACTGGATGATGCCGGGGAGAAGGCCCAGCGGTATGATCGGGAATCGGAAGCTTTCCGGGAGAAATGGAAAGAGGTCCTTACCCAGGGCGATCCCTATTATAACCCCAATTTTTCCTTGGACAGAAGCGATTTTGTGTTGAAATATAATGTAGATTAAACAGGCGAAGACAGGCAAAGATAAGAGAAACAACAGGATAAAAACAGGAAAGCGATGATGGCGGGCGTATGTGTGAAAATGAGAAGATAATGGAAATCGGGAAGATTAAACTGGACCTGACTCACTATCCAGGAGAAGATTATTATTGTGACGGGGCAGAGGAGGATGAACTGTTAGACATTGTAAAGAATTATGCGGCGGTAGAGTACCAGCGGGTGATCGAGGAGCGCAGGAGCTGGCCGCTTCTCTATCATCTTTCGCCCCTGCGGGAGAATATTGTGGAGTGGATTCCCATGGAGGGCAAAAAGGTGTTAGAAGTGGGGAGCGGCTGCGGCGCCATCACAGGTGCGCTTGCCCGCAAGGCGGCCCAGGTAGTGGGTGTGGATTTGTCTAAAAAAAGAAGCCTGATTAATGCCCACCGCCACAGTGATTGTGACAATGTGACCATCCATGTGGGGAATTTTAGAGATTTGGAGCCAGTGCTTGCGTCTGATTTCGATTATATTCTTTTGATTGGTGTTTTTGAATATGGACAGAGCTTTATGGGCACCGAGAAACCCTTTGAGGAATTTTTGCAGATTGTCATGAAACATCTTGCAAAAGACGGGCGTGTGGTGATTGCCATCGAGAATAAATATGGCCTGAAATACTTTGCGGGCTGTAAGGAGGACCATCTTGGCACCTGGTTTTCCGGCATTGAGAATTATGCGCAGGGAGGCGGTGTGCGCACCTTTTCCAGACAGGGGCTTGAGAAGATCTTTGCAGCCTGCGGGGTGAAAGAATACAGCTTCTATTATCCTTACCCGGATTATAAGTTTATGACCACCCTCTATTCGGACGGTCATCTGCCGGGGAAGGGAGAGCTTTCCAACAATCTCAGAAATTATGACAGAGACCGGATGGATTTGTTTGATGAGAAATATGCCTTTGACGGCATTACGCAGGACAATCTCTTCTCCGTATTTACTAATTCTTATGAGGTCATTATCGGCAGACCGCTTCCCATCCAGTATACCAGATACTCCAATGACCGTGCGCCGCAGTATCAGATTAAGACAGAGATTAGTAAGGCATCGTCGGGAGAACTGCTAGTAAAAAAACTGCCGTTATGTAAAGAGGCAAGGGAACATATCGTGCAGATAGAGGCGGCTTACCGAAAACTGGCGGACCGGTATCAGGGGGGAAAGATACAGATTAATCGATGCCGCCTGCTGGAAGAACAGGACCAGGTCTGGGATGTCTTCGAGTATGTGCAGGGACAGTCGTTGACGGAGCTTATGGATGAGAGACTGGAGAAGGATGATATCCAGGGATTTCATGCGCTCTTTCAGGAGTATGTGGAACGGATTGGGTATCATGCAGAGTATCCGGTGGCGGATTTTGACATGATCTTCTCCAATATCATGGTGCAGGGTGATGTCTGGACAGTGATTGACTATGAGTGGACAAATGATAAGGTCACAGACCCAAAGGAACTGGCTTTTCGGGCAATCTACTGTTATTTATTAGAAGATGAGAAAAGAAATAAATTAAATATGGATTTAATTTTAAATTTCCTGGGAATGAGCGAGGCAGACATGGAAGACTGCAGGGCGCAGGAGAGAAAATTCCAAAAGCAGGTGACGGGGCGGCGCAGGTCTATGTCGGAGCTCTATGCCTGGATGGGAGCACCTGTTATTAAACCCTGGGATTACCTGGAGCGGGAGAAAAGCAGACTGCTGCCCAGACGGGTGCAGATCTATGAAGACTTCGGCGGCGGATTTTCGGAGGATAAGTCCTACTTCGTGCCGGATGCCTATTTAAATGACGAGGATGTGGAGCTGCAGCTTACAGTGGACAGTACTGTGCAGATGCTCCGCATCGACCCGGCCATGGGAGCCTGTGTGGTCAGGATAGAGGAACTGACTTATAACGGGAAAGATATACCGATTCACGCCAAGAATATATTTACCACCAATGGAAAGATGTTAAAATCTTCCGACGGAGCCGTCTTTGCTACCGAGGACCCGAATCTGAGCATCCGGGTGGCAGGACTTGAGAGAAAGCCCCAGAATCTTCTGTGTGCCAGGATGAAGGTGGTGATACTGCCCCTTGCGGTGGCGGAGGATATGGCGGCATCCGTGAAAAGATGGATTTGAGGGAGGACAAGGTTTGCGCTTGAAGAAATTGCTGCGGCATATGTTGGAGATGCGGCTGGATCAGCAGTATGAGAAGAGCCTGCAATTATACGAGATGAACTATGACACCAGACTGGAAGACGAGGAGGAGGGGACCGGGCAGGACCCGAAGAAAACATCCGCGGATTTTGAGGTGCTTACGTTTGGCAAAGGGGAGACGGCGGCCGGTGCCAGAGAACGGATAGCCGCCTTTTTTGCGAAATATCCGGAGGTCTTGCTTGTCTATGGAGATGAGGATATGGTTGATGAGAAGGGAACCTATCATTCTCCCTGGTTAAAGCAGGACTGGTCTCCTGACAGTTATCTTTGCAGGGATTATCTGGGCAGCGTCGTGGCGGTGAGAAGAGAGCTTTATCTAAAGCTTAGCGAGGAGGAGAAGAAGGAGGAGAGCCTCTGCCATGACAGGCTGGTGGAGCTTGCAGGGGGCTATGAGAAGGGCTGCGGGCAGATCGGTCATCTACGGGAAGTGCTTTTCCATAGAGAGGAGAAGTGGCTTCCGGCGGGGGAGGGCAGGCCCGGCAAAAGACTTGTGGATGTGCCAAAGAAAGAAGCTTTTGTATCTGTGATTATTCCCTCTAAAGATAATGTGCCGATTCTGACAAGATGTCTGGATACGGTCATCCAGACGGTGCAGGGACTGCCCTACGAGATTGTGATTGTGGACAATGGCAGCAGTGAGGCCAATCGGAAGGAAATTACCGGAAAGACAGAGCAGATTGCTGAGGAAATAAGAGGCGGGAGAGGGTGTCTTAAAAAGATTCGTTATCTCTACCGCCCTATGCCTTTTAATTTCTCCCATATGTGCAATCTGGGAGTAAAAGAGGCCGAGGGAAATCTGCTTTTGTTCCTAAATGACGATATCGAGGCGGTGTCTTCCGGCTGGATGGAGGAACTGGCGGACAAGGCGCTTCGGGAATGGACGGGGGCAGTGGGTATCAAACTGCTGTATCCTGCTTCCCAGAGAATCCAGCACACCGGTGTGGTCAATATTGTACTGGGTCCAGTGCATAAATTGCAGTTCCAAGAAGATAACAAGTGTTATTATGACGGCAGAAACCAGGGCGTATGGAATTATCTGGCGGTGACGGGGGCCTGTATGATGCTGCGCAGAGAAGTGTTTGAGGAGGCGGGTTGTTTTGAGGAAGAGCTGCAGGTGGCGTTTAACGATGTGGACTTATGTTTTACGCTGTATGAGCTGGGGTATCACAACGTGGTGGTCAACACAGTACATCTGGTACACCACGAGTCCTTAAGCCGGGGCCGTGATGAGAGCGAGGAAGACCAAAAGCGGCTGATGAAAGAACGGGATATCCTCTATGGCAGACATCCCAGGCTAGAACG
The DNA here is from genome assembly GCA_910585555.1 of uncultured Lachnospiraceae bacterium. Taxonomy (GTDB): domain Bacteria; phylum Bacillota; class Clostridia; order Lachnospirales; family Lachnospiraceae; genus UBA3282. The sequence goes on from CAJUFU010000050.1 coordinate 4,502, forward strand.
AAAGGACCCCTATTATCATCCCAGACTCAACAGAAAACGGCTGGACACCACCATACGGCCTGCCTTTGAGGAAGGCTGTACCATACCGGACAGACGAGTATGCGAGCTGGCGGAGGATATCGGGGGCGTAAGAGAGGACGAGTGCCTTAGATTGATTGTGGAACTGGCCACGGCAAACAGGGTGCAGGGATATGCAGTGGTTTTGGGCAGCGATAATGCTTGTTTTGTGACGAAGCTGTTGTTTCAGGATAAAGAAAGGGGCGATCTTTATCAGCTGGAATATACGCCCCAGTGCCGCAACGATATTGCACAGAACATGCCAGACCAGAAAAACATTGCGCTGTGCGGCTTCGAGGTGGACCTTGTGGCGCCTCTGCCGCCAGGGGAGTATCGGATTGGAGCGGTGTCCAGAGACGTGATTTCCGGTCTCAGGATTGTACGCTGGATTCCTGTAGCCATGGTGGTATGAAAATAGATGATAAATAGTTTGCGAGAGATAGCAGGTTGTGGTAAAATATAGGGGATTCATGAATTGGGTTTGCTCTTCTGTAAGAGACGGGCAGAGGGGCAGTATGATTAGACAAGGAGGTTACACAATGGGATATCAGGAGCAGTTCGAATTTTGGCTGGAGGATTCTTACTTTGACGAGGCGACCAAACAGGAGCTTCTGGCAATCAGAAACGATGAGAAAGAGATTGAGGACAGGTTTTATAAGGATTTGGCCTTTGGCACAGGAGGGCTTCGAGGTGTGATCGGAGCAGGTACAAACCGTATGAATATCTATACGGTCCGCAAGGCTACCCAGGGACTTGCCAATTACATAAAGAAACAGGGGGGCGAGAAGAAAGGCGTTGCAATTGCCTATGATTCCCGCAGAATGTCCCCGGAATTTGCAGATGAGGCGGCATTATGTCTGGCGGCTAACGGTATCAAGGCCTATGTGTTTGATGCCCTTCGTCCTACGCCGGAGCTGTCTTTTGCACTCAGACAGCTGGGCTGTATTTCCGGAATCGTGATTACTGCAAGCCACAATCCGCCGGAGTATAACGGCTATAAGTGTTATTGGGAGGACGGCGCGCAGGTGGCGGCGCCCAGAGATCAGGAGATTATTACAGAGGTCAACAACGTGACCGATTACCATACGGTAAAGACCATGGACAAAGAGGAGGCCGAAAAAGCAGGCCTTTATGAAGTCATCGGTAAGGAGATCGACGACAAGTACATGGAGGAATTAAAGAAACAGATCATTCATCCGGAAGTGATCAAAGAGATGGCGCAGGATATGAAAATTGTCTATTCGCCTTTCAATGGAACGGGTAATGTACCGGTGAGAAGGATTCTTGCGGAACTGGGCTTTGAGAATGTGTATGTGGTGCCGGAACAGGAAATGCCGGATCCCGACTTTACCACATTGGATTACCCGAACCCGGAGGATCCCAAAGCCTTTACCCTGGCATTAAAGCTGGCGAAAGAGAAGAATGCGGACATCGTGCTTGCCACAGACCCCGATGCGGACAGACTGGGTATTTATGCTTTGGATACCAAGAGCGGCGAGTATGTGCCTTTCACGGGCAATATGTCCGGTATGCTGATTGCGGAGTATATCTTGAGAGAACGGACGGCTGTAGGGAAAATGCCTGAGAATCCGGCCCTTGTCACCACCATCGTTACCACCAATATGGCGCGGGCAATCTCTGATGATTATAAGGTGAAATTTATCGAAGTCCTGACAGGCTTTAAGTACATCGGCGAGCAGATTAAGCTGTTTGAACAGAGCGGTTCCAACAATTATGTGTTCGGCTTAGAGGAAAGCTACGGCTGTCTGGCAGGCACTCATGCGAGGGACAAGGACGCGATCGTTGCAGTTATGTGCCTGTGCGAGATGGCGGCATGGTGCAAGAAGCAGGGCAAGACTGTGTGGGATCAGATGATCACACTTTATGAGAAATACGGCTATTTTAAAGAAAGCCAGTATTCCATCACCATGAAGGGTATCGATGGGGCCAAGGAGATTGAGGAGCTGATGAACAAGCTTCGCAAAGATCCCCCGAAGAACTTTGGCGAGCTGAAAGTCAAAGAGTTCAGAGATTATGACACCGGCAAGACTTTGAATTTGGAGACAGGAGAAAAGGGCGAGACGGGACTGCCGCAGTCCAATGTGCTTTACTTTGATCTGACCAATGATTCCTGGTGCTGCGCAAGACCTTCCGGTACAGAGCCGAAGATTAAATTCTACATGGGTGTGAAGGGAACCAGTTTAGAGGATGCACAGGCGAAACTGGAGCAGCTGACGGAAGATCTTAAGAAAAATTTATAAATATCGAATTTCGCTTCGCGGCTTCGGACAAGCGGAGAGATTCCTATGATATTAAAGGTATGACAGTCGCCCTGCGGTGAGCAGGGCGATTTCCATACACGGATAAGGCAGGAGGCATGACAGTGGGCAATCAGATCTTTAAGATGGATAATGTGAGAAAGACCATAAATTACCTTAAGAAAAACGGCATCAGTCATGCGTACTATGCAGCCAGAGAACGTATAGAGGAAGAGCGGAGGGCAGATTACTATTATTTGGCGCCTTCCCAGGAGAAGCTTACAAGACAACGCCAGGAAACCGGGAATTTTCCCTATCTGTTCAGCATTGTGGCGCCGGCCTATGAGACGGAAGAAGTGCATATACAGGAGATGATTGCCTCCGTACGGGCCCAGAGTTACCGCAAATGGGAACTGATTATTGTGGACGCATCTGCCAGCGACCGGGTGGAGAAGACCGTGCGCGAAATTCTTGTGCAGACAAAGGATATGCGCATCAAGTACAGGCGCCTTCCAAAGAATCTGGGAATCGCCGGCAATACGAATGCGGGCATTGCCTTGGCGGCGGGAGAATATATCGCATTGTTAGATCATGATGATTTCATAACACCTGATGCGTTATACTGCATGGCAATCGCAATACAGGAGTGTAAGGTGCAGAGCTGTGCGCCCGTTTTACTCTATTCGGATGAGGACAAATATGATGAGGCATCGAAAACTTTTATCACGCCCCATATTAAGCAAAAATTTAATTTAGATTTATTATTATCAAATAATTACGTGTGTCATTTTATGGTAGTAGAGGCAAATCTGCTGAAAACACTAAAATTGCGGGAAGAATATGATGGTGCCCAGGATTACGATTTGGTGCTTAGGATTACGGAAAATTTATTAAATCGTGATTTATTTAATAGAATGGACAGTATGATCGTTCATATTCCAAAGGTACTTTATCATTGGCGTTCCCATGCCCGTTCCACAGCTTTAAATACACAGAGCAAGTCTTATGCTTACGAGGCGGGGAGGATGGCGCTTGTGGATTTTTGCCGGCAGCAGGAGCTGGCGGCGCGGGTGGAACATGGACTGCATCTTGGTTTCTATGAGACTATTTATGAGCCGGATATCCTGACGGCAAGAAAAGATGTGGGCGTTGTGGGCGGCAGGATTCTGGATGCCCGCGGCTGTATCTGCGCCGGGGCTTACGACGAGAGCGGGAACTGTCTCTTTGCAGGGTTAAATGGTCATTACAGCGGCGGCAGTACGCATCGGGCAGTGTTAAAGCAGGACTGTGCGGCGGTGGATGTGCGCTGTATGCGGGTGCGGGAGCAGCTGCAGCCGGTCTTTAGTCAGATTTTAGGAATTCCCTACAGGGAGAGAGTGGTGCGGGTGAAGACACGGCATGGGAAGAAAGATATGATTATCGCCAATGCTGCGGGTCTTAACTGCGATGAGGCCGGTTATCGTAAATTGAGTCTGGTCTTCGGGCGGGCCGTGCGCAATGAAGGGTATCTGACTGTATGGGATCCGGAACTTACGATCAGGCTGTAAGAGTTGGAGGGCGAAAAGACGGGGAAGAAATCAAACCATGAGGGACAAAGGGGAGAGAACCAGATTCTTTCTACCATCATCATTCCCAATTATAATGGAATAGACTACATTGAAAACTGCCTCAACTCCCTGCAGGAAGAGCCGGCCCGGATTATTCTGGTGGACAATGGCTCCACGGATGGAAGCAGGGAACTGGCGGAGGAAAAGTTTCCTAAGGTGCAGGTGATAGCGTTACAGAAAAACGAGGGCTTTTGTGCCGCCGTGAATCGAGGCATTCGGGAAAGTAAGACAACATATGTTATTTTATTGAACAATGATACGGTGGTCAGACCCGGGTTTGTGCGGGCATTGGAGGAACCTTTGCAGAAGAATGAGAGAATCTTCTCAGGGTCTGCGCAGATGATCAATATGAAAAGTCCGGAACTGATAGATGATGCGGGGGATTATTATTGCGCCCTTGGATGGGCTTTTACGGTGGGAAAGGATAAGGAGAGAAGGGCTTATCAGAAAGAACGCTTCATCTTCGCGGCCTGCGGGGGAGCCAGCATCTATCGAAGCAGGGTGATGCAACAGATCGGGATGCTTGATGAAAATCATTTTGCCTATCTGGAAGATATTGATCTGGGATACCGGGCCAGAATAGCGGGATATCAGAATCTCTATCTCCCGGCCGCCCAGGTGTATCATGCGGGAAGCGCCTCCTCGGGTTCCCGCCATAATGCTTTTAAGGTGGACCTTACTGCCAGAAACAGTGTTTATCTGGTCTATAAGAATATGCCTTTGTTACAAATGCTGTTGAATCTGCCCTTTTTGCTTGCCGGATACTTTATCAAAATGCTCTTTTTCATGCGCAAAGGCTTGGGCGGTGTGTATGTGAGAGGTCTGTTAAAAGGGTGCAGGCTATGTCTGTCGGCGGAGGGAAGAGTCAACAAAGTGCATTTTCAGGTTAAAAATCTGCCAGCTTATGGCAGGATACAATGGGAATTGTGGCGCAACATATGGTTAAGGATTTGTTATTAGGGACCGCGGAGACAATCCGCGGTTGTGTTTTTTGTATAAATATTGTAGAATAAAAGGAAAATTGATTACCGTACCTCCATAAGAGGCTTGCATATGATCAAAGATAACCAGAAATATTTTAACAGACTGCACGTTGTGCTGGATGCCTTGGTTGTGGCAGCATCCTATATGTTGGCCTGGTATTTAAAGTTTGCCAGTCCGTTTTCGGACACCGATCAAAGTATCGGTGTTCTTCCCATGACCCAATATTTCCAGATGCTGTATGTGATCGTGCCTGGTTATCTGATTTTATATTATTCTTTTAATCTGTACACACCCAAGAGGGCCACGGTTCACAGGTATGAAATCCTCAATATTTTCCAGGCAAACACGGTGGGCATGGTTCTTTTGCTGGCCGGATGGTATCTGATCGCACAGATTCACTTTTCCCGTTCCATGATGGCGATGTTCTATGTGATTAATATTGTTCTGACCACCCTGGGACGTTCCCTCATCCGTATGCTTCTGCAGTATTTCCGCGAAAAAGGCTACAACTTGAAATACATTCTGCTGGTGGGGTATTCCCGGGCCACGGAAGAGTACATCAAACGTATCAATGCCAATCCCCAGTGGGGCTATGTGATTCGGGGGATTCTGGATGACAGTGTACCCAGCGGCACGGTCTATAAGGGCGTGAAGGTGCTGGGACGTATCGGGAATCTGCTTTACATTCTGCCCCAGAATAAGCTGGATGAGATTGCGATTACCCTTTCTTTGAAGGATTATGATAATCTGGAACATATCGTAGATTTGTGCGAGAAATCCGGTGTGCATACCAAGTTCATTCCGGATTACAACAGCCTTTTTCCCAGCAGGCCCTATACCGAGGATTTGATGGGACTTCCCGTGATCAATATCCGTTACGTGCCCCTCTCCAATACGCTCAACTGGTGCGCCAAGCGGGTGATGGACATTTTAGTGGCTTTAGTGGGAGTGGTGGTATCTCTGCCGGTTATGGTGTTTGCCGCGATAGCGGTCAAATGTACATCCAGAGGCCCGATTATTTTTAAACAGGAGCGGATTGGGCTACATAACAAGCCTTTCAGAATGTATAAATTCCGTACCATGGAGGTGCAGAAGCCTTCCCAGGAGGCCAAGGGCTGGACGAAAAAGAATGACCCCAGAGTGACCAAGGTGGGTAAGTTCTTAAGACGGACAAGCATTGACGAGCTGCCCCAGCTTTTTAATATTTTAAAAGGAGATATGAGCGTGGTGGGGCCAAGGCCCGAACGGCCCCAGTTTGTGGAGCAGTTTAAGGAGGAGATTCCCCGCTATATGGTGAAACATCAGGTAAGACCCGGTCTGACAGGCTGGGCACAGATTAACGGCTATAGGGGAGACACTTCCATCAAACGCAGGATTGAGTATGATATTTTCTATATAGAAAACTGGACCATGTCCTTTGACGTTAAGATTATGTTCCTTACGATTTTCAAGGGATTCATCAATAAAAACGCCTATTGAGGAGATAATAAGACAAAATGTAAATTCTTAAGAAATTCGGAAGAATTGTTTAAGCGGCATAATTATATTGCAATTATACCAAGATGTAGTATAATCTTATAAGAATAGACACAAAAACTTGCCTTTTAGGCCAGAATGTGACAAAATAGGAAACGGAATTTATTGTAAATTTTGTTGGGAATTAAGGGAGTACGGAATATGGCTAGACATTATGAAAATGAGTACGATGAGGATGATTACAGACTTAAGAAAAAGCCTTCTTCCAAAAGCGGTTCTAAGTCTTCTGGCAAGAAGTCCTCGGGAACGGGAAAAAAGTCCTCTGGTAAGAAATCATCTGCCAAGAGCGCAAAAAGTAAGAAACAGCAGGCGAAGAAACAGCGCAGAAGAATTATCATTTTTATCGTTGAAATTATTATCCTGGTAGTGGCGGTAGTGGTTCTTTACGGTGTCATGAAAGGGACTGGCAGCGGCAAAGTAGAACTTGACGACGAGAAGATCATCATCAACGATACCGTTGAGGAGGCGGAGGAGACGACCATGAAGGGGTATCGGAATATTGCTCTTTTCGGTGTGGACTCCACCACAGGGGCATTGACGAAGAATACACGAAGCGACACAATCATGATCGCTTCCATCAACCAGGATACAGGAGAATGTAAATTAGTTTCCGTATATCGTGATACCTACCTGAATCTGAGCAATGATTCCTATAATAAATGTAATGCGGCTTACGCCAAGGGCGGTCCGGAGCAGGCAATCAACATGCTGAACATGAATTTGGACTTGAATATCACGGATTTCGTCACCGTAGGTTTTGCTGGATTAGCAGATACCATTGACGCTTTGGGCGGTGTGGAGATTGAGGTAGACGATTCGGAGATCAGCCACTTAAATAACTATCAGCTCTGTATCGCAGAAGATTTAAAGAGAAGTTACGAACCGGTAACGCAGACCGGTAAACAGATGTTAGACGGTTTACAGGCCACCGGTTACTGCCGTATCCGTTACACGGCGGGAGATGACTTTAAACGTGCCGAGAGGCAAAGAGAGGTGCTTCAGGCAGTGGCAGACCAGGCCAAGAAGGCTTCCCTGCCGCAGCTGACAAGTACGGCGGATGCGGTGTTCAGCGAGGTGTATACATCCCTTGATCTGTCGGAGATTGTGGATATGCTTGGCAATGTGGGCACCTACTATATTTCAGATAATGCGGGTTTCCCTCAGGAGTCTAATCGCACCACGGCAACTATCGGTTCGAAGGGGTCTTGCGTTATTCCGCTCAGCTTAGAGGACAATGTCAAATGGTTGCATCAGTTCTTGTTTAACGCTACAGATTATGAGCCGTCAGAGACCGTGAAGAAATGCAGTCAGAAGATTTATGATGATACAAACGGATATTTGAACAAAGAATAAGAGCAAAGGGGCTGTGTTGCAGGCCCCTTTTTTCCAGTTCTAAACGATAGAAAACATAGGGAGGCAAGACGCGTGGAACAGGTAGACGTTATTATTCCCGCCTATAAACCGGATCAAAAATTTCTGACATTGATTGATAAACTGACCCATCAGAGTGTACCCATAAACCAGATCATCGTCATGAATACAGAACAGAAATATTTTGACAGATTGGTTTATGGTACTTCTTTTTCCAAAGAACATCATAAGATAATGGTAAGGCATCTGTCGAAGAGAGAATTTGATCATGGACGGACCAGAAACCAGGGTGTAAAATATTCGGAGGCCGACTATTTTATCATGATGACGCAGGATGCTATACCGGCCGATGCATATATGGTAGAACAGCTGCTTGCGAAACTGAGACAGGAGAAGGTGGCGGCAGCTTACGCCAGACAGCTGCCGGATGAGAAATGCAGTGAAGAAGAGCGGTATGCGAGACATTTTAATTATCCGCCCGAATCCAGGATGAAAGATCAAAAAGACCTTCCCGATTTGGGGATTAAAACCTTTTTCTGTTCTAATGTCTGTGCCGCTTATAACCGAAAGATTTTTGACAGTCTGGGAGGTTTTGTGAAACATACCATATTTAATGAGGATATGCTCTATGCGGCCAAGGCGGTGGAGGCAGGATATACCATTGCTTATGCGGCGGATGCCCAGGTATACCATTCTCATGATTATACCAACAGACAGCAGTTCCATCGCAATTTTGATCTGGGCGTATCCCAGGCGGACCATCCGGAAGTGTTTGCGAAATATCCTTCGGAATCGGAAGGCTTCCGTATGGTGAAGGGTCTTGTGGCCCATTTGAAAGAAAAGAAGCTCAAACGCAGGATTCCCCATGTACTTTGGCAGAGCGCGTGCAAGTATGGGGGGTATCTTTTGGGTAAAAATTACCGTAAACTGCCAAGGCGGCTCGTAATGTCTATGACCTCTGACAGAACCTATTGGATGCGGTGATGCAAAAGCGGTAGACGCAGATAGAGAGCAGGAGGATATCATATGTGTGGAATTGTAGGTTACATTGGAAAGAAGCAGGCGGCGCCTATTATACTGGACGGCTTATCCAAGTTAGAGTACCGTGGATATGACTCCGCGGGCATGGCAATCTATGACGACGGCAAGATCAATATCACCAAATCGGTGGGCCGTCTGAAAGTGCTTGAAAATATGACTCATGGAGGAGAGACGATGCCGGGATTTTGCGGTATCGGGCATACCCGCTGGGCAACCCACGGCGTCCCCAGCAATATCAATGCCCATCCGCATTTTAATGCGGCGGAAACGATTACGGTGGTACATAACGGCATCATTGAGAATTATATACAGCTTCGCAAAATGCTGACGGACCGGGGGTATCATTTTATATCGGAGACAGACACGGAGGTGCTGGCCCATCTGTTGGACTATTATTATAAGGGAAATCCCCTGGAGGCAGTGACAAAGGTGCTGCACCGTGTGGAGGGGTCTTATGCCCTGGGAATTCTCTTCGCAGACTGTCCGGATCAGATTTTTGCGGCCAGAAAGGATTCTCCTTTGATCGTGGGGCAGAACGAAGACGGGTGTTTTATCGCCTCAGACGTGCCTGCTATACTGAAATATACCAGGAAGGTATATTATGTGGACAATCAGGAAGTAGTACGGCTGCGGGCGGACCACATGCACTTCTATACAGTGGATGAGGAGGAGATGGAGAAGGAACCCGTTACCATCGAGTGGGATGCCAGCGCGGCGGAGAAGGCCGGTTATGAGCATTTCATGTTAAAGGAAATGTATGAACAGCCTAAGACGGTGACGGATACTTTGATGCCCCGGCTTAAGGATAATGATATTGTGATCGAAGAACTGAATATGACGGACGAGGAACTGAGGGAGATTAAGAAAATCCATATTGTAGCCTGTGGTTCCGCTTATCATGCGGGGGTTACCGGAAAATATGTGATAGAGGGATTCGCCAGAGTGCCGGTGGAAGTTGACTTGGCGTCGGAGTTCCGCTACCGCAATCCCATTTTGGAAGAGGGGGGTATGGTCATCGTCATCAGCCAGTCCGGCGAGACGGCAGATACCCTGGCGGCGCTTCGGGAGGCAAAGGCCAGAGGCTTTAAGGTGCTTGGCATCGTCAACGTGGTGGGCAGTTCTATCGCCAGGGAAGCGGACAATGTGATGTATACCTGGGCGGGGCCGGAAATCGCGGTGGCCACCACCAAGGCTTACAGTGCCCAGCTCATAGCGCTCTACCTGTTAGCAATTAAGCTGGGCAGAGTGCGGGGAAAGATTGGAGATAAGGATTATGCTGAGATTATCGGAGATTTGAGATGTCTGCCCGACCAGATAGAACTTTTGTTGAACAATAAGAATAAGATTCAGCGGTTTGCAAACCGTTATATCGGTGCGAAGGATGTATTCTTTATCGGCAGAGGGATTGACTATGCAATCTCCCTGGAGGGGTCGCTGAAACTAAAGGAGATTTCCTATATCCACTCCGAGGCCTATGCGGCAGGAGAGTTAAAGCACGGCACCATCTCGTTAATCGAGGAGGGAACGCTGGTGGCGGCGGTATCCACCCAGCCGGAACTCTATGCGAAGACCATCAGCAATATGGTGGAAGTCAAGGCCAGAGGAGCTTTTGTGCTGGCGGTGACCTGCGAGGAGAATAAGGCCATTGAAAAAGCAGCCGATTATGTGATTTATATTCCGGAGACCAATCCTTACTTTGCCAATTCCCTGGCGATTATACCGTTGCAGCTCTTTGGGTATTATGTGGCCGTGGGCAAGGGCTGCGATGTGGATAAACCCAGGAATCTGGCAAAATCAGTGACCGTGGAATAGAACATATAAAAAACAAAAAGAAAACACAATTTTTATAAAAAGTCATCACAATTTATTCACAATTAGCAGATATACTGACTACATGATCAAGAAAGACAATCGGCGCTAAGCCGGTGCAGATAGGAAACAAGGAAAGGAGAGACGATCATGTACGATAATCAGTATCCTAATGATTACACAAATCAAAATGAAAACAAACAACAGCCTGCAGGGATAGAATACCGTAACTATCAGAATAACTATCAGGGACAGAACGGTTATAACACTTATCAGCAAGGCCAGGCAGGACAGAGTGGCACGGGGCAGAATGCTTACGGCCAAAACAGCACCTATCAGACTGGCAGCGGCAGTTACCAGTATGGCGGTACGTATGCTGGCGACTATGCCCAGATGGGCCACAAGAAGAATAAGAAAGTCCGGGGAAAGAAACCCCATGCCGGCGGCGGTTATTTTAAGAAAGCACTTGCGGCAGTGTCCTTGGGATTGTTCTTCGGCGTTTTTGCAGGGCTGGGGCTTTATATCGTGGATAGTGTTTCCGGAATGTCGGCGAAAGCGGATGCGGCGGCTTCGATAGAGGAGACGGAGGATGTGCCACAAGAGACTGCGGATGTGGAAGAGGCGGCCAAAGAGACGGTGAATCAGACGGCATCCGGTATCAAGAAGACGGACACGGTAACAACCGTTGTCTCCGATGTGTCAGACGTGGTGTCGGAAGTGATGCCCTCCATCGTTGCGGTCAACAACCATTATACGGAGACCATGTCCTATTTCGGGCAGTCCATGAGCAGTGAGGCGGATGCCAGCGGCTCCGGCATCATTGTAGGCCAGAATGATACAGAACTTCTGATCGTAACCAACTATCATGTGATAGAAGATACGGATAAGCTGACGGTGCAGTTCGTGGAAGGCAGTGAGGCGGAAGCGCTGATCAAGGGTATGGATCCCAATATGGATTTGGCGGTCATCGCTGTACCGGTGGAAGAGATATCTTCTAAGACATTACAGGAGATTAAGGTAGCTACTCTGGGCGATTCCGATTCCCTGGTGGTGGGCGAGCCTGCTATTGCAATCGGCAACTCTCTGGGCTATGGCCAGTCGGTGACCACGGGTGTGATCAGTGCGCTGGACAGAAGTATTGAGATAACCGGCAGTGCGGACGGTACTTTTATTCAGACGGATGCGGCCATCAATCCGGGTAATTCCGGCGGGGCGCTTTTAAATATCAAAGGAGAAGTGATTGGCATCAACTCCAACAAGATTGGCGGCAGTGCAGTGGAAGGCATGGGCTATGCAATTCCCATCTCAGCGGCAAGTCCTATCATCGCAGACCTGATGCTCAGGGAGACGAAGAGCAAGGTAGCCGAGGAGGAGAGAGGATATCTGGGTATTTCCGGTATCAGCGTTACCCAGGAAGTGTCGCAGGCCTACGGTATGCCGGAGGGCGTCTATGTGGCACAGGTGTATGAGAATACCGCGGCATCCAGGGCCGGCCTTAAGAAGGGCGATATCATTATGGAGTTTGACGGAGATAAGATTACCTCTATGGAAGAATTGCAGAGAGAACTGGAATTTTATGCAAAAGGCGATACCGTAAAGGTGAAGGTCATGACGATGACGTTAAACGGCTATGAGGAGATTACGGTGGAGATGACGCTTGGGAATAAGGTGCAGTAAGAAGTAATAGGATGATTTGAGAAAAAGGCGGTTGGGATGAACCGCCTTTTTCGATGTGTGCGGATGTTATCAATTCGGATATGGGGAGCGGTTTAGAAAATGTTTACTTGTGGGAATGTGGTTTTTATACTATGATAGAAAAGGAAAAGAAATCATATAACAGAGAGTGAGATTGTAAAATGCCAGAGAATGGGGCATTTTTTTCAAAGCGGAATCGTGAAATTTCGTGTGAGAGTGTGATATAAATGACGACTGTGTCAGAAAGGGAGAAACTGAGGATATGTTTGACGATAAGTATACTGATATAGAGAAAGAAAAAGAGGGCAGGACCTGGGATTTTAGGGAAGTGGAGGATGCTGAGGAACAAAGAGAGGCACTCCGCAGACTGCGAAGAGAGGGTATGGCAGGGGAAGAAAGGTCTGTGTCTGCGCAGGAAGCCTCTGCTGTGACGATGCATCAGGAAGAGGATGCGCCAAAGAGCGATGCGCAGGAAAAGAAAGATGAGCTGGCCGGAGAAAAGAAAGAGGTCATAAAAGCGGATGAGGAGAAGAAGGAACGTGACGACGGTTATGAGGACGTCTGCTTTATCTGCCGCAGGCCGGAGAGTAAGGCAGGCAGGATGTTCCATCTGCCAAACCATATCTGCGTCTGTGATGACTGTATGCATAAGACCATGGATACGGTCAGCCAGTTTGATTATCAGGGACTTTTAAATCGTGATGATACAGACGATTTAAATGGAAGGGGTTTTCCCAATATCAGCTTTGTCAATCTGGCGGATTTGCGTGGAGACGGCGGGATACCCAATAAACAGAAACCCAAGAAAAAGAAGAAAAAGGATGCCCAGGCGGAGATTGATATCCGCAATATCATGCCGCCCCATAAGATCAAGGCCAAGTTAGACGAGTATGTGGTAGGGCAGGAACATGCGAAGAAAGTTATGTCAGTGGCGGTCTATAACCATTATAAGAGAGTGGCCACCGGCACCATGGATGAGATAGAGATTGAGAAGTCAAATATGCTCATGATCGGGCCTACGGGCTGTGGTAAGACTTATCTGGTCAAGACCCTGGCCAGATTATTGGATGTGCCGTTGGCCATTACGGATGCCACCTCTCTTACAGAAGCCGGCTATATCGGCGATGATATTGAAAGCGTGGTGTCTAAGCTTCTGGCGGCGGCGGACAATGATGTGGAGCGGGCAGAGCGGGGTATCATTTTCATTGACGAGATTGATAAGATAGCCAAGAAAAAGAATACGAACTCCCGGGATGTGAGCGGGGAGTCGGTACAGCAGGGCATGTTGAAACTTTTGGAGGGCGCGGAGGTGGAGGTGCCTGTCGGTGCGAACTCCAAGAATGCCATGGTGCCCCTTGCCACGGTCAATACCAAGAATATTCTGTTTATCTGCGGCGGTGCTTTTCCGGATTTGGAAGAGATTATCAAGCAGAGATTGAACAAGAAGACTTCCATTGGCTATAGTGCGGAGCTGAGGGACAAGTATGATAAAGAGAAAAACATCCTCAACAGGGTGACGGTGGAGGATATTAAGAAATTTGGTATGATACCAGAATTTATCGGCCGTCTTCCGGTTATCTTTACGTTAGAAGGCCTTACCAAAGAGATGATGGTCAAGATTTTAAGCGAGCCTAGAAACGCTATTTTGAAACAGTATCAGAAACTTCTGGAATTGGATGAAGTGCAGCTTTGCTTTGATCAGGGAGCGCTGGAGGCGATAGCCGATAAGGCCATAGAAAAGGACACAGGCGCCAGGGCGCTTCGCGCTATCATTGAGGAATTTATGCTGGATATTATGTATGAAGTGCCAAAGGATGACAATATAGGCCGCGTGACCATCACAAGAGAATACATTGAAGGGACGGGAGGCCCGGTGATCGATATCCGCAGCAACAGTATGGAGCATCCCGATCATCTGAATGTGATAGAACAGGAAATGGAGGCATAGAATAAGGATAAGAGGATACGTGGGTGAAAGGACAGATTTTCATAGCGGAAGCTATGGGAAGCTGTTAACAGAAGTTTGACCTGTCAGGAAAAAATCTTATCAAATGATTATGTTGATCTTATCACGGATTATGAAGGGGCAGAGCAGTTCTTTGAAGCAATGGGTTCGGATTTCTGCCATCACAGGATAGATGAATATTATGGTGTTACGAATGTGAGGCGGAGTGATACACCACCTATGTCCATCGGTTATTATGGCTATTCTGCCATTCCTAAGTTGTATGGATTGATGCAGACCGGGAATGTGCCGTTCAATCCGGAGTGCCTGAATGCCATGGGCAATATCCAGGTGCAGAATCCGCCTCTTGCACTGCAGGGGAATGGTGTGATCATCGGATTTATCGATACGGGAATTCGTTATGAACTGGATGTCTTTCGAAAAGAAGATGGCAGCACCCGTATTGTCTCCATCTGGGATCAGACCATACAGACAGGGACGCCCCCGGAGGGATTTGCCTATGGCACGGAGTACCGCCGGGCTGATATCAATCGTGCACTGGCGGTTGACGACCCCTTGTCTGTGGTGCCTACCACGGACACCATTGGGCATGGTACACAGATGGCATCCGCCGCGGCGGGAAGTCTCTTAGACCAGGGACTGACGTTTAGAGGCGCCGCGCCCCAGGCGGATATCGCGGTGGTCAAGTTAAAAGGGGCCAAACAATATCTCAGGGATTATTATCTGATCGCTGACGATGCAGAGGCTTATCAGGAAAATGATATCATGGAGGCTGTCAAGTATATACAGCAGATGGCGGTGCCTTTCAGCAAGCCGGTGGTGATTGTACTCGGTATTGGCACCAACATGGGCAGTCACGACGGTACGTCTCCCCTGGCATCTTACCTGAATATCGTTGCAAGCCGCAGAAGCCGTTCGGTAGTTGTCTGCGGGGGCAATGAGGGGGATAAGGAGCACCATTATGAGCATTCTATGCCCAGCGATGTGGAGATTCGGGTATCAGAGCGCATGAAGGGCTTTTGTATGGAATTGTGGGGAAGCCTGCCGGATGACTATGCCATTTCCATACGCACTCCCGGAGGAGAAGTGTCTTCGGTACTGGATTTCCGCAATGGAATTGACAAAACAATTTATTATATTTTTGACAGGACCAGGATAACGCTGGCGGTGGTTCTGGTGGAGAAGGATGCGGGAGATCCTTTGGTATTTATACGTTTTGACAATCCCACACCGGGCATCTGGACGGTGTCGGTAAGCCCTTCTGAGAGACAGATGCGGGGCACGGGACTTTATCATATGTGGCTGCCGATAGAACAGTTTCTGGAACAGAGCGTGACGTTTCTTGCGCCCAGTCCGGAGGTGACATTGACAGAGCCTTCCAATGCGGCGCAGGTTATCACGATATCGGCATACAACAGTCACACGGACAGCTGGTATCCTGTTTCCGGCAGAGGATACACCCGGAACGGCGGCATTAAACCGGATTTGGCGGCGCCGGGAGTGAGGGTGCCGGCAATTCTGGGAGAAGAGAGCGGTTCTTGTATGGCGGCGGCGCTGGCAGCGGGGTGCGCGGCCCAGTTCATGGAATGGGCCATTGTGGACAGAAGCGCGCCGGCAGTGGACAGCAGGGGGACGAAAAGTTATCTGATTCAGGGGGCGGAACGTTCCGGTGACGTTGTGTATCCGGATACCAGATGGGGATATGGAAAAATCAATATCAACGGGACTTTTGAGACGTTGGCGAGATTGTAGGATACTATATGGAAACTTTTATACCTTGTCATGAATATGTTATGTGGTGTGAAGCAGGCAGTAAAATGCCTGCTTCTGGTATTTTATTTAACGTAGCAGTAGTCAACCATATGTCCCACGAAAATATGAGAGATTCGATGATTTTTATTCAAAAAAGTGAAAAATGATAGAGGATATGTTATGATAAATTGAGAAGAAATGATGCTTTATATGCACATAAATACGGAGGAAATGTAGATGAATGATTATATAAAGTCTGAAATAGAAAATATAATTTCTGAATTTCAGCAGCTTCCATTTTTATTTGTTGGCACCGGATTGTCCATGCGTTATGCACATGCGCCTAGCTGGAATGAATTATTGTATGATATTTGGAAAATAGTTAATCCTTCAAAAAAAGAACGCGATTATGAAAAATTGCGGCAAGGAATTGAAATGGATGTTAACTCCAAGTTTTCGGGTTTGACATCAGATGAATATTCTAACGTTTCGGAGCCACCGTTTTATCGCTTGAGAGCCATTTGATT
>CAJUFU010000051.1:0-11570 GCA_910585555.1 uncultured Lachnospiraceae bacterium
ATGGCAGACGCAAATTTGAGATTTGCGTCGCCCCGTCGCCTAAATGCTCCGGAATGGAGAATAAAATGAACGGACAGGAAGAGTGGCATAACAGCCCCATTGGAGTGTTTGATTCGGGCGTGGGCGGGTTGACGGTGGCGCGGGAAATCATGCGGCAGCTTCCCAACGAGAGGATTGTATACTTTGGGGATACGGCGCGGGTGCCTTACGGCAATAAATCTAAGGAAACGGTGATGAAGTATTCCAGGCAGATTGTGCATTTCCTAATGACGCAGCAGGTGAAAGCCATCGTGGTGGCCTGCAACACGGCCAGCGCCTATGCGCTGGATGAGCTGGAACATGAGGTGGATATTCCCATCATCGGCGTGGTCAGGCCTGGTGCCAGAGCGGCCATGGAGGCTACCAAGAATGGCAAGATTGGTGTGATCGGTACGGAAGCCACGATCAGCAGCGGCATTTATAACAGATACATAGAAAAGAATGACAGAAGTGTGAAAATAATAGGAAAGGCGTGTCCGCTTTTCGTGCCGTTAGTGGAGGAAGGGCTATGGGAAGACCCGGTGACGGATGAGATAGCAAGACGGTATCTGGCAGAATTGATTGACAGAGATATCGACACCCTGATATTGGGCTGTACCCATTATCCTATGATACGTTCTACCGTAGGCAGGATTATGGGCAGACAGGTGACATTGGTCAATCCGGCATACGAGACGGCCAGAGAATTAAAGGAGATGCTGTTGGAAAAGGGGCTTGAGAGTGAACACAGGCCGGGGCTGGGCACTGAACTGTACCGGTTTTTTGTCAGCGACGCGGCGGATAAGTTCCAGCGGTTTGCCAATTCGATTCTGACCTATGGCATCTTGTCTGCCAAGGTAATCCATATTGATGAATTTTAGTGACATAACGACAGGAATAGATAAGGAGCGACAGCTATGACGAAGGAAGTACTACTGACACTGCAGGGTCTGCAGTTTGATCAGCGGGAAGAAAATGCTGATAAGATAGAGATGGTCATGGTGGGAGACTATTATAAAAAGAATGACAAACACTATGTGGTCTATGAGGAGATTACGGAAGGGTTCGACCAGCCCACCAAGAACCGCCTCAAGTTCAGTGAACATATGGTGGAATTGACACGCAACGGTTTAATAAACGTTCACATGGTTTTTCAGGAAAAGAAAAAGAATATGTCCAATTATAATACCCCCTTTGGACAGATTTTGGTGGGCATCGACACCAAGAAGATACAGATTGACGAGAAAGAGGATAATATTGTGGTAGATGTGGATTATGCGCTGGATATCAATTACGAATTCCTTTCAGACTGCCACATCAAAATAGACATCTGCTCCAAAGAAAACAGAGACTTCTCCTTACGATCATAGAAGTCTCTGCCATTTGTACAAGTATATCTAACGCAACCGCATCCGAGTCCGCGAAGCGGCACTCACTTGACGGGCTTTGCCCCCGCTTTTTCCTGGGCCTGCTCCACCAGCTGTTTGAATTTGCTCTTTTTCTTCTGCTCCACAACAGGCTTTTTGCCGTGCAGCCCCTTCACATCGGTGATGTAAATACCGCTGACCACTGCCTTGACTTCCTTCTTAACCGGTACGGAGTCAAAAATTTTTTCCTCACAAATTAAGGTCATGATCTGTGGACCTACCTTAGCTTTTACCACCGGCAGTTTGGAACCGCGCAGCCACTTGGGGGTCTGTTCTAAGACGATCGCCGGTAGTCCTGCATCTTTTAATTTCATGCGTTTCTTATCGATAACCAGCATGGAAACGGTCTGCTTCATGGCATCAATCTGAGCCTGCTGCTCGCTCTGCCTTTTCTGCGCCCGTTTTCCTAAGAAGTATAATACCACGACGGCGATAACCAAAATCGCCAGAATCACTAACAAGACAATTGTAAATGTATTCATTATCTTTCCTCATTTCTGCGCAGAAAGCACTTTCTTTACGTAATGGATATTTTATCATTGATTTCGATATTACGCAAGATTTTTCGCAAAATCTCTTTTCCAAAACTCTTTTCAGACAGCGCTTTTCGGGTGCCTTTTGAGACGCGCATTGTCAAAGCGCAAAAAGGCTGATATGATGTTCTTATCGGAGGATATTCCTATGAAAGCAGATGGCTCCACTCAAATTTCAAACGATAAAATCTACTGGATAGAATGTATACGAGTGTTCTCGGCATTTTTGGTGGTCATGCAGCACAGCAT
This sequence comes from uncultured Lachnospiraceae bacterium, assembly GCA_910585555.1. Lineage (GTDB taxonomy): Bacteria > Bacillota > Clostridia > Lachnospirales > Lachnospiraceae > UBA3282. The sequence goes on from CAJUFU010000051.1 coordinate 2,228, forward strand.
TTCCGGCGTATGGACAACCCTGTCTCCCGAGACACCGGAATGGAAAATCATCAATCTGCTCTTCCTCTTTTCCCGATGCGGCGTGCCGGTTTTCTTTATGTGCAGCGGTATGGGAATGCTTGCAAAGGAACGTTCCATAGAAAGCGTTTATAAGAAAAACATAGCGGGCATCTTAAAAATATATGTGTTGTGGATGCTGGTGTACGGTGTGCGGGACAGTATTAACCTTGTCCGGGAAGGACTAGGGAGCTTTCGCACCATCAGAAATGCCTTCCTGAAAGATATCATTTTTGGCCAGTACCACACCTGGTTCATTATGACGCTGCTTGGACTTTACCTGATCACGCCTCTGTTATATGAAATTGTCAAAAGGGAAAAACTGTTGCATTATTTTGTGGTGTTGTCCATCGTATTTACGGTAATCCTTCCGCTTGCCGGCGAAATAAGCGGTTTTGGCCGCCTGCACGATACGTTTGAGACGATCAATATGAGATTTGTCACCGGATATGTTATGTACTATGTTCTGGGGTATTGGCTTTCACAGATGACATGGCCTCAAAGGAGGACTTATAGTATTTCTGTAAAAGGACGCTCCCTTTTTGCAACATATACGGTAAGCCGCAAAAAGGCAGGTATTATCACAGCTCTTTTGCTTGCCGGAAGCTCCCTTTGCGCCTATATTCTCAGCAATATGATTTCCGCCGCAAGCGGGGAGGCCAACCAGAGAGTTTACGGAGAATTTGCACCCTTAGGGCTGTTGATCAACGTATCTTTACTGATGCTTTTTAAAATTTTGATCGCATCAGAAAAGCACAGAAAGTTCATTACCGTACTGGGAAGATGCGGGACGGGAATTTACCTGATGCACCCGCTTCTGCTGCCGATGGCATCCCTGTTCCCGGGAATAGGCAGGATATTTGGCGGCATTGTGGTTTATCTTACGGCGCTTGTTATCTGCCTGATTCTTGATAAAGTGAAAGAAACTCTTTTAAGAAAAAGGGATTTGTGATATAAATAGTAGTATGGGTCTGCGCACAGAGCAGAGAGATTGAGGAGAAGATTATGAGAAAACATGCAGGTTTGTTGGCGGCAGTGCTTATGGCGGCGGTGCTTTTGAGCGGCTGCGGCGATCAGGATAAGGAATTTTTAAAAGATATTAAGGCCGAGGACTATGTGACGCTGGGCAATTATAAAGGAATTGAAGCTTCCGCCCAGGCGCCTTCCGTTCCGGACGGGCAGGTGGATTATTATATAGAACAGCAATACCTGACGCCCCATATGATGACGAAGGAAGAAGCGGGGCGGCCCGTTCAGGAGGGGGATATTGCCAATATTGATTTTACAGGATATCAGGACGGCGTTGCCTTTCCAGGCGGCACCGGCGAGAACTATAATCTGACCATTGGTTCCGGACAATTTATCGCAGGTTTTGAGGAAGGCCTGGTGGGCGTGGAGATCGGCGAGACGGTGCGTCTTGCTCTGAAGTTTCCGGATCCTTATAATCCCAATCCGGATTTGTCAGGAGCGCCGGTGGAATTTGAGGTGACCGTCAATGGCATTTTGCCAAGGCTTACGGATGATTTTGTCAAGTCTTTGGCAGTGGCCGATTGTCAGAGCGTACAGGCGTTAGAGGACTGGGTGTATGACCTCTACTATCAGCAGGCACAGGCTGATTTCAGCAATGAGATTGAGAGGATATTGTCAGACAAGATTTTGGCGGGATGCAGCTTCAAGAAGGAGATGCCGGAGGCGCTTGTAAGCCGTTACCAGCAGAGTATCAATGCCAGTATGACATTGCAGGCTAACAGCTACGGTATGCAGCTGGCGGATTTTATGCAGCTGCAGGGACTGGATGAGGAAGGATACCGGGCGGAATTTAAAAAGGCGGCAACAGAGATGGCGCAGCGCTATATCATGTACCAGGCCATTGCCGACATAGAGGGTCTTGTGCCCACCGAGGAAGAAGTACAGGAAGAAATCGATACCATGGTAACCATTTATGGTTATGCCTCAGAGGAGGAACTTTTACAGAAGGAAAGCAGGGAGAATATCAGTGAAGACCTGATGCGCAAAAACGTGGTGGCGTTTCTGATGGAAAACGGCGATATACAAAAGACAGAAACAATCGTGGATTAAAGAGAAAGGCAGGGTAAAGCAAATGGATTTGACAGATATTAAAGAGTTATACCGGAACAGGGAAGCATATATGGAGAAAGAAGTGACGGTTGGCGGCTGGGTCAGGAGTATCAGGGACTCTAAGACGTTCGGATTCATTGTAATCAATGACGGCACCTTTTTTGAGCCGCTGCAGATTGTCTATGGGGACAGCCTCGCCAACTTTGAAGCCATTTCCAAATTGAATGTGGGATCGGCTATTATAGCTAAGGGTAAGATAGTATCAACACCTCAGGCGAAGCAGGCATTTGAGATGCAGGCGGCTGAGATCGTAGTGGAGGGGCCTTCCACGGCGGACTATCCTCTGCAGAAGAAGCGGCACAGCTTTGAGTATCTGCGCACTATTTCCCACCTGCGGGCAAGAACAAACACATTCCAGGCAGTTTTTAGAGTGCGGTCTTTGATTGCTTATGCGATTCATACCTTTTTCCAGGAGAGAGGGTTTGTGTATGTGCATACGCCGATCATCACAGGCAGCGACTGCGAGGGTGCGGGCGAGATGTTCCAGGTGACCACCATGGATATGAAGAATCTGCCCATGACGGCGGAAGGGGAAGTGGATTACAGTAAAGATTTCTTCGGTAAGCCCACCAACCTGACAGTGAGCGGACAGCTGAACGTGGAGACGTATGCTTTTGCGTTTAAGAACGTATATACTTTTGGTCCTACCTTCCGGGCGGAGAATTCTAATACCACAAGACATGCGGCAGAGTTTTGGATGATTGAGCCGGAGATGGCTTTTGCCGACCTGACGGACGATATGATGGTGGCGGAAGCTATGTTGAAGCATGTGATTCGTTATGTGCTGGAGAATGCCCCGGAGGAGATGAATTTCTTTAACCAGTTCGTGGATAAGGGCTTGATTGAGCGCCTGCATCATGTGTTAAACTCTGATTTTGCCCATGTGACCTACACCGATGCGATCGCGATTTTGGAGAAACATAATGAGGCGTTTGAGTATAAGGTGTCCTGGGGATGCGATCTGCAGACAGAGCATGAGCGGTATTTGACGGAGCAGGAGTTTAAGCGGCCTGTCTTTGTGACGGGTTACCCGAAGGAAATCAAGGCTTTCTATATGAAATTAAATGAAGACGGCAAGACGGTGGCGGCCATGGACTGTCTGGTGCCGGGCATCGGGGAGATTATCGGCGGAAGCCAGAGAGAGGACAGTTTAGAACTTTTAGAGCGCAGGATGGAGGAGATGGGGCTGAACAAGGAAGATTATCAGTTCTATTTAGACCTCAGAAAATACGGTTCCGTAAGACATGCCGGCTTTGGTCTGGGCTTTGAGCGGTGTGTGATGTATCTGACCGGTATGGGAAATATCCGGGACGTGGTTCCTTTCCCCAGAACGGTAAATAACTGCGAACTGTAATGAAGAAATGAAATCCGGCGGCGGATAAAACGGTGATGAAGAGAAGATATACGAAAGTAATATATTTCCTGCTATCTTTCATATTGTGTCTGTTAGTGGTAGACCCCATATCGGCTACCACTATTTCGGATTTGCAGGAGGATATCAAGAAGAACCAGTCCCAGCTTAATCAGGCAAAAGATAAGATTTCCGATGCCCAGGATGCCCAGGAGGGCGTGGAGGAGGAGATAGCCGATTTAGATGCGGAGATGGTGTCCATTCTTACGGATATCAACCTGATTGAGGATGCGATTGAAGACAAGGAGGAGGAGATAGCCGCCACACAGGTAGAGTATGAAGCGGCGGTGGCTAAGAAGGATGAACAGTACGAATCCATGAAGATTCGGATTCAGTTCATGTATGAAAAGGGAGACATCTCTTATCTGCAGATGTTCTTTGGCTCCGACAGCATGGGCGATATGGTAAATAAGGCCAACTATGTGGAGGAGCTTTATAAATATGACCGCAGAATGTTAGAAGAGTTTGAGGAGACGGTACAGCGTGTGGCGGCTTTGCAGGACAGGCTGGAGGAGGATAAGTCCGAGCTGGAAACTTCCAAGACAGAGCTGGAAGAAGGTCAGGCATACATGGAAGAAGTATTGGCACAAAAGAAAGAGGAGTATGAGAATTATAGTGTAGTGCTCTCTAAGGCCAGGCAGGAGGCGGCCACTTATACTGCCAGAATTAAGCAGGAGACGGCCCAGATCAGGAAACTGGAAGAGGAAGAAAGAAAGCGCAGAGAGGAAGAAGAGCGCAGACGAAAAGAAGAGGAAGAGCGTAAACGCAAAGAGGAAGAAGAGCGCAAACGCAAAGAGGAAGAGGAACGGCAGCGTAGAGAGGAAGCAGAGCAGGACGACGAGGAAGAGGACGAGGAAGACGACGATAACGACGACGATGAGGAGGAATCTTCTGAGAGCGAAAAGGAGGAGAAGCCCAAACCTTCCTCATCGGGAGGCGGCGGAAAAGGCCAGCAGATTGCGGATTATGCCTGTCAGTTCATCGGGAATCCTTATGTGGCAGGCGGTACGAGCCTGACCAACGGCGCGGATTGTTCCGGCTTCGTGATGTCGGTTTTTAAGGAGTACGGTATTTCCCTGCCAAGAAGTTCCTATGCCCAGTCTGCTGTGGGTACGTCCGTGTCCTACTCGGACGCAAAGCCCGGAGATATCATCTATTATGGCGGACATGTGGGCATTTACATAGGAAATGGGCAGATTGTTCATGCCAGCACGGAACGGACAGGGATTAAAATTACGTCGGCAACATATCGAAATATTGTTACTGTGAGGCGGATTGTTTAAAGACGATATATTCCCAAGCTTTTGATCACAACATGCAATGACCGGCAGGAAGCCGGTTCTTCAAACAAGCGTTCTCGCATAAAGGCAGGATGTGCCGGCAGATAACAAATGAGGCGGCATTCCTTAGACGCATTTACGAATAAACATAATGTATTGTAATGTATACACAAGAAGGTATACGATTCTTCCAAGAAGGATTGTGTACTTTTTTTGCGCAAAAACAGGATGGAGATTAGATGTGAGGCGCTTTAAGAAATGGAGGACAGGATGGAACTATCAGAATTTTTCCGGGAAAATCCGAAAGCAGCATTGGCTTTCTCCGGCGGCGTTGATTCGGCGTATCTGCTTTATGCCGCGCTGCATTTCGGGGCGGATGTACGGGCATATTATGTGAAAAGCGCTTTTCAGCCGCAGTTTGAATTGGCGGATGCCAGGCGTCTGGCTGAGCAGTTATCGGCAGAACTGCGGATTCTTAAGGCGGATGTGCTTGCCTGTGAGAGGATTGCGGATAATCCTTCCGACAGATGTTATCACTGTAAGAAAATGTTGTTTGAAGCCATTGCCCAGGCGGCAGCCAAGGACGGCTATCAGCTGCTGTTAGACGGCACTAACGCCTCGGATGAGGAGGGGGACCGGCCGGGGATGCGGGCGCTTCGGGAACTGCAAGTGCGTTCGCCGTTACGGGAATGCGGCCTTACCAAGGAGCGCATACGCGGCTTATCAAAGGAAGCGGGACTTTTTATCTGGGATAAGCCGGCCTACGCCTGTCTGGCCACCAGGATACCGGCGGGAGAGGTGATCACGGAGAGAAAACTTATGGACACGGAGGCGGCGGAGGCATATCTGTTTTCTCTGGGCTTTCGGAATTTCAGGGTGCGCAGGATGAAAGACGCGGCCAGACTGCAGGTTCCGGCGTCCCAGCTTGAGAAAGCGCTTCTGATGCGCAAAGAGATTCTTTCGGAGTTGAAAAAATACTATAAAGCAGTTTTATTAGACTTGGAGGTGAGAGAATGAAGGGTGGTATTAAGAAAATATTGGAGCAGGTCAGAGATGGGGAGACTTCTGTGGAGGAAGCCCTGTTATCCATCAAGAAGCAGCCTTTTGAGGATATTGGCTATGCCCGGGTGGATATGCACCGGGGGATTAGACAGGGGGCGGCGGAGGTCATTTATGGTGCGGGCAAGACGCCGGAACAGATTATCGGTATTGTGGATACCATGCAAAAGAACGGACAGGGAACCATCTTGATTACGCGGTTGTCACCGGAAGCGGCCGGCATCGTGGAGCAGGCACATAAGATGGACTATCATGAGCAGGCTCGAATCGGCATAATCGGCAGGATGCCTGAACCTGACGGCATTGGAAAAATTGTGGTGGCCACAGGCGGCACCTCGGATATTCCGGTGGCGGAGGAGGCGGCGCTGACTGCCCAGGCGCACGGTAACGAAGTGGTGCGGCTCTATGATGTGGGCGTGGCCGGTCTGCACAGACTGTTAGCCTGCATGGATGATATCATGGAAGCCTCGGTGATCATTGCCATTGCCGGTATGGAGGGGGCGTTGGCCAGCGTGATTGGCGGGTTGGCGGACTGTCCGGTGATTGCCGTCCCTACAAGTGTGGGATACGGGGCCTCTTTCCATGGGGTATCCGCTTTATTGTCCATGCTAAACTCCTGTGCCAGCGGCGTGTCTGTGGTAAATATCGATAACGGTTATGGGGCGGGCTATCTGGCCAGCAGAATCAATCATATGGAGGCGAAGAAATGAAAACATTATATCTGGACTGCGGGATGGGTGCGGCGGGGGATATGCTTACGGCGGCCCTGTTTGAACTTGTGCCCGGACAGGAAGCGTTTCTGGAGGAGTTAAACGGATTGGGAATCCCCGGTGTGGAAACCCGGGCGGAAAAGGTGAGTAAATGCGGTATCGGCGGTACGAATATCTCGGTGCGGATATGTGGAGAAGAGGAGTCCGAGAGCATGTATGACCACGACTATACAAACGGTCATGAGCACACACATGGCCATGAGCACGAGCATGACCACACACACGGCCACGATCACGAGCATGACCACGACCATACACACAATCATGAACACGCACAGGACCATGATCACGACCATGCACAGGGCCATAACCACATACACAATCATGACCATACATGCAGTCATGACGAAACGCAGGCCCATACGCATCATCACCACAGCGGTATGCACGAAATAGAACATCTTGTGGAGACTTTGTCTGTGTCTAAACATGTAAAGGAAGATATTCTGGCGGTATTTCATCTCATTGCAGAGGCGGAGAGCCATGTGCATGGTGTGCCTGTCACGGAGATTCATTTTCATGAGGTGGGAACCATGGATGCGGTGGCGGATATTGCGGCGGTGTGCCTGCTGATGGATAAACTGGCGCCGGAGCAGGTCATTGTGTCACCAGTGCATGTGGGCAGCGGCCAGGTGAAGTGTGCCCACGGGATTCTGCCTGTGCCGGCGCCGGCAGCCGCTTATATTCTTAGAGATGTGCCCATTTATGGCGGGGAGATACGGGGAGAATTATGTACGCCCACGGGGGCGGCTTTGTTGAAGCACTTCGCGGACCGTTTCGGGGCCATGCCGGTGATGCGTACCGAGGCCATCGGCTACGGTATGGGGAAGAAAGATTTTCCGGCGGCCAATTGCGTGCGCGCTCTTCTGGGAGAAACGGAGGATTCTGTGGATACGGTGGCGGAGCTGTGCTGTAATGTGGATGATATGACTGCGGAGGCCATTGGATTTGCAACAGAGGCGCTTTTTGCAGCGGGGGCCCTGGAAGTTTACACGGTGGCGGCAGGGATGAAGAAGTCAAGACCCGGGATTGTGCTCCATGTGATGTGCAGGGAAGCCGTGAAGGATGAGATGGTGAAGCTGATTTTCCAGTATACGACGACCATCGGTATCCGGGAAAATATTTCCAAGAGATATACCCTTTCACGTACCATAGAGAATGTGCAGACAAAGTACGGGGTGATGCGAAAGAAAGTCTGTAGCGGTTATGGTGTGACCAGGCAGAAGTATGAGTATGAGGATTTGGCGCGTGTGGCAAGACAGGAAGGATTGTCCGTAAGCGAAGTGGCCGCTCTGATTTGAGACTCCCCAAGAGAACGGAGATGCCTGGTGAAGAGAGTTGATGAGGATGAATTTGAGGGAGTGGGAGGTTGGTTTGAGGATGAGAAGAGGGACTTGGCGATTGGCGGCGGCTGTCATGGCAGTAGTTACCTTGACGGCCTGCGGCAGTGGGGCGGTGCCTTCCCTGAAAGAGCAGGAGCAGGCGGGGCATCCGGCAGAAGAAGAGGAGGTCAGCACGCTGGTCTATGGCAGCGGAGATTATACACGGATTAATCCGGCCATGGATGAGCATGGAGAGATCAATCTTCTTCTCTTTGACGGGCTGACGGCCCGCAATGGCCATAACGAGGTGGTGCCGGGGCTGGCAAAACGCTGGGAATTTGATGAAGATTCCTGTACATACACCTTTTATCTGGAAGAGGGTGTGCAGTGGCATGACGGAGAACCCTTTACGGCGGAAGATGTGAAATTTACCATAGAATCCATTATGAATCCCGACAATGGTTCCGAGAATGCCCCCAACTATGAGGATGTGGAAGAGATTACGGTGATGGATGAAAAGACCATTGCCTTTCGGCTTTCTGCGCCTAATGCAGCCTTTCTGGATTATATGACCATGGCAGTGCTTCCCAGGCATTTGCTGGAAGGGGAAGATATGCAGGAGTCCGCCTTCTTTAGGCATCCCATTGGTACAGGGCCCTATCGCTTAGACAGCTGGGACGAGGGGCAGGCGATTATTCTTGCCAGAAACGAAGCCTATTTTCGGGGAATGCCGGGGATTGGGCGGGTCATCTTTAAGATTGTCCCGGATGACAATGTAAAGGCGCTCCAGATGGAGGCGGGAGAACTTGACCTGGCGCTTTTGACACCGAAGGATGCCAGGAACTTTGCAGACCGGGAGGGCTATATCTGTTATGATATGAAGACCTCTGATTACCGGGGAATTCTCTTTAACTTCCATCACGAATTCTGGCAGAGAAACAGAGATATCATTCCGGCAGTCTGCTATGCCATTGACAGACAGTCTATCGTCGATGCGGTACTTTTGGGGCAGGGGATACCCGCCTATGGCCCCTTGCAGCGCAATGTTTACAATGATGAAGCAGTGGAACATTATGATTACAATCCTGCCAAAGCTAAGGAAATTCTGGAAAAGGCAGGGTGTGTCATGGGGGAAGAGGGTATTTATCTGCGGGACGGCAAGCCCCTTTCTTTTATCATCAATGTGGGTGCAGGGGGAATACTTCGCTCTGGAGGGGCTCAGCGACCTGATGACCACCGTGCGTCTGGTGAAGCGGAACCTCAACAGTTCCTTGGAGCTGGAGGGGGTGCTGCTGACCATGTACG
>CAJUFU010000051.1:11580-21085 GCA_910585555.1 uncultured Lachnospiraceae bacterium
ATCTGCGGGACGGCAAGCCCCTTTCTTTTATCATCAATGTGGGTGCGGGGGACCAGGTGCGCCTGGATATTGCCCAGGCGGCCGCGCAGCAGATCAGGGAAGTTGGAATTGACTGCCGGGTAGAGATTCCCACGCAGGTTGACTGGAACAGTCAAATGGCTTATCTGATTGGCTGGGGCAGTCCTTTTGATGCGGACGATCATACTTATAAGGTGTTTGGGACGGACAAGGGGGCCAATTACAGCGGCTACTCCAACAGCCAGGTGGATGAATATCTGTTAAAGGCAAGACAGTCTGACGATGTGTTCGTCCGGGCCGAAAATTACCACCGGTTTCAGGAAGAACTGGCCAAGGACCCGGCCTATGCCTTTATCTGTTATATAGATGCCGCTTATGTGGCGGATGCCTCTATTCAGGGGATATCTGCCGATACCGTCATGGGGCATCATGGGGTGGGGATTTTCTGGAACATTGCCCAGTGGACCATAGATAAGTAAAAGGTGTTTTGGAGAAATCAACTATGGCGGGCGGAAAAGTAAGAAGCGTAGAATGAGGTTTACACATGTCAGAATTGTTGGAAGTGCAAGATCTGTCAGTCAGCTTTGATACACCGGAGGGAGAAATCCAGGCTGTCAGAGAGGTGAGTTTTAAGGTAAAGGCAGGGGAAGTGCTGGCCATCGTAGGAGAGACAGGCTGCGGCAAGAGTGTACTTTGCAAGAGTATCTTGAAGCTTCTGCCGGAGATTGCCAGGATGAAATCGGGCCGTATCCTGCTTGACGGGGTGGATATCACAGCGTATGGGGAACGGGATATGTGCAGGCTGCGGGGGAAGATGTTCTCCATGGTGTTTCAGAATCCCCTGACGACTTTAAATCCCTCCCTGTCTGTGGGGGCACAGATTGGGGAGGCGGTGAAGGTACATCATCCAGGCATAAGCAGACAGGATGTGGAGAGTAGGGTGCTTTCTTTGTTAGAATTGGCAGGGATTGACCATCCAAAGGAGCGGATGAAGCAGTATCCGGGGCATCTGTCAGGGGGGATGCGGCAGCGCTGTGTACTGGCTATCGCGCTGGCGGCGGAACCGAAACTTCTCTTTGCGGATGAACCCACCACCGCGCTGGACGTGACCATCCAGGCACAGATCTTGGATTTGTTAAAACAAATTCAAAAAAAGCGGCATACAGCCACAATCTTTATCACCCATGACCTGGGGGTGGCCGCTGGCGTTGCGGACAGGGTGGCGGTGATGTATGCCGGCAGGATCGTGGAAATCGGCAAAACAGCGGAGATTTTCCGTGACCCAAGGCATCCGTATACCTGGGGACTTATGCGCGCCCTGCCGGTTTTTGCAAAGGATAAGGATAGTCTGTACTCGATTCCGGGTATGCCCCCGTCTTTGATCAATCCGCCAGAGGGAGATGCCTTTGCCTGCCGCAATGAATACGCATTGGAGATAGATTATGAAAAGCAGCCGCCTATGTTTCCGGTGACAGCTACCCATTTCGCGGCCACATGGCTTTTGGATGAGCGGGCCGAGGGCCTGGGAATCAAGGCGCCGGATTTCGTGCATCTGAAAAAACAGGGGAAAGAAACTTGCCGGACGGATGAAGAGAAGCGGAAAGAAACGCCGGAAATTCTTCTGGATGTACAGCATCTGACTCATATCTTTCCCTTGACAAAGAAGGAAACCCTGCGGGCGGTGGATGATGTTTCCTTTCAGATTCGAAAAGGAGAAATCTTTGGCCTGATTGGAGAGTCGGGCTCTGGAAAATCCACGGTGGCGCGATGTATCATGAATGTTTACCGGCCCACGGGCGGCAGAATCTTATACCAGGGAATCGACGTCTGCAATCCGAAGATGTTCCGGGCAAACAGGAAAATGCTGCAGTCCTGCAGACAGATGATTTTTCAGGATTCTGATGCCAGTCTCAACCAGTGTAAAAAGGTCTGTGATATTCTTGCAGAGCCTATGAAGTTACAGCATGTGAAACCGCCCAGAGGAAGCTATCGGGCCGAGGCGGCATTTTGGCTTAAGCGCGTGGGATTAGAGGCGGGATACCTGGACCAATATCCGGCTTCCCTTTCCGGGGGCCAGAGACAGCGGGTGGCCATTGCCAGAGCTTTGTCTATGGAGCCCGCGCTATTGGCAGCGGATGAGCCGGTGGCCTCGCTGGATGTGTCTATGCAGGCGCAGATTTTGAATCTGTTTAAGCATTTACAAAGGGAGCATGGTTTTTCTTTCCTGTTGATTGCCCATGACCTTTCCTTGGTCAGGTTTCTCTGTGACAGAGTGGGGGTTATGTACAAAGGAAGGCTTTTGGAGACGGCGCCTGTGGAGGAGATTTTTCAGCATCCGAAGCACCCTTATACGAAAAGGCTTGTGGCATCCATACAGATACCGGATTTCTTGGAGGACGGGCCGGAGAGGAGAGATGGATGAATAGCAGAAAGATTGTGGCAGTTCTTTTTTCGAAGATGTTGTTGCTTCTTTGCAGTGTGTTTCTCTTGTCTCTCCTGGTATTCTATGTCTCCCGCCTTGCGCCGGGAGACCCCTTAATGTCCTACTACGGGGAGCGGGCAGAGAAGATGAGCCCCCAAGAGCAGGCTTATGCAAGGAGCAGACTGGGGCTTGACGAGCCGCTTGCTATTCAATATGCGCGCTGGCTGCAGAGGGCTTTCCGGGGAGAATTCGGCATTTCTTATAAATACAAAAGGGATGTGAGAGAGGTGATCGGCGGCAGGATTGCCAATACGCTGCTTTTAGGAGGCGTGGGCTTTGTGCTGGTCTTTGTGCTTGCACTGGCGCTGGGGGTGGTATGCGCGTGGCATGAAGATAAATTTTTAGACCGTTTGCTATGCAGGATTGGCACGGTCACAAGCTGTATTCCGGAATTTTGGCTGTCCGTAGTCTTGATTTTGATTTTTGCCGTGGGGCTTCGCTGGCTTCCAAGCTCCGGGGCCTACGCCATTGACAGCGGGCATAATCTCTTAGACCGGCTCAAACATTTGATTCTGCCGCTTACGGTGGTGGTCATCAGCCACCTGTGGTACTATGCGTATCTGATTCGCAATAAGCTTTTGGAGGAAGTCCGGGCGGAATATGTACTGCTTGCCAGAATGAAGGGATTGTACAGACGGCAGGTGCTGTTTAGACATTGCCTGCGCAATGTTCTGCCGGCCTATTTCAGCCTTATGGCCATATCTGTGCCCCATGTGCTGGGAGGCACCTATGTGGTGGAGACGGTTTTTTCCTATCCCGGGATTGGAACGCTGCTCTATGAGAGCGCCAGATATAAGGACTATAATCTTCTGATGCTTCTTAGCCTGCTCACGGGGGTTACGGTGATCTTGTGCAATACCTTTGCCCAGACAGTCAGTGAGCGGATAGATCCCAGAATACGCAGGGAGGATGGAGAAAGTTATGAGGAGGAAGAGCAGTGAACGAAGCATTTCGGGTAGTGGGGATACGGCAGAGTCTGCAGCTGCCGGCTGGAAGGGTACGGCGCAACTGGCGGGGGAAGCCGCTTTTGTCCGCCTTGTTGTTTGTACTCATCGTGACGGGATGTCTGGCTTGTGACTTGCTCATGACAAAGGACCCGTCTTATATGGACTTGCAGCATTACTGCGTGCCGCCGGATGGCACCTTTCTTTTCGGAACGGACACCATGGGACGGGATATCTTCTCCATGATCTGGTATGGCGGCAGGATTTCTTTGGGAATTGGTTTTGGGGCGGCGTTTATCCAGACCTCTATTGCAGTCATTTTGGGCGCTGTAAGCGGTTGTGCACCCAAAAGCGTGGATAGGCTCATCATGGGAGCAACAGATATTCTGCTCAGTATTCCTAATCTTTTGGCGGTAGTCCTGTTGCAGGCGGCGCTGGGAAAGGGGAGTGTCCCGGGGATTGCATTTGTGATTGGTATTACCGGCTGGATGAGTATGTGCAAGGTGGTTCGGACACAAGTGCGCCAAATCAGAAACAGTGAGTATGTGATTGCCTCCAAATGTATGGGCGGTGGGTTTTTCCATGTGCTGTGGCATCATTTGGCGCCCAACTTTGTATCTTCCGTTCTGTTCATGGCGGTCATGAGCGTCCGCAATGCAATCGTGGCGGAATCCACCCTAAGTTTCATGGGCATCGGCCTGCCGGTGGAAGTGATCTCCTGGGGGAGCATGTTGTCTTTGGCCAATCAGGCGCTTTCCGGACGTGCCTGGTGGATGATTCTGATACCGGGCCTTTTTCTGGTGGTGACGCTTGTGTGTCTTACCAACCTGGGAAATCATCTTCGCAGGCGTGTGAACAGGCGGCATAGCAATTTGTAGAATAATGATAAGAATGACGAGACTCGTACATTTTCTTTGGGGATTTTGCATAAAAAATTTTTTAAAACTGTAGATAAATTCACTGTACTATGATACAATACAAAAGTAATCGCGGATTTTTCATAATTTAGATGAATATCTTGTATGATGTTATGCGGGAATGGGGGACGCTTTATGCGAAAAGAAAAAACCGGTAAGGGTAACTTTTTTGACAAGCAAAAAGAAGGGGAATTTGTCAGCATTGAGAAGAAGATATCGAAACGTTTCGGACAGATTGTCATGCTCTGTTGTATCATATTGGGCGTGGTCACATCTGTTTTGAATTACATATCTTCCGTCAGTGCCGTGTCGGAGACAATCAATAATACTTCCGATGTGGCGGCCGGCTATGTATCGGCGGCTTTACAGCAGTTTGTAGCGGTTGCTTATGAAACGGGCAGTATTGCCAGGCTGGCGGACCCGGAGAAGCCGGCGGAGGAGAAGGCAGAGATTCTAAATCAGAGAATCAGGGACCATGATCTGGACGGGGGCTATATTCTGGACAGCAATGGAATCGACATGATCACAGGAGAAAATCTTTCTGACAGAATCTATTTCAAAGAATGTATGAAAGGGAATACCTACATATCCACACCGGCCTACAGCGAGGTCACGAAAGCAGTGTCTTATGTCGTGGCGGCGCCTTTGTGGGAGGGCGGCGTGCCCGGAACGACTCCGGTTGGCGTCATTGCCTATGTGCCTAACGGAGAGTTCCTAAACGATATCATGCGTTCCATCAAGGTGGGCGAAGGCGGCACAGCTTTTATGCTGGACAAGAATGGTATAACGATAGCAGATATTAATTCAGAACTTGTGGGCGTGGAAGACAGCCTGGCGCTTGGAAAGACCAATCCCAAACTGAAGAAATACAGTCAGATCTGTGCCAAGATGGTTGCCGGGGAAAACGGGGCGGGCACTTACAGTTACAATGGTAAGACCAAGGTAGTTGCCTATTCGCCAGTACCGGGGACGGATGGATGGAGCATCGGCGTTGCGGCGGTGAGAAATGAATTTTTGGGGAAATTGTATTTCGCGCTGCTGCTTACTGTTATCTTTGTGGTTGTGTTTACGTTGCTTGGTGTCAAGACCGGTGTCAAACTGGGCAAAGCGGTTGCAGAGCCTTTGATCAAAGTAGTAGACAGACTGAAACTTTTGGCGGCGGGGGATATCCATTCGGAAGTACCTGCTCCCACAGAAAATGATGAGACGGCAATCTTAATGAACTGTCTTGCGGAAACGATTCAGGATTTGAATACAATCATTCGGGGCATAGACAAAGATTTGGCGGAATTGGCTGCCGGTAACTTTATGATCGCTGTGGATGAAGACTATAAAGGCGACTTTGTGGAGATCAGTGAATCCTTCAGAGGCATTGTGGAAGCCCTCAGTACGGCGATGCGGGAGATAGACAACAATGCGGAGAGCGTCCGCAAGGGTGCTACGGATTTGGCGGGTGCCTCCCAGGTATTGGCGGAGGGTGCTACAGATCAGGCCAGCGCCATTGAAGAGCTGACGGCGACCATGACGGATATCTCGGAGAAAATCCAGATCAATGCCGAGAATGCCGAGAAGGTCAAAGTGATTGTGGCGGGAATGAACAATCAGATCATTGAGAGCAATGAGCAGATGAAGCGCAGTACGGACGCCATGGGAAGAATCAGGGAAGCTTCGAACAAGATTGCCGAGATTATCAGCAGCATTGAAGAGATTGCCTCCCAGACGAATCTCCTTGCCTTAAATGCATCCATCGAGGCGGCCAGGGCAGGTGAGGCCGGAAAGGGCTTTGCTGTGGTTGCCACACAGGTGGGCATCTTGTCTGAGCAGAGCAGCGAAGCGGCCAAGAATACGAAAAACCTGATTCAGAATGCGATCGCTGCGGTGGAGGATGGAACAAAGCTTGCAAATTCTACGGCCGAATCCTTATTGCTTGTGGTGGATAATGCCAAGGTGGTGAGCGATGCGGTGGCGGAGATTGCGGAAGCTTCCGATAACCAGGCGGAAGCTACGGAACAGATTACGGAGGGCATCAATCAGATTGCCGGCGTCGTGGAGTCCAATTCCGCAACCTCTCAGGAAAGTGCAGCTTCCTCACAAGAGCTGTCCAGTCAGGCGGATTTGCTGAAGGAACTGGTGGATAGATTCAAATTCCATAGATAATCATAGATTATATAAACGGCAGCGCATTAATATGTGCTGCCGTTTTCTTCGTCATAGGCTGTCTCTGGCGTCAATTCCTGCCAGATGGCGTAGAAGGTGATATCTTCGTAGATTGGTTTATACATGTCGTAAGGGACACCGTTTTCGCTCAACCATCCCATGAACAGGGAGTTGGAAGCGTAGCGGACGGGGACTGGTTCGTCGGTAGGCAGTTCGCCGTCCTTGATACAGTAGCGCTGCCATACCTCGCCATCCACCACAAAGGACAGATTATGGTAATTGGCACCTTCCAGCCAGACTTCATTCAGAAAATTCCTTCTCTGTTCTATAAAATATTTCAGGAATCTGACGCTATTGTCATATTCTTCATAGTATTGATAGCGGTTTTCGTTATCTTCCCATCTGACCCGGTCCATAGCGATGGAGGCACGGCTTTGGCTTACCATTTCATCCAGCCTATGGTCTAATAGGTCGTTGAGGTAGGGAAGCGCCTTTTCCCGATACAGGGTGACCATATGGCGGTAGAAATCTTCCTGCTCATAGAGGTCGGCAAATAACCCGGTGGCATACACATGGTCTTGCAGTCTGGTGATGCCTGCGGGATTGCTGGCAATCCTGTCCAGATTGCAGTTTCCGAAAGCCACGTCGTAGTCCCATATGGGGCCGGCAAAGATTCTCCGGCTCACAGAATCGTCCGGTTTATAGAAGAAGCTGCTGGTAACGCCGCCGTCATAATTTTTGGAAATCTCTTCCACCAAGTATTTCTGTGCAAAGGAGTCTATGTCAATGTATTCTATATAATGTCTGCCGGTTATGGGGTTTATGCCATCCGCCGCCGCTGCGGCATCCTGAAATTCCTGCATGATGTCTGCGATGTAATTAACCTGATTCTCGGTGGCATATGCGGGGCTTTGCAGGGTATAGCAGTCACCCTGGCTGGTGACAAAACCGCTGATTTCTGTCTCGAATCGTGCATCTAATTCCCGTTCCCAGAGATAACCGCCGCTGATATCATCCGGCTCCACATCTGTTTCTACCCACTTTCTGGTGCCTTCTTCGTTCTGCTTTCGTTCCAGCTTTTCCAGTTCCCTGCTGTTGTAGGCGTCATTCACATAGGTATCCATGTTTTGGATGGCAACGCCCTCTTCGTCTACCCGTATCTTTTCGGTGAGATAGTAATTCCCGTAATACGTATGATTGATATATAAATCGATCATCTGTCCTTGGGGCACATAATCCATACCCAGTTCTTCGGCCAGCTCTTCGGCAATCTGATTGCGCAGCTTTGTCTGGTCGTAACCGTTGGCGAGCAGGTTAAAGGACTGGGCAGAGCCAAACCCGAAGAAGTCGGCCTCCTCGTTCAGTTTAATCTGGTAAGGTTTCTTGGAAAGCCCCCAGGTGGAATTCCCCCTGCCGCAGATGCTCTTTGCACTGCCGTTATAGAGGGTGCTGCCGTCTTCTCCGAATAGAGCGGCGGTGCCGGCCTCCTCGTTGGTTTTGTCCGCGTGGATATAGTCCATGTTTCCGGAACGGGTGGTGAGAGACATGACAGGCAGAGAAGAGGAGTATAGGAATATCACGGGTCCTTCCAGGAGCAGATTGTCCTCAGTGTCTGTCACGGAAAGATCATGGGTGCTTTGGTCCAAAATGCCGCACAAAATATCGGTTTCCGTAATCTCCACATGATTGATATAAATGCGGTGATTGCTGTTTGTTTTTAAGACCAATCCCTTGTCCTTTGCGAAGCCGGGCAGAAAGAAATAGCAGGTGCCGTCGCTGCTTCGCCAAAGGTTCACCTGAAAACCGGAAACGTCTTCATCCAAAGACAAGGTAATCTCAGGAAGCGGTGTTCCGGGATCTTCTGCAGGCGCCTGCGTCTCTTCTTTCTTTTTCAGCAGGGCGGTTTGGGAGGAGTCTGTTTCCAGTACCTGGTTTAAAAGGATTTCTTCTTTATGATTGGCATGTATCTGGTCGTCAACTGCCGGATAGCATAGCACGGCAAGTAATAGCAGGCCCGCAGTGCCTGCCAGCGTAAGCAGGTTTCTTTTGTTCTTTTGCATGATTGTCCTCGCGGTTAGCATGTCATATAGTTGATACCAAAATTATTATATGTCTGCTTGGCGGGATTAGCAAGGCGTAAGGCGCGGATTATTTGAAAACCGGGGATGTCTATTTGCATCTGCGCACTGATTAGTTTACAATAAAATGGGGATACGTAGTCACACAATGACGAAAAAGGAGGGACGAATATGTATATGATTGACCATGGATTTAATCAGGAAAATATGCAGGAGATGAACAGGGCGCTGCTGATCAGGCTTTTGCGGGAAGAGGGCGTGTGTGCGCGGGCGAATCTTGCCAAGAAATCGAAACTGAAGCAGGCCACCGTCACCAACATCATCAACGATTTTATTTCCTGGGGGCTTGTGCGGGAAGTGGGATATCTGGTAGGCAAAAAGGGACGCCGGAGTGTGGGGATAGCGATCAACAATGACGATTATGGAGTCATAGGGATTCAGCTGGCCAGGAAACACTTTGGAGTAGGCATCTATGATCTGTCCGGCAATGAGATTACCCATAAATACATACAGACGGATTTAAAGGATTCGCCGCGGCAGGTTATGGACGGTGTGCTTGGGATGACCAACGAGATGCTTGCGGGATGCAGGGAAAGGAAAATCCTGGCCATCGGGATGGCTGTACCGGGACCTTATAGTGTGCAGAAGGGAAGAATCGAGCTTATGACAGGGTATGACGGCTGGTCCGACATTCCCATTCAAGAGGAGCTGGAAAAGAAATTCAGTATTCCGATTTTCTTAGAAAACGATGCAAATGCCGGTGCGCTGGCACAGTAGATAACAAGCAGGGAAAGATTTTAAATATTGGTTCAACAGGCTCTTACATATCATGTCCCTATGATGCTGTTTATGCGGCAACGAAATCATATATTTTATCTGTGTCAAAAGGAATTAGTTCAGAACTCAAAG
>CAJUFU010000052.1:0-3322 GCA_910585555.1 uncultured Lachnospiraceae bacterium
CCGCATATTGTCGATCTTCATATTGGATAATGCACCGTATTTCAACGCTTTCTGGATTGCCAGACCCGGATCGTTGGTATGTACGTGCACCTTTACCACGTCCTCATCCGCTACCACTACGATAGAATCACCAATGGATTCCAGATACGCCTTAAAATCAAGCTCTGTCTTGATATTAAACACCTTGTTTAACATAATGATAAACTCGGTACAGTAACCAAACTTAATCTCCGCATTCGCCTGGGCCTCAAAATTCGGCGCCCCGGATTTCGAGGAAGATGTCACAGTACTCGTCTTGTCAAGCGTCAGATCAATCTCCTTGCCAAGATAAGCATCATAGGCGCCCTTTAAGACCTGCATCAAGCCTTGACCGCCCGAGTCAACAACGCCCGCCTGCTTTAACACCGGCAAAAGTTCCGGCGTCTGCTCTAAGACTTCATCTGCATGGGCAATCACCTGAGATAAGAATTCCGAAAGGTCCGTAACGCCCGCGTCCGCAAGCTCCCTGGCCTTTGTGGCGCCTCCTTTAGCCACCGTGAGGATTGTTCCTTCCTTGGGCTTCATAACCGCCTTATAGGCCGTCTCCACTGCCTTCTCAAAGGCCGCAGCCAGAACCGGAACCGTTATCTCCCGGCTCTCCTTAACGCCTTTGGTAAACCCTCTGAAAAGCTGGGACAAAATAACGCCGGAATTACCTCTGGCGCCCCGCAGAGAACCGGAAGAGATGGCCTTGCACAAAGATACCATATCGATATCTCCCATATCGTAAAGCGCTGAGACCTCCCTGGCCGCAGACATAATCGTTAATGTCATGTTGGTGCCCGTATCGCCATCCGGCACTGGAAATACATTTAACTCGTTAATCCATTCCTTTTTACTCTCAAGGTTCTTAGCCCCCGCCAGGAACATTTTCGCCATCAGCTTGGCATCTATCGTATTTGAATCCACCTTATTGCTCCTCCCTTTAGTCAATCACTTTCACACCTTCCACGAAGATGTTGATCTTTTCTATCTCAATCCCGGTAAACTCTTCCACCTTATACTTGACACTGTCGATCAGATTATCTGCCACTGCTAAAATACTCACGCCATATGAGACGATGATATGAAAGTTAAGCGTCAGTTTGTTATTGTTTAAAAGAACCTGAATTCCCCGGGTCATGCTGTCTTTTTTCAGTAATTTGACCAGACCGTCCTTTACGCTCATGCTGGCCATGCCGACTACACCGAAACACTCCATCGCCACAGTACCCGCATACTGGGCTATCACTTCCTGATCAATCGAAATATTCCCCATGTGGGTGTCCATCGAAGAGACTTTCATAGATTACCTCCTTATTATTCTAAACATATATTGCTATTATAACCCGATATACCAAAAAATGAAACAAAAAATATACTATAATTTACCAAGCGGACAAATTTTATACCCAAAAAATGTAATTAATGCTTGCATTATCCTTTGCTTTCTGCTATTATACAAATGTTGTGTAAAGCATAAATCGGCATTCGTCCGATTATTTCATTCAGAAATTCCTTATACTATAATGGTTAGGAGGTGCAAAGATGGCTAAATGTGATATTTGTGGTAAGGGCGCTCATTTCGGAAATAACGTAAGCCATTCTCATAGAAGATCTAACAGAATTTGGAATTCCAACATCCAGAATGTGAAATGTAAAGTGAATGGCGCCAGCAAGAGACTGCACGTTTGTACACGCTGCTTAAGAGCAGGCAAAGTGGAGCGCGCTTAATTTGCAGGATTCATGATGAATGTACGAAAGACCAATCCCGGCGGACTGGTCTTTTTGTTATATTTATATACTGCTCTTCTTTTATGCCTGTTTAAACCCTTCATATTCTCTTTTCAGGTTCTCATATTCTCTGTTGATTCTCTGAATAATCTCCGTATCTCCAGCCAGGTTGTCCGGATGAAAAATCTTACTCAAATCCTTATAGCGCTTCTTTAAAGCCAGCGGATTTTTTACGCCATGGAAAAACACGGACACCTCCGATATGCCCTCATACATACTGTGCTCCTCCAAAAACTCCTTCTCCGCCGCGAGCCTCGCCCACTCCTTGTCAAGCCTTCTGCGGTCAATGTCCAGCTGCTTAAACCCATTTTGTAAGATTTCCAGTTTCTTGGCAAAAAACTGGTTATCCTCCTTAAGCCTCTGCTGTTCACTGGATATCTTATGGTTTAAGAGCTTCATCTCCTCCTGAAACTGTACCTTTTCCTGCAGAAACTTTTCCTGCATCCGCTCTAACTCTTTCGTGGCTGTAGAGAGACGGATGTTCTCCCGAAAAAGCCAGGCTTTCAATTCCTGCAGTTCATCTGCACAGCCGTGCACCAGTGTCTCCTCAAATTTATCCATAGTACTCCTTCATAACAAGCAGACGATCCGCCTGCAGACGTTAATCGCAACAAAAAAAATTGTACCCAATCAGCATAAGCAGGACAATCAACACAAGCCCCACGAAACGATTCGTCAAAAAGAGCATGACTAACATTCCGCAGGCGACGCAAAGAGCGACAAAACCAATCATTTTCTTCATATGCTGCTACCCTGTTTACGCTTTTATTATACTATATGAGCTTTGGCATAAAATGATTCTAAAAGCTGCCCGGCCTTTCCTTAATCCTCCTTGGGAAACGCGATATCCACCGCCGTATCGTCCTCAATCATCTCTTCTTTGGGGGCCGTAAACTTCTCTACGATATCCGGAATCATATCGAGCACTTTGGTGACAGTATCCTGGTTCTTGATATTCACAAGCTTGGTGGAACCATCCTTGATTACCAGCACGGCACTGGGCGTCATCTTAGCCGAGAATCCGCCGCCACCGCCATTTTTCTTGTCGCCGGCACTGGCGCCTGCGCCCACACCGAAACTGACATCTACTAATGGTAAAATGATAGTATCGCCCACCTGGGTGGCATCTCCCACCACCGTCTTGGTGCCGATCACAGCGTTCATACCCTTCATCAGAGATTCTATCACACCTGAAAAATTATTTTCTGACATTATACTGCCTCCTTCTTCAACAAGCTGATTGTTCGCTTAACATCTTTATTGAAATAAATTCGTACCACCACCCGCAGAAGGGTAAAGATACGGATTTTTCCTTTGATGAAAACATACCCTTCGATACGCTTTCTCTCAAAATCACCGGTAACAGCCACGTGTCCGCCAAAAACCGGGTACAACATGCCGCAGATTGCCAGAATCTGCCCGGTAGACGCCGGGTCATCCATACCCACTATCCACTCTGCCTCAAACTTCTGCGGCTTTAAACTCCTTAAGATTATGGCCAGTTCACCCT
>CAJUFU010000052.1:3332-15195 GCA_910585555.1 uncultured Lachnospiraceae bacterium
ACCTCTTTATAATATTGTATATTATCCAATATGGATTTTATTTTATCACAGATATTCTGGATTGTGTACTGTATATTTTCAAACAGATTCTTAATTTTCTGAATGATCTTATGTAGAATGACTGGCAGGGCACGGATTTTGTCCATCCAGGAGGAGGATTCTTCTGTATCTTCCTCTTCTTTTTCCTTTTGCAGGGCCTTGATTGTGACTGTAGGGACTTTTTCTTTGTCTACCGACTTTGTCTTCTGGGATAATTCCTCTGCCCGCTCCTTTGAGGTCTCTTTGGGCGATGCCCCATTTGTCTCTGTCAACAGCGTTTCTTCCGTCGGCTTATCCGCATTCTTGCGCCCGTCGTTTTTTGCTTTCGAAGCCTCCTTCTTTTCTTTGCCGGAAACTTTTTTATCCTTTTTAGACCCTTTCTTTTTCTTCTGTTTCTTCTCCGGTTCGGTGTCCTCCTCAGACTTCTTTGCTGGTTTCTTCGATAACGTAAATATCATCAGTCTCACCCTGACAATCACATCCGCCGGATAGCTGATCAGGATATTTAACAGATGTAGAAACCAGGTGGCTTTGGCCCGCACCATCACTGGCGGCTTATCCTCTCCCTCTTCCCGCATGACCTCAATCCGATAACGCACCGGCACAAAGAGTACGCTGACAAGCACCAGTATGAGCAAACCCAGGACACACAAAAGTACAATCCCTATGATTTTTAAAATAAGCAATATGATATGTAGCATGTTTTCTCCAACAACTATTTAAAATTATTCCTATCGTCCAGCGCAAGATATGCGGTAAGATCAGCCGCTCCTGTGGTATCCACCGCCTCCTGGGCAATCTTTTGAATCAAATCAAAAGCCTCCTCTTTACTGCCGGCAATCCCGATCACAGCCGGTGAGGCTTCTTTATAATACCATTGCTGCAACATCAGGCTGTGATAGATTTCAAGCTGCCTTTTCCCCTCCATGCAGACAATCACATAGATACTTGGCAATATCTTATCTTTCTTCAATTTTTTCATAATTTTATGAGGCTTTTTAACAGTATCCCCAATATAGAGATTTTTATAAAATTTCATTCCCATTGACCCCATTCATAAAGTCTGCGTTCATTTTATCACACTTTTGGAAAATAGAACAGAAAAACACGTATCAATTTCAGGGTTTTTCAGGGTTTTCAATAGAATTGTTTTCTGCTATCATGAAATCAGGAGCGTTTGACGCGACGGAATGGAGGTTCCTATGAAAAATGTTGCCCGTATGGCTTTAGAAAATGGTATGGTAATCGGCGAGGATGTCTACAATTACCAGAATGAACTGCTCTATCCCAAGGACACCGTGGTGAACGAAAAAGTGATCGCCAAACTTGCCCGCTACTCCATCATATGTGTTGCCGTCAAAGAAGAGATTGACTATGCTGCCACACATTTTGAGAAAGTACGTCTCAGCAATGAATTCAAATATTTTGAATTTACATACAACGACTGTATGCCCATATACTGTCAGATGATGATGAATTTTGTGGAAAAGGGCGTGCCTGCCCGCATGAATAAGCTGATGGAATTATATGTGAAGATCACGTCCTGTGTCAGAAACGGCGAACAGCTCCTGGATTTTCTATACAACATGCTGCCCAGGGAAGACGATATGACCCACGCCCACTGCTTAAATTCCGCGCTGATCGCCGGGGTATTCGGCACTTGGTGGAAACTTTCCAAGGAAGACATCTTTCTGTTGATACAGTGCGGTTTCTTTTATGATATCGGAAAGCTTAAGCTTCCCCAGGAACTTCTCTGGAAACCGGATAAGCTGACCGATCTTGAATTCACCAAATTAAAGACGCATACCATGTTAGGCTTTGACCTCTTGAAGAACCAGAACTTAAACGAACATGTGATCAAAGCCACCCTCATGCATCACGAACGCTGCGACGGTTCCGGCTATCCTTCAAAACTGCGCAGCGATAAGATTGATATCTTCGCCAAATATATTGCTGTCATAGATGCCTATGAAGCCATGACGTCTGCCAGAACTTACAGACAGTCTCTGCATCCTTTTCAAGTGATCGATCACTTTGAAAAAGACGGCTATGCAAAATTTGATGAAGCCATCTTAAGACCAATCCTCTACCATATCGCCGCCACACAGCTTACCTTCAACGTAAGGCTTAGCAACGATATGGAAGCAAAAATCATAGAAATCAATAAAGCCAGGCTTTCCAGGCCGCTTCTGGAGACAGAAGACGGCAAGCTGATAGACCTTGCCAGACAGCCTGAGATACAGATTGCGGCCATTTACTAAACCAAAGTCTTCCTATGGTTCAAAATAGGCATCAAATATCCGCCTGGCAATCGGCACCGCATAGTCGCCGCCTGAACCTGCTCCTTCTATGATGATGGTCACACAAAGTTCCGGATCCTCCACCGGGGCAAACCCGGTAAACCAAGCGTGAGAATCCTCTTTCACACTGTTGAACTCGGCAGAACCCGTTTTACCGGCCGCTGTGTAAGATGCATCCGCCAGTTTGGTGCCAGTGCCGCTCTTGACCACTTCCTGCATCAGACCTTTCATGATCTCGGATTCCTCCGCGCTCATCATCCGCTTATAGGACGCGGGTTCAAACTGCTTGATCAGATTCCCTTCATGGGTTTCCACCTGACTTACCAGATAAGGTTTCATCAGCATACCTTCATTGGCAATGGCGCAGGTAATCATATTCATTTCTAGGGGCGTGACCGCTGTGGTTCCCTGCCCGATGGCCGCCTGCATCATGTCTGCATCTTCTGTCTGTTCGTCAATGATCAGTTTACTCTGGTTATAGGCAAATCCCACTTTTAATTCCTGGTTGAACAACATCTGTTCCAGGGTGTTTGCAAAACGGCCCCGGTCCAGCTGCATACCGATATTGGCAAAGGAGGCGTTGCAGGACTTGGCAAAGGATTTCGCAAAGTCCTCATAACCATGCACCGTACCGTGATAGCAATTTATGGTCTCCTCCCCATGGGTAAATCTGCCATTGCACTGATAGGTGTATTGACTGTATGAGTCAGGGTTTTCACGTATATATTCAAGAGCCGTCACGATCTTAAAGGTGGACCCTGGAGGATACAAACCCTGGGTCACCCGGTTTAGGAGCACACCGCTCTCCTTATCTGCAAGAAGCTCATCCCAGATCGCTTCAATCTCGTTGGGGTCAAAATCCGGCTTCGACACCATAGCAAGGATTTTGCCGCTGGAGGGCTCCGTCACAATGACTGCCCCCTTGTAAAGCCCCAGAGAATCATAGGCGATCTGCTGTAAATCCACATTTAAAGTGGTCACCACATTATCCCCCGGATATTTCAGCCCTGCCACATCGTTTGCCACCTTGTCGGATAGTTTGGCATTGGAATTGATCAGGTAATAGTTGGCCGATGCTTCAATTCCAAAACGGCCGTTAGAGGCATATCCCACCACATGAGAGAACATGTCTCCATACGGATATGTCCTTGTCTCCTTACCCTCTTCATCCGTTTCCGTCTTGGCAAGCACCTGCCTTCCGTCAGCAAAGATCATTCCTCTTGTGTTCTGGGCCACCAGGATTTCCTGCCTGCTGTTATAACTGTTATTGATCAACTCCTGACGATGCGTGATGGCATAATGGCTGGTATACCCCATCATACACAAAAACAACCCAACAAAGAAATATGTGACCCCCAGAATCTGTCTATTCCTCTTCTTCCTCTTCTTCATCCGCCTCGTCTCCTGCTGTCTTATATTGCATTCTTCTTCGTTTTCTCTTCTTTTTGGCACGTCTGTCTCCCTCATCCTGCCGGATGATATACAGACCTTCTATGATAAAAAACATAATCAGCGTAGTCAGAATGGAACTGCCCCCGTAGCTGATAAAAGGCAGTGTCACACCCGTCATGGGAATAAACTTGGTCCCCCCGCCAATGGTCAAAAACACCTGAAAGATATAGGTAATCCCCAGCCCAAAGGCAATCAGCCGATAAAACCCATTCTGCAGTTTCATGGAAATATTCATGAACATGATAAAACTGCTCAGGCAGATTAAAATCAGACACATGGAGAAAATAATACCCAGCTCCTCCGCCACAGCGGAAAACACAAAGTCCGCTTCCACCAGGGGGATAGCCGTCGGATTACCCCGAAAAAGCCCCAGTCCAAACCAACCGCCGCTGCTGATGCCAAAAAGGGACTGGGTAATCTGAAAACCGGCCGCATCGATACAGCTGAAAGGGTCCTGAAAGGCCTGCACCCTCACCTTCACATGGTCAAAGAGATGATAGGCCGCCACTGCCGCCCCACTGCCGCCGGCCACACCCGCCAAAAGATACCCCCACTGCCCTGTGGCAATAAATACCATCATCACATAGACAATAAAGAAAATCAGCGCACTGCCCAAATCCTTAGACGCCACCAGAATCAACACATGAATGCCCGCCAGTACAGCCGTCAGAGCCACTCTCCAAAAATCCTGAGACTCACTGAGCGCGCTGGCCAGAAAGAACACAAAGATAATCTTGACAAACTCCGAGGGCTGGAAGGTTACGCCGCCCACAGAATAAGAAATCTTTGACCCATAAGTGACTGACCCCAAGATCAGCACAATCCCCAAAGCCGCAATACCTATCCCCGCATAAATCCAGGTAAGACTCTTTAAAAACTTGAGTTTATGAATAAAATACGGAATGATCATGCTCATAATAAGGGATACTGTGACGATAAAAAACTGTTTGATTGCCTTTTCATAGGAAAGTCTTGAAAGAATCACGAAACCAATACTTAAAAGCATACACATATTGTTGATGATCAAACGGTTGCCTCTGGGATAAATCATGCGAAACAGCATAATAGTGGCGAACAAAAGTATCTGCTGTAAGATATAAAAAAGCAGATACTCCATCTTACCGGTCTCAAAACAAATTACCAGAAAGCACGAAAAATGCACCAGAAACATCAAGAGATTCTGGCGGATATAACTGCCTTTACGCCGCTCTTCTTCCTGAAAGCGGAACACCAGAAAGCACTCAAGCGTATAAAGGGCGATAAACAGTGTGATCAAATATTTAGAAAGCTCTGTAATATATAATTCCATAAAACTTACTCGATACCCCTTTTCAAATGCCCTGTGGTATGCCCCTTAAAAGGAAACACACCCGCAAGAATCTGTTCACATTCATCCCTCGATTCCATCACAAAATCATAGCGCCAAATGTCTGCACCCACTCTCTTAGCCTCTTTTTTACTTTCATGTAAAGAGCAGGGCACAGAATTATATATAATATTATAACAATGCTCACAATGCATCATCACCGGAAAGGTTGTCCGATAACGGTCTTTCAGATAAATTCGGCGTCCGTCTTTTGCACCGGGCTGACAGATGCCTGCCGTCTTCCGCAGGCAGTTGGCTGTGATCATCATGGGTATCCTGCCATACGCCACCAGCGTGGTGCGCATACCAAGTTCCCTCGCTGCCGCCGCAAGACGGGAAGCCTCGCCGGCATTTACTTCATAAGGAAGCGTATACTCCTCACTATAGTCTTTCCAAAATTTCAACGTCTCTTTATGAAAACAGTACAGGCTGGTATCCGGAATGACCGCGTAATCTTTTGACAGACGCCGCACAAAAGAAAGCCCCTCCAGATTGCGGATCAAAAATCCGTCAATCAACCCATCTGCCTGTGAAAGCATCTCTTTCAGAAGCTGCAGCCAGGCTTCATCGCGCCTGCGCAGAATATGGGGCAGTGCAAGATAACAAGCGCACCCCTCTGCCTTGTCTTCCGCATAAGAAGTTCCTAATATTCCAGTGATATAGGCATACTCCTTTACAAACAAATCGCTCTCTATAAAAATACGCTGACAGCCATGTGCGCGCACTGCCTCCAATTGGCCGCAGGTAGTGACAAGACAGTTTATGATTAGCCCCTCAAGTGTTGACTGACTTAGTCGGTCTTCAATTTCACAACGCAGCTTTCCCTTTCCAGCATTTTCTGTCTTCTGCTCACTTGCGGTATCCACTGACAGCTCTTCTCTATCAATTCTCCTGTCACAAAAACCATTCCTTAAGATTACTTCCCGCTCATACGCCTCTACGGCGCCGCGCCTAAGCTGGTTCAGTGCCCGCACCGGTACGAACACATCCCCTTCTATCTTTACTGCACAATCCGTCACAAGCACACAGCTATTGCCCGTCTTCGTCATCTGCTTTCTGACGTCCTCCGGCTGCAGGGGCGCTTTTTGTGCCGTTTGTGCAACTTCTCCTGTGGCTTCTATCTGTACTTGCTCTTTGCCCTCTACCCGTACCCTGATTGGCGCTCCGGCTTTTATTTCCACAGACATAGATACTGGCTGTCTGGCTGGCTCATGCAGATAGGCTTCCTGAATCCTGGCAGTCACCTGTTCATCGCTTCCCACATAACCGGGCTTTGACAGCGTAATCATCTCCCTGCCGTTATGTCTCTCATAATAGCCGGTCTGTATCTCACTGCGGATATACAGCCCCCGAAGCTTGTCCATATCCGCCGCTTCCACACGATATCCCTCTGCACCCACGCGTTCATACAAATCCATGTACTTACGGTACATAGCCGTGACACCTGCCGCATACGCAGGCTTTTTCATCCGTCCTTCTATTTTAAAGGAATCAATACCCGCCTCTATCAGCTGTGGAATATATTCCAAGGTGCACATATCTTTTAGACTGAGCGGATAGCCTTCCCCCATTACCAGGTCCTTGTCTGCATAAATCTGATAAGGAAGCCTGCAGGGTTGGGCACACCGGCCCCTGTTTCCGCTCCTGCCGCCCAAAATACTGCTAAAAAGACACTGTCCGGAATAACAATAACACATTGCCCCATGAATAAAGCACTCGATCTCTATGCCGGCAGCTTCTTTCAAACCACGCACTTCTAAAAGGGACAACTCCCTGGCGGGCACAATCCTTGCCGCCCCCTGTTCCTTTAAAAACAAAGCGGCTCCCTTGTCCGTTACGGTCATCTGTGTGCTCACGTGCAAAGGCAGCTTTGGAAACCAATCCCTGAGCAGGCAAAAAACACCCAAATCCTGTACAATCACCCCGTCAAGCCCGGCTTCATAAAAAGGAAGCAGATACGCATATAACTGTGCCACTTCACTTTCCTTAAATAATGTATTGACTGTCAGATATATCTTCCTGCCCATAAAATGTGCCACATGTAAGGCACGACATATTTCCTGTGTGGTAAAATTATCTGCATAAGCCCTGGCACCAAACTTTTCCCCGCCCAGATACACGGCATCCGCACCGGCATTAAGTGCACCCATAAAGGCTTCATAGTTTCCGGCAGGGGCAAGCAGCTCCACTTTTCTATTCATAGATTGACCCTCAAAAAAAAGAGATGCCTGACGGCATCTCCCGCTCTTATTTTTTACGTTCTTTTAATTCTGTTTCCATACGGACAATCTTCTTTGCATTCTCGTTAATTTCCGTCTGCAGGTTCTTGACATTCTTCTCCGTATTTTCCAGCTTAATCTGCGAAGCAATCAGTTCATGCTTCAAATCGTACATTTCCTTCTCTTTATTCTGTATTTCTTCCTCTAAAAGGCTGATCTGCTTTTTGGCCTTAAAATAATCATCCGCAATATTAAGCTGTAACAGCACATTCTGGGTATCGAGAGATTGTCTCTTGAAACTGTCAACCTTATTATACTCTGCTATCTTATTATTGATGTAGGATGCCACCTTCTGCAGGTACTCCTCACTCTCATAACCGCTCAGCGTAAACACCTTACCGGCAATGATTACTTCTGTATCTGTTTTTGTTGACATAGGGTTCTCCCCTCCCATACTAAATATGCCGTCTGATAAAAATGCTTAACACTACATCTATTATATCTGCCTTAAGAGGGAATTTCAAGTCCAAAATGATGATACGCTGTATCTGTTACCATTCGTCCTCTGGGTGTCCGGTTTAAGAAACCATTCTGAATCAAATAAGGCTCATACACATCTTCAATGGTGCCTGCATCCTCTCCGATGGCGGCTGCCAGTGTGTCAAGGCCTACCGGTCCGCCTTTGAATTTATTTATCATAGTAAGCAGAATATTCCTGTCCACATGATCTAACCCCATCCTGTCCACATCCATCAAATCCAGGGCCGTCTTGGCAATTTCTTCCGTGATCACGCCATCGTACTTGACCTGTGCAAAATCCCTTACCCGTTTCAAGATACGATTGGCGAGACGCGGCGTCCCACGGCTTCTTCTCGCCAGTTCCAGGGCTCCCTTTTGCTCTATCTCCACCCCCAATATCCTTGCAGAATGGATGATGATGACCTGCAGCTGTTCCACCGTATAAAATTCCAGACGGTGAATCATGCCGAACCTGTCTCTGAGCGGCGCTGTGAGAAGCCCCGCCCTGGTTGTCGCACCCACCAGCGTAAACCGCGGCAAATCCAGACGGATGGAACGGGCCGTGGCTCCCTTTCCAATCATAATATCGATAGCATAATCTTCCATAGCCGGATATAACACTTCCTCCACCTGTCTGTTCAGTCTGTGAATCTCATCCACAAACAAAAGGTCTCCCTCCTGCAGGTTGTTTAAAATCGCCGCCATCTCTCCAGGCTTCTCAATGGCCGGACCGCTGGTGACCTTCATATGTACACCCATCTCATTGGCAATGATGCCCGCCAGCGTGGTCTTGCCGAGTCCCGGCGGCCCATAGAACAGGACATGGTCCAGCGCATCCCCGCGCTGTTTTGCTGCCTCGATATATATTTTCAAATTGTCCTTCACCTTGGTTTGACCAATATAGTCAACTAACGTTTGTGGACGAAGAGAACCTTCTATCTTTATATCCTCTTCCATCAGATTCGTTTCAATCATCCTGCCTGCCATGGTTTCTTATCTCCCTATCTACATCCGTTAGGCTGATTTGTATCAAAACATATACTTTAACGCCTGCTTTAAAATATCCTCCACCGTGGTATCTTCCTGCATCTTAACCTTCTTGACTGCCGCTGTGGCATCCGATGCGGAATACCCAAGCGCCACCAGCGCTTCAATTGCTTCTCTTTTCATCACATTATCTGCCGCCTGGATATTGGCAGACGTACCAGACTTATCCTCAGGGCCGCCAAGCCCTCTCAAAGTATCCTCCAAAGAAATCTTATCCCGTAGATCTAGTATTACACGTTCCGCAGTCTTTGCCCCAATTCCCGGTGCCTTTGCAATGGCTTTCGCATCGCCCGCCATAACTGCAAATCTGAGTGCGTCCGCACTCATCACAGACAAAATCGCCAATCCGCCTTTGGGCCCGATTCCACTCACCGTAATCAGCTTCTTAAAGACTTCCAGATCATCTCTCGTCAAGAAGCCATAAAGGGAAAAAGCGTCCTCCCTCACCAGCGTATACGTATATATCTTTACTTCGCTGCCAATGCCCGGCAGAAGATCTGCCGTTGTGGTAGACACTTTCACATTATACCCTATTCCGCCGGTTTCCACCACCACTGCATCTTCCATTATTTCTTCCAATGTGCCTTTAATGTATGCGTACATATTTTCCTCCATTTCGAAGCGCTCTACGCTGAGAAGCGTGAATCAAATCTCAAATACGGTGCCAGTTCCATTCCCAGAACGCCCAGTGCTGCCCCTGTCACAACACCTGCTATAATCAAAACCGGCAGATAATACACCACCGCAAAAGTTTCTACCACAACCATAGCTGTCACAATCTGCCCCATATTGTGAAACACCCCGCCAAGCACACTCACCCCTATCATGGAAAAACATTTACATTTCCTGGCAAACACCATAGCGCCAAAACTACATACCGCACCTGACAGCGCATACAATATCGCATACAGATTACCGAACATGAAACCTGATAGAAAAATCCGCAGGATATTCACCAATAAAGCCTCTCTCGCCCCGCTTCCCGGCGTCTTGCCGCCATATAGCAACAGCACCACAATGAGATTGGGCAGTCCCAGCTTAATACCCGGTATCCCGAAGGTAAAAGGTATCAGTGACTCCACATAGGAAAGAATCAGAGCTATGGCCAACAAAAAACCCAGTTCCACTGTTCTTTTCATCACTTCACCATTCCATCTATCCTTTCATCTTGTTCTCCTCCAATAATCTCCGCCACCAGCCTATGCGGCAGACAGATAATACTCTCTCCCCCGCCGGAGATGGATTGATGGTGCACGCAAATCTGATCTCTACAATCTGCCGCCTCCATCTGCGCCTTTTTCCCGGCAACATACACAAGATTATAACTTTCTTGCGCCGGTATGTCGGGCATTTCCTTATTTTTTACCAAAACTGCTCTATTCTCCTTATAGGTAATCAAATAGTACATGCTTTCATCAAGCCGCGCTGTCAGAATAACGTCCCCATCATAAGAAACCTGAAGCAGCTCCCCCCTTTCGTAACCAAACAAAAGGCCCCCTGCCAAGAATAGTGCCGCCAAAAGACAGACCGCCATCAGAATTACATCCGCTTTCTTTATATACAGTTTCTTTTCCTTATCTCCGCTTTCCATACTGCTATCTTACCATAGCCGAACATATGTTTCAAGCCTGCATTGACATCATAATAGCCAAAGACCAAATCCTATTTACAAAAACTCTGTCACCATTTCACCATCCACTCATAAGATAAACCATAAACAACATTTGGAGGGCACTTAAACATGAGCGATTTAACAGCTACTCACTGCGGATGTAACAATACCAGTACTGCAAACAATGGATGTGGTTCCTGGATTTGGATTCTTATCCTTTTATCCTGCTGCGGTAACAATGGCGATGGATGCGGATGTGGCAACAGCTTCTTCGGCAACGGCCTCTTTGGCGGTAACGACAACAACTGCTGTTCCTGGATCTGGATTCTTATCCTTTTATCCTGCTGCTGCAACTAACCCATCACGTTTCATCTTAACACTTCTTTAACACACATCTGGGAAATAGGCTCTAGCTCTATTTAGAGCCTATTTTTCTCTCATGTGTCATATACTGATAAGAGAAGATACGGGCATCAGAAAGGCATAATCCTATGGCAGACAAAACCGAAAACGCGTCCAATGTTATGACATTCGATGCCTTATATACAACCAACCAAATCCAGAAGCTCAAGGTTCTTCTTCCTTACATAGAACCTTCCATGCAAAAACATCTGGCTATCTACATTAAATATATGGAACTGCAATACACCATGGATTATGTGCGCAAACATCCCTTCCAGCTTTGCGGATGTGATCTGTCTTCGCAAAAAAAACCGGATTTAGGAAAATTGTGCAAGGAACTTTGCCTTTATTCCACACCGGATGAAATCAAACAGCTGGAGCAACTTCAAAATATGCTCAAAACCCTGGAAACTGTACAAGAAATGTCTCAGACCATGTCTGCTATGCAGGAAATCTTTCCTGACCTTGCGATGGACTCTCCGTTTGAAAATCCTTTTTCCGGAAATGACTCTTCTGCAGATACCCCAGGTCACGATGAAACTACCCGCACCTCCCAGGGCTCTTCTATGCTGGATATGCTGATGAACATGCTCACCCCGGAACAGCGAACCATGTATGAAATGTTCCAGAATAATTCCAAACCATAATAAGGAGTATACTATGACCAATACCTGGATGAACGATCCCGCAATCGCACATATTGATAAGACAAAACTGGAATTTCTGCAAGACCTGGTATTTGAGAGCCAATCCATGAAAAAGGAACAAATGCTCCCCTTCCTGATGGCAATCGCTAAACGAGGTCAGGAAAATCATATTACTTTTTCCGACCAGGAAATTGATACCATCATCGATACCATTAAGAAATATTCCACCCCGGAAGAGCTGGAGCGAATCAATAAGATGT
>CAJUFU010000052.1:15205-20828 GCA_910585555.1 uncultured Lachnospiraceae bacterium
TATCTTCTGGTCCCGGAGCGCCTGTGAGGTGACTCCGGGCAGTCTGCATGTAATCTGTATGAATCTGATGTTTCATGTTTCCACATCTACCTCCTGATATTGGGCAGAATCCTTTTGTTCTTCTTAGTACTTCGTGTTCTCCTCCTGTCTGTACAGGAGAATGCATATCTGCTTTTCGCCTGTACTAAGATTAATCTGTTGAAATTGTCCGGCGAAAAGCCTGAAACGCGCACCTGAATTTCCTTGAATGGATTGTGCGCGACAGGGTTGCTGCCATACTGGCAGCGTCCCTCTTAATCACTATTTATAATCTTTTATCTCATTTTCCTGCAGCCGCAAACTCCGTCTTCGTACACTGCGTTATCTTTCGTATGAAGTGTTCGTCCATTCCCTCCTCTATCATTCTCTTGATAATATAAATCTTTTCCTCTTTTTTGCCTTCCTTTATACCCTTTCTTCTTTCTTCCTCCATCCACTCCCTGATTGCCTTGCACATAGGAACCCCCTCCTTTTCCATCTTATCTATCAGCCCTTTCATATGCAGATGCACTGTCGATATCTTTGAAACTTCCCGAAAGTCATCCATTTTCCCAAAACTTTTCTAACAGCTCGTCTACTGCACTCTCATTTAGGCCGGTATCTGCTTTCAGTTGATTCTTTGCCTCGCCTTTTTTCATTTCCTGTTTCTTATAGGTTGAAAGTAGGATACCATATAAATTCAACTTTTCTCGTTCTGCTTTCGCCGCTCTTTGCTCAGATGCTTGCACCTTTTTCTCGGCCGCTTCCGCTCTCTGCTCAAATTCCTCCGCTCTTTGTCTCTGGTTTGCTGCTTCCTGCTCGGCATCCTCCGCTCTCTTTCTCTGTTCGGCTGTGTTGCGGCGCTCTAATTGAATATCCATCTTCTCCATATTTTCAAACAAATATCCCATATTGCCACCCCTTATCTTCTCTATAAAATCACTTGTCTCCTCTGCTGTCAGATTCAGCCTCCGGCACAGGCTCCTTACCGTTGCAATGATAATATCTACCACATCTACCGGTGCATTCTGTAAGATTTCATCCAGATGCTCCGTCGGTATCTTTGAAGCTTCCTGAAAATCTTGTGCCTGTTGCATCTTATTGAGCAGCATCAACAATGAAATTGCATCTTCCTTTGACAGTAATTCCTCATTGGAATACTCCCGTGTCCTGACCAGCTTGTATGTAAAATCCGGTATGTATGCCTGAAACAAATCTCCTAGCAGGATTCTCTCTTTCAGACTGCGTGCCGCTGTCCATTCTCCCGTCCCTTCGTAGTATACGATTGGATAGATTGGCGGATACAGGAATTCTTTATGCCTGTTGCTTCTTATTTCTTCTAAATCCCTGACATAATTCTCCCAGATACAGACCATATATTTGAGCAACTGCATGGTCACATCATAATCGACTGCGCTTTTATGTTCAATGAGCGAAATGATATAAATATCCTGCTGTTTCCCGCCTGCCTGGTCTCTCAATCGTATCTTCTTTACGGTATCCGCCTGCAGTTCCACCTCTTGAAACAGATGATACCGTTCCGAGACGTCCTCGATATCTTCCGGCTGAACATTGGCTAGTATCGGCAGTCCCGAATAGTCCCGCAAAAACTGTGCGCACAGCGTATGATTCCCAAAAATACTTTTGCTGCTGACATCTGCCTCCTGATATTGGGCAGAATCCTTTCGTTCTTCTTTGTACTTCATGTTCTCCTCCTGTCTGTACAGGAGAATACGTATCTGCTCTTCGCCTGTACTAAGATTAATCTGTTGAAATTGTCCGGCGAAAAGCCTGAATTACGCACCTGAATTTCCTTGAATGGATTGTGCGCGATAAGGTCTGTTGCCATACCGGCTCCGACCCTCGCGGCATTCACCAAAT
This sequence comes from uncultured Lachnospiraceae bacterium, assembly GCA_910585555.1. Taxonomy (GTDB): domain Bacteria; phylum Bacillota; class Clostridia; order Lachnospirales; family Lachnospiraceae; genus UBA3282. The sequence continues at coordinate 17,105 of CAJUFU010000052.1, forward strand.
ACTTGTGCAAGCACAGTACCTGGCTCACTGCCGTGGAAATAATATGCTCTTTAGAAGCAATACATCCTATAAAGCGATTACGATAGTTAGAATATAACACATAATCTATATCTATGCAAGTTCTTTTTTCTTATCAAAATAGCAGCTCTTAAGCAGCTTATACTCTACATACGATAAGCAACCGGCTTCTCCTTATACATAAAGAAAATTTTTCCGCAATGCGGCACTCTGCAAATTATCCATACGATACAGAAGGTTAATAGATATGTACCGACTACATTCACTATCATCTCTATAGATTTATCTCCAATCTTTTCTATCCATCGTATGATAATCATCTGTACAGGTCTATGCAATAAATAGATTCCAAAAGAACACATGGACGTCTGCGTAATTATGCTCTTCCCTATCTTCAATTGAACATTTTTCAGCAGTAGAAACCATGCAATACCGATTAGAGGCATTGAGAAATAATTATACCAGACATTATATGCATACTGTTTATCATATAAGGTAATCTGAGTATAGATTGTCAAAAGATAATTGCAGACGAGTACTCCAACGATGCCCAATACTACCACCGGTCTTTTAAGTAATTTATTTATCTCTATCTCCCAACGTCTTATGCAGTACCCCAGCAAAAGATAAAATCCATAAACATTTCCGGAATAACTCAAATCCAGTTGGCTGATAAGCTGTGGAAGACTATTAGCCAACAAAAACAAGTTAATGCTGGATACAATATATAAATATCCATATACGATAATCATGAAAATCAAAAGAATCTCTGTCGAGACCGTATGCAGGATATTTGCCGCATACGGCAGAAAGATATACATTCCGATAATCATTGGAATATACCATGTGTGATTTAAATCAACCTTTTGCAGAAAGAATACATTGCGGATATATGTCCCTATATCAAATGGCTTCTTATTGAACCACATCAAAAATAGATTATAGATAAGTATCCAAATTTCCCACGTCAACAACAAAGACAATAAGTTATTTTTATAGAACTGCAAAGTCTTCTGCGCATCATATTCTCTGCTAACAAGAAGATACCCACTTAGAAGTAAAAAAATCGGAACACCCGATCTGCCCAGCGTAAAACCTGCAAAACAAAATATTTTTGCTCTAAACGGCATGGAAGATACATATTCCAGATTCAAATGATATGGAGGTTCAATACTATGATTCAACACTACATAAAATGCCGCCAAAGAACGCAAAATATCTAAACCATCTATTCTACCCCCCCCCCCGTATTTTTTCTCACGATGTAACGTCTTTTCCATCATCATTCTCTCCTCGTATTTTCATTCTTACACTTTTTCATGATTCTATTGAAAACTCCATTCCACCGCCTTTCAGATAGCGGCACAAATAATAATGAAAGTATGCTTTCTTTCATAGCATATTCTCCGCAAATAATCGCATACCCTATTTCATATTCAATCTTTCTCCTTATATAAAAATAAAATTTTTCCCAAACCTGGGATTCTGCAGACCAGCCATACGATACAAGTTGTCAAAAGATATGTAGCAATCACATTTACAATCAGTTCAGTCGATTTGTCTCCAATCTTTTCTATCCACCGCATGATGATTATTTTTACAGGTATATGTAATAAATAGACGCCAAAGGAACACATGGACAACTGTGTAACTATACTCTTCCATTTCTTCAATTTCATAATTTTTAATAGTAAAAACCATGCAATGCCAATTATAGGCATAGAAAAATAGTCGTACCAAACTTTGTGTTGAATCTGTTTTTCATACAATATAATTTGAGCATATATGGTCCAGATATAATTGCACAAAAGCAGTCCGATGATGCCGAAAATCACTGCTGGCTTCTTAAGAAATCTATCTATTTTCATCTCCCAGCGCCTTATGCAATATCCAAGTAAAAAATAAAATCCATATAGATTTCCGGCATAACTTAAGTCCAGTTGTCTGGTAATCGTCGGCAGACTATCTGCCTGTAAAAATAAATTAATGCTTGGCACAATACACAGATAGCCATACATGATAATCATAAAAACAGCAATCGTACATGTCGAAATCGTATGCAGTACATTAGCTGCATACGGCAGGAAAATATACATTCCGATAATCATTGGTATATACCACGCATGGCCTAATGCAACCTCTTGCAAAAATAATGCATTGCGAAGGTACATGCCTAAATCAAAGGGTTTAGCGTTACACCACACCATAAATAGATTATAAAGGAATATCCAAATCTCCCATGTCAGCAGCATTGATAATAAATTGGTCTTATAAAATCGAACAATTCCTTTGTCGTTATATTCTCTTCCAAAAAGAAGGTAACCGCTAAGAAGCAGAAAGATCGGAACACCGGTTCTACCCAGCGTAAAACAGGCAAAACTAAATATTTTTACTCGTAATGGCATGGAAAACACATAATCTAGTTTTAACTGATAAATGGGCTCAATGCTATGATTCAGCACCACATAAAATGCCGCCAAAGAGCGTAGAATATCTAAACCATCTATTCTACCCCCCCCCCACTGAATTTTTACCACTATGTAACATGTTCATATTTTCAGCCTCTTTTTACATGTTATCCTGTTTCACACTCACTGATAGAAATGATTTGTTCTGACTGCACACTCATCCACTCATTGTCCCGTAGAACCTACCGTCTTTTCTTTATATAGAAATAAAATCTTTCCACAGCACGGAATCCTGCAAAGCAGCCAGACAATACAAAACGCCAAAATATATACGCCTGTTGTAACTACGAAAGTTTCCGCTGATCTATCCTTCATTTTCACAATCCACGGCATTACTATCGTTAATATAGGCATATGTAACAAATAAATACCAAACGAACACTTAGCTATCTGGTTCATGAAACACTTTGCTTTCATCAGCTTTATATTTTTAAGCAGTAAAAACCATGCTATGCTGATAAGTGGAATAGAAAAAAATTCATATCGGACTCTGTACGGATTCTGCCTTGCATACAATGCCATCTGCATAAATACCGTCCCGATATATGTAACACTAAGAAATCCTATGACACCTAAGATCATTCTTGGCTTTCCAAGCAATTGATCAATCTGTCTTTCCCAGCGTTTTATACAACAGCCGAGCAAAAGATAAAAGCCATAAGCATTTCCCGAATAACTTAAATCCAATTGGTTTGCAATCGGCGTAAGACCGCCAGCCGAAAGAAACACGTTGATACTATGAACAATATATAAATAACCGTACACGATGAGCATAAAAATCAAAAGTATTTTATCTGGAATTTTATGCAGAATATTGGCCACATATGGCAGGAAAAGATATATTCCCATAATCATTGTCATATACCATGCATGGACAAATTGTACCTCCTGCAAAAACAAAGCATTGCGCAAATACATACCGATATCAAAAGACTGCCCATTATGCCACATCAAAAAAAGATTGTAAAGAAATATCCAGATTTCCCATGTCAACAGCATAGATAATAGGTTATTCTTATAAAACCGACAAACGCCTTTGTCATCGTATTCTCTGCTTAAAAGAAGATATCCGCTGAGAAGTAAAAAAATGGGAACGCCAGACCTGCTGAGAGTATAACATGCAAAACTGAATATTTTAGCTCTTAGCGGCATTGAAGATACGGCATCTAAGCCAAAATCATAACAGGTAGTGTAAAATAGTTTGTGTCTTTGGAAAAAAATACCTCTTTTTTGGTAAG
>CAJUFU010000053.1:0-548 GCA_910585555.1 uncultured Lachnospiraceae bacterium
ATCCTTTAAAAAGGCTTTCATATGCTGCTGTTTTTCGCTATGGGCCTGCAAAGACACTGCCAATTCCTCCACCGCCGCAAAGAGTTGGTAAATGCCACCGTTTTCATTCTGGGGCAGATGATTCTGAAAATTCCCCTCAGAAAACTGGGTAATGATTCCCTCCGCCTTTCGATATAACTTTTCCCTCAACAACAGAAACCAAACCGTTCTTCCCCATAAAAGAAGCATCAGCAGCATAACCATGCCGACTGCAGTCTTTCCGAATACATACACTGACTCTTCTATGGCGGGAAATCGTCTCACTGAAGCTGCCGGGGTATGTCCAAGCTGCCGCATCAACTCTACCCCTTCCTTCGTGGACACAGAAGTTTTCACAGCCCTTGCAATCGAGGTTCGTGAGACCCCCTGCTCCATAAGAGAAGAAACCATGGTCTGCTCCCTCTCAAAAAGCAGCGCCTGCGCTTCTTTTCCGTGAAACCAGGAAAGAAAAAGGGTCATTAAAATACATGCCATAAGCAGACAGATCGGAAGAGCGTCGTGTAGGGAAA
>CAJUFU010000053.1:558-5356 GCA_910585555.1 uncultured Lachnospiraceae bacterium
CCCTAAGAATGTAACATAATGTCTGATGTCCTTATCCTGTAAAATATTCATATACTTCCTCCCTGTCAGCGCAGTTACTTCCCACCGGCAGCGCTCTTATCCCCGCCAGGTATACCCAAACCCCCGTATTGTCAGCAAATGCCTGGGACTTGAGGGGTCCTCCTCTATCTTCTCGCGCAGTCTGCGGATATAGACGGACAATGTATTATCATCCACAAAATTACCATTTCCATCCCACAACGCATCTAAAATCGTACTGCGCAGCACTGTCTGTCCGGCATTTCGGACAAGCAGACACAGAAGACGGTATTCCGCACCGGTCAGGTCTAAAGGCTGGCCGTGGAAATCTGCTCTGCCGCCCAATAAATCAATGGTGACCGGCCCGCTGGAAATCTGATTCGTCCCCTCATCTTCGCTCATACCGCTTCGCCGCAAAAGTGCCCGGATTCTGGAACACAATTCTCCTAATTTAAAGGGCTTCGTGATATAATCGTCAGCGCCGCTGTCCAGCCCCCTGATGATATGGACCTCCTCGTCCATGGCGGTTAAGAAAATAATAGGCACATTGTTTCCTTGCTCCCGCACAAAACTGCACACATCCAAGCCAGTCCCATCGGGAAGGGTCATATCCAGCAAAAGTAAGCTGTAAGTTTCCTTCTGCAAATAGTCAAATGCCCGTCTGACCGTCTGCGCTGCATCTACGATATAACCGTTTTTATGCAGAGAATAAGTCAGTCCCTCTATCAGGCTTACATCATCTTCCAGCAATAAAATTTTATATTCCATAGAATTCTTCTCCTTACCGCAATCAAGGCAGCCAGAAGCCGCCCTGATTTTTACTATCCATAAATTGTTTTGGTTTACATAAATTATATTTCAATCATTTCCATCAGACTGGAAGTGAACCGATATACTGCATGATAATCCCTTCCGCAACATTTTCCTGCGGTTCCTGCACAATCTCTATGGAAGGGTCGTCCACAATTACCATAAAGGCGTTTGACTGCTCGCCGCTCTTCATATCAAAACCAACGTAGGCGTCAATAGAACTGCTGGTAATGATTCCCGCCTCATCGATGATATGTACCTCATTTACCATCAGCCTGTCCCAGAATCTCTGTAAGCTGCACGATATTGGCTTCGTTTCCGGCCAGCTTCTCCCTCACGTCAGCCAGCTTATTCTGGCTGGAAACCTGATTACTATACCTGTTAGTGATTGTCTGCATTGTGAATATCGCGGCGATTGTAACAAGCAGCGCCAAAATCATGTAGAGGACCAGCCTTTGTGTAAATATTTTTTCATCGTCTACCTGTCCTTTCGTGCTGTTTTACACAGTTACCTGGGATAACAATATATCTCAAAAACAAATGGTTTTGTCACGCCCTATTGGTAATTATATACAATTTTTTCTTACTTTTCAAGGTTGTTTTATCTATTTTTATGTCTTTTTACAAAGAAACAGGCCCCCTGTCTTTATGTAGGGATGGCTGTTTCTTTCTCGCGCTGCAATGGAGGCTGTCATCTGCGTCAGTTTTATCGAAATCATCCACAGATTTTCTTCTCCATGCGTCTGTTTTGTATCCTATTCTTTATAAATTCCACAAGTACTTTTATCAGCCCCAGAAGCCAAAAGCCCTGCAGCTCCATCACGATACCGTCCACCATGCCCATACTTACCATACCATTTGTCATTTTAGAAAGGGCATGGAGCGGCATGTTATAGATAAAGAGCAGATTCAAATCAGGTTTCCCTTTTTGCAGGCTGTTTTGCAGCAATTTTGTAAAAATACCGCATACAAGCCATCCTAAGGGACTTCTGCCATATTTCATCTCCCCAAAAGTAATGTGTCTGTCAATCACTCTCTCCGGCTTGGGAATCTCATGCCCCAACAGCGCCGCAAATTCCTGATCTGGCACCTGCTGCACATCTCCCGTCTGATAATGGATAAGAACCTTTCCCGCACTGCCATCTGCTGTCTTTGTCACTTCGATAAAAACAGTTTCTGTCAGCTGCGGCGCTTCGCTGGAAGAACCAATCTCAATCTGATAATCTCCCGTCTCGATTTCCCAGCTTCCGCTCTTCTCGTTCCAATACCGAAAGGCTTTGTCATCCAAGTAAATCACCGCCTGCCTGCTCTCGCCGGCTTCCAGTTCCACTCTTGTAAACCCTTTCAATTCTTTCACCGCCCGGAAGATACCGCCTTTTATGTCCTCCGGTAAAATATAAAGCTGTGCAATCTCCGCCCCCGGCCGGCTCCCGGTGTTCGTCACCGTAAACTCCACCCGGTCCTTTTCCACGTGCAGACCGCTGTAAGTAAATTTCGTATAGCTTAAGCCGAACCCAAAGGGAAATGCCGGTTTTTTGCGCCGTTTCTGATAATAGCGGTATCCCACATAGATGCTTTCCCGGTATTCCACATTCCGGCCCTCTGTCGCAAAATAATTCTTAGCCGGCGTATCTTCATAACATTCCGGCCAAGTCTCCGCCAGCTTTCCGCCCGGATTGATCGTACCGTTTATTGCATCCACCACTGCCTGGGCGCCAGCCTCTCCTCCAAGCCCTGCATAAAGCAGCGCCTTACAGTACCTGCGCCAGCCTGTCTCCACCACACTGCCTGAGAATAGTACCACGATCACATTGCTGTTAACTGCCGCCACCGCCTTTAACAACGCGATCTGCGGCTTTGCCAGCCTCATATTCTGCCGGTCAATGCCCTCGCTCTCCTGCACCTCGTCCAATCCAAGACATAGGATAACTGCCTGCGCGCGTGCCGCCAGTTCCACTGCCTCTTTCTGGAGCCCATGATCGGGTTTTCCCAGTCTGTCAAATCCCTTCGCGTATCCCGTTAAGGTAAGCCCGCTGTCTTTCATACATTCCAACACACTGGCCGGATGCAGCACATTGACCTGACTGGAGCCTGCCCCCTGATAGCGGGGTGTTCTGGCAAAGTCTCCGATCAATGCTGTTTTGGTTCCTTTTGCAAGGGGAAGGATATCTCCTTCATTCCGAAGCAGGGTGAGACTCTTTGCCGCAGCACGGTAAGCCAGCTTGTGATGTTTCTCCCAAAGAACCGCCTCGGATTCTCCCTGTAATCTTCCCTTTGCATCTTTCTGTCCCTTTGCGGCCTCTTCTGCTCTGCTTTTTCCACCTTTGGTAAACGCTATCAGCGCAAGCAGTTCCGCCACTCTGTCGTCTATTTCCTGTTCTGACACCTTGCCGCTTCTTTGTGCCGCCAGCAGTTCCCGCACAGAGTCCCAGCCGGGGCAGGGCATCTCCAGGGTAGAGCCTGCCTTGACTCCCTGGGCATGATCGTTGGAACATCCCCAGTCTGTGACCACTGCCCCCTGATACCCCCATTCTTTCCTGAGAATATCCACCAGCAGATGTCTGTTCTCATTGGCATAGATGCCATTGAGCAGATTATAACTGCTCATGATCGTCTGCGGCTTTCCTTCTTTCACCACGATCTCGAAGCCTGTCAGATAGATTTCCCGCAGGGTGCGTTCATCCAGAATACTGTTGGACACCATACGTCTTGTTTCCTGATTATTTACAGCGAAATGCTTTGGGCAGGCCGCCACGCCGTTTTTCTGAATTCCACGGACGTATGCCGCCGCCATTTTTCCCGCCAGATAAGGGTCTTCCGAAAAATATTCGAAATTCCTGCCGCACAAGGGACTTCTCTTGATATTCAGTCCGGGTCCCAGAATGACGTCAACACCCTGCTCTATAGCTTCCTGTGCAAGCGCCTCCCCTATCTCTTCTCCCAGTTTCGTATCCCAGCTGCACGCCGCCGTTGCCGCCGTAGGATAACAGACGGCCGGCTCGCTGGGATTCAATCCCAGATGATCGGAAGCCCCTGCCTGTTTGCGCAGTCCATGCGGTCCATCCGTCAGCCAGAGCGATGGAATACCCATCTTATGGAAAGCCCGGGTCTTAAACACATCCGCCCCGGAAAGCAGTGCACACTTTTGTTCTAATGTCAGTCTTTGTATTTTATCACGATACTTCATAACCATCTCCATCAAAGTTCCCACGCCGAAGCATTTATCTGCATCTGGGAGAATGCCCTTATTGGCGGGCATCCTCCGGAAATATAATCTTGTATATGGGGAAATAAATCACCATCTGTACGCCGCCATTAATCACCGTGATCAATATATTATAAACGGCAGGCGGAAAAAACTGCTTGCAGACAGGCACGTACAATCCCATCAGGAAACTGCACGTCACCGTAATCAAAACAAACGCAATTACATACCACATAATCTGATAATATAGATTCCCCTTGGAATGGAAGGTAATATTTCTCTGCATCGGGAAATTAATACACTGGGCCAAAAACAAGGTAATGGCAAACGCCGCAAAATATCCCATCCCTCCCGTGGCATCCCCGGTGACCGGATAGTTAAACACATAGGTATCCACAGGTCCGGCCGCCAAGTGTATCAGCTGGCAGGGTATTTCACACCAGTCTGTATAGCGGTAAAAAATGCCCGGAAGAAATGTGAGCACCAGGTATTGAAACAGAGTCACCAGCATGGAAAACGCATAAAACTTAATAAACTGGGCAATCAGTTTATGTCTTGGGGCAAAATCCTGCCACCATACTTTGATCTTCTCCATAAAAACCTCTTTTCTACAAGATTGGAATCTCTATCTCAACCCTGCGTTGTCCGTCCGCCGCCTTAAAAAGAATCCGTTCTCCGTCTCCGGCCCGCAGGATTGCCAACGCTTCCCCATAATAAGTCGCGGTTTTGTCCGTAAGGCTGCCCCGTTCATTATAAGGACAGGCA
>CAJUFU010000053.1:5366-20763 GCA_910585555.1 uncultured Lachnospiraceae bacterium
AGTTCTGCCCCCTCTGCTTTGACCTGTATCTTTTCTCTGACTAACGGCTTAAGGATTCCCTGCCGGTCCCCATAGCGCAGGCGGATATAGCAAAGATGGCCCGCCCTCGCCTCTTTTTCTTCCGGCTCTATAAACAGCACGGTTTCCGGCCCGGCAGTTTTTAGACAGGTCCTGCCCTTCTCCCGGCCTTCGGCGTCATAGGAGACCGCCTCAATCATCCCGTTTTCATAGATACAGGAGAATTTGGCGATGCAGTTTCCGTTCAGTTTCTTGGTTCCCGCTTCTTTCCCGTTAATCCAGATACTCACATGATGGGCTCTGGCATAAACCTCCACGTCAGCCTTCCGCCCTTCACACCCCTGCCAGCTCCAGCTTTCTATGGCATTGGACATCTTCCATGCTGACGGGCTGTGCCTGTGGCCTGTATGATTCACCGGGCAGACGCCTATAAAGGGGCCCTTTTCTTTCTCCAGCGCAACCTTGGTATAAAGGGCTTCGCACAGGGGCTTCCCTGTCAGATCGATTCGCCCGGACCCTGCCGACACCCAGCCGCACCCGCCGTCAAAACGGGGCGCATAATCTGCATATTCCCAGGAGCCAACCATCACTTCTCCCAGATAATCCATGCCCGCCCACACGAAATCCCCTATAATACGGGGATTTTTCTTGGCCATCTCCCAGAACAGATAAGCATCTTTACAGAAAGTCTCCGTTCCCAGAATGAATCTATCCGGGTATTTTTTCAAATCATGCCCATAACGGTAAATGCCGTAATTATATCCTGCGATATCCATATTGGCAAAGGCATCTCTTGTTCTCACGTCACAGCCGTGCAGAGTGGCCCCCCGTTTCATGAACTCATCCCCTAAAAGCCCTGCCAGATTATTAAAAAACTGGCTTCCCACAGCCTTTTTCTTTTTAGGGGTATTGTTTGTCTTCTCAGCTTTTTCGGCCTCTTTCCTGGCTTTCTGATCGCTGTAAACGCCAAAACCGATAGAACTTAAGAAATTAAAGAAAATATTGACCCCGCAGGTTACCGGTCTGCTGTCATCCAGGGAGTGCAGAAAGTCCGTCATCTCCCCCGTCAGCCTGATGCCCCGCTCCTGTCCCGTCTCACTGACTTCATTGCCGGTAGAATACATAATGACACAAGGATGATTATAGTCTTTCTCAACCATATCCTCCAAATCTTTACGCCACCACTTGTCAAAATAAGTGACATAATCATATTCTGTCTTATGGATATACCAATGGTCTATGTATTCGTCCATCACTAACATGCCCTGCCTGTCGCAAGCATCGAGCAGCGCTTTCGAGCAGGGATTGTGGGCACTGCGCAGGGCATTGTAACCGTTTTCTTTCAGAATACGAACTTTGCGTTCTACCGCGTCCGCATCACAGACTGCCCCCAGCAGCCCGTTATCATGATGCACACAGGCTCCCTGTAAAATGATACGTTTTCCGTTCAGGCAAAAACCGTTTTGCCCCCAGCTTAAAGTACGGATGCCAAAAGGTTCCTCCCACACATCCTCACCGAAGGTCACCTTACATCGGTACAGCTTCGGTGTCTCCACATCCCATAATTGTGCCTTGGGGATATCGAGAACCACAACTGCCTTTCCATCATCCGCCTCTGTATCCTGCACTTGAATCTTTTCTCCATCCGGATCTGTTATTTCTATCTTCACACTGCCGGGCATGCTGGTGCGCACTGCAGCTTCTATCTGCGCCGTCCCGGACGCTTTGACAGCCAAGGTGCGGATATGCACGCCGTTCACCGGAATGTGCGCCGCCTCTCCTACCCATAAACTGACCGGCCGGTAAATACCTGCCCCCGAATACCAGCGGCTGTTGGGCTGGTCTGCATTACGCGCGATCACACGAATCTGCATCTCCTTGCCAATGACAAGATAGGGGGTCAAGTCCACATAAAAGTTCGTATAGCCATAGGGTCGAAAAGAAACCTGTTGTTCTCCCACCCAGACTTCCGCTTTCCGATACACCCCTTCGAATTCCATGATTACGATTTTCCCCTGATAAGATGCATCCGGTGTAAAACGTTTCTCATATTCATAATCAAAGCCTTCATACCAGCCTGTATTCGTACCGCCCGCCGCCGTTTCCGTGCGCTTCTCAAAAAACATGGCGTCATGGGGCAGCGTAACCTGCGCCGCCCCCTTCTCATGCAAATGTTTACAAGTCCAGCCCGTATTAAACGAAATCTTTCTCATGCCAAACCTCCATACACCCTTCTACGCCTTTTTGCGAAATCCTTCCGTGATTAAAGCAAGCAGCGCCAGCAGATAAAATACCACGCCCACGATGGAAATGTGAAGCGCTGTCGCCTCAGCCTGGGGATAATTAACCGGAATAAAATATACATCTGCCGCCAGACTCACCCTGCTCATCACAAAGAAGTAAAAGCTCACAAGCAGCATGACAAAACCCGCCGCCGTCATAAGATCAAGAGAAACCGGTGTCAATTTCTCACTCATAAATGCCGCCGCCCACAAAAGTACCATACACAAGACCGTACCGATAATGGGCCAGGGATTGACCGCGGAAGCCGCCAAATATCCTGTCACGGATGTAATAATATAGATGATCATTCCCACAAGCGCACTGCACATTGCTGCCAGTGTAACGCTGTTGGATTTTGTTATTTCTATTTTCATCATTTTCTCCATTTCTGCGCTGCTTTTGTCTCAACTCTGTTGAGACACCGCATTGAACGAGTTTGTGTCAAGCAACGCGCAGACACAAATCCCGCGATTGAAAATTTTAATTTACTATCTTTTCATCATGCTCCTTTCTCCGTCTTCTGGTCTGTGCTTTTGCGTCTGCCCACTGCATAACAGACACCGCAAAATACCGTAGCCAGGCCAAACACTGCAATGCAGACAATATAAAGGATACGCCACCATGTCATCACATTTACCGTGTGGGTTGTTTCATTCACCCCGTTCATGGCTGCACTGTGGGATAATGCGTAAAGCAGATAATGAATATCTTCCTTGACTGCCTGCGCCATCTGCCTGTCACCGCTAAGGGCTTCACCGTTCCAGTATGTGATCTCCTCTGAGACGCCGAATCCGCAGAAGGCTGTTGTACCGGCCATGATAGATTCCTTCGGAGACGCCTTCAATGCTACCCCTGTGAAGTCCGTCACATTATAGCCGTTGAAGTCCCACTCGTCGCGCATAATCTGTACCTGAACGCCTCTGTTGGCACTGGGCGGCACCGCACCGATTCTGTTATAAGATGACATCACCCCCAGAGCGCCTTCTGTATAGGTATCCGCCCTGTTCTCATCTGCTTTAAAGGATGCCGGTTTTCCGTTTGCCTCAAAAGCCTGCTGTAAACCGCGAAGCTCCAATTCACGGGCTTTCTGCTCGCTCATAAAGATGGCAATGCCTGACCGGTTAATCTCCTGATCGTTAAAGGCCGCATGTTTGATATTGACAAGGGTTCCCTTGGACTGTGCACCCTGTACCACTGCACTGCCGATATATCCTGTAAGAATCGGGTCTTCCGAATAATACTCCGCACCGCGGCTGTTATAGGCATGACGGTGAATGTTCATACCCGGTCCAATCATAATGGGCAGATTCAATACCAGCGTGCTCTCTCCCAATGTCACCTCACCGTTTTCATAGGCCAGCTCTTTGTTCCAGCTATAAGCGATATTCTGCGGGGTAGGACCCACACGCGTTCCATAGTCATACTCCGCCGCGTCCGCGTAGGGTACTCCCTGATAGCCGCCTTCTGTCAGGTAATGGGAATCCGAACCGTTGGGGCCGTCGTCCGCCGCATACTGGGGCAGTCCAACGGACTCAATCGCCGCAATATTATGAAACGCATTGGCCGCAAAGTTTAAGAATTCATCGATGGTAACTTTGCTCGTCAGTTCCTCCCATCTGGGGTCATCGAAATCAGCACCCTTTAAGTCATTGATGGTCAGATCACTGCTTGTATCGCCAAATACAATATCCGAAGTGTCCTCCCCTGTCTTTAACTCTATGAAATCATTGCCCAACAATCTTGAGAGCGCTTCGTTGGCAGTGATACCCTCATAGGTTTTGGGGAAAGTCCCGTTCCAATCGCTTCTGGTCAGGTATGTAACTGTATCCGGCATAAACGCATTCAAATCGGTAGCATAGTCTCCCTCCGAAAGGGCATTGGTAATCTCCACGCCTGCCTTGCTGACAGAGAACGTATCCGCATCCACTTCTCCGTCCCAGCTCCACTGATAGCTTTTGGCCGCATCCCCATCCGCCGTCATGCCATCGGCTGTGCTCTTTCCCTGCGCCGCCAGCATATTATTTAAAGCATCATGTGCATCGTCGCCGATTGCAAAATAGTAATCCCCCGGCTCTACAATAAAGGTTTTTGCATTTTCCGCATCATAGCTTGCAAGGTTTGCCATATCCACTTCCATGGTGATTGTCTGGCTCTCCCCCGGCGCAAGCAGATTGGTCTTCTCGAAATCCATCAGTTGCACAGCCGCTTTCTCAATATGATACTGCTTGTCGTAGTCCGTATAAGGTGCCTGCGCATAAAGCTGCACCACTGCCCTGCCAGGCGTATCTCCACGGTTCGTAGTGGTCACGCTCACCGCCGCCGTTTTTTTATCCCCGGAAATCTCAACAGAATCTAAAGTCTGCTCAAACGCTGTATAGGACAATCCGTATCCGAAAGGATATATCACTTCATTGGCATAATCCCATTCGCCGTCCGCCTGCGCCACTGTGCCGTCCACATTGGCATAAGTTCCGGCTGCTGCCTCGCTGCCGCCGTTTCCAAGTACAATATCCGCATAACGGGTCTCATAATAACGATATCCTGTGTAGATGCCTTCCGCCTCTACCAGATAAGAATTCACATTGGCCGCCTCAGAAAAGTCCGCCGCATTGGCCCAGGGAATATCGCCGTAATTCTGCATAGCCGGTGCCAGCGCACTGTTTTTGGCAAAACTGTCTCCCAGATGTCCGGAAGGTGAGACCGTACCGTTTAATACATCCGCCACCCCGTAGAACCCATAGGCGCCCGGATATCCAATCCAGAGAATCGCATCGATATCAGGGTCCTCTTCCAGATTCGCAATCTCCATCTGGTTGGTGGCATTGACCAACACGATCACCTTATCAAAATTCGCCTTGGCCTCCTCGATCATCGCCATCTCTTCTTCGCTTAAGCTTAAAATATTGCCGGTCACGGTTTCCACACCGGAGGCACGTCCCGCCTCGCCCGGATAATAGCCGTTCCCGTTCTCGCCGCCGATACGTCCCACCACTACGATTGCCGCATCATTGTAAGAAGCATAATCCTTGTCAAACGCAGGATTTAACCCGCGAAGCTCCTCAAGGGTCAGCTCATTGGGGTCATCATAAGCGCTGAGCACCTCATAAGCCGGAAGGATGCCGCCGCCAAACTGGGGAACCGTCCATTCCTTATCTGCAAAGAAGGCCGCATAAGTTTCCAGCATAGAGGGATTGATCTGGAATCCCTTCTCCGCAAACGCATCAAAAATCTGTACCGTGGATTTGCCATCCGGAACACTGCCGCCGTTATTTCCATATACCGGCGCATAACTTCTCACACCAAACAGCGTAATCTTAGCTGTATCAGAAAGCGGCAGGGCATTGTTTTCATTCTTTAATAACGTATATGTCTCCTGCGATGTCCTTACTGCCAGCTCTTGAAACCCTTCATAGGCCTCTTTTGCTGTCTTGAATTTGGACTGATAAGTCCATGCATCTTCACCGTCCGCCGATTCCTCAGTTACGGTTTTCTGGCTGCGCGTTCCCACAAACGCGTCAACCGATGTGCGGTAAATCTCCAGTATATTGGCCGCCATAACTGAAATGGTCAGAAACAGTGCACATACAAAAGACATACCACGCCAAAGGTTCGTTTTTTTGAACATGTCTCACTCCTCCATCCTTCTTTTGATGGTGCCACCATATCAGTTTTCTTGATCCGGAACAAGAAATCTTTCCCAAACTGTATTTTTAGGAGCCTAAACTGCAATCAACGGGAAGCAGAATGTTCAACGTAAAGACACCGTCCTTAGCTTTGACTGACAGATGTCCCTGATACTTCTCCACAATCATGCGGATGCTCTTCATGCCAAAACCGTGATACCGCTTATCCTCTTTCGTTGTCTGCGGCATCCCTTTTAAAAAAGTCAGTGTCCCATCATAATAGTTTTCAAAGTGAATGACTAACATCCCCTTGTCGCTTCGCACTCTCACACTGACATAGCGCCGTTCCTCATCCGCAAGCTTCTCTACGGCCTCTATCGCATTATCCACTGCATTGCCAAACAAAGAGTAAATATCCGACTGTTTCATAAAAGAAAGCCATTTTCCCTCCATCATACAGTCCAGCCGGATATTTTTATTTTCACACACCATCAGTTTCTCTACCATCAGGACATCCAAAGCCTCATTGCCGGTCTTAAAGGCCATATCATAAATATTAACCGCCCGTTCCAGCTCCCTGATCTCTTCCTTGGGGACACGATTGCCAAGTGTGGCAATCTGATTCTTGATATCATGGCATTTGATATTGATCAACTCAATGTTCTCTTTGGAGCTCTCCATCTGCTGCTTTTGCTGATATAAAATGTGCTGTAAAATCTCGCCGTTATGCTGCTCGCTCTCCCTGCGCGTAATCTCGCACTGCAGGGCCAGCAGGAACAGACAGCTTATCATGTCGAATAAACTATAAACGGTATATGCCTGAAAACCGCTCCCCGTGCTGTATTTATCAAACAAGTTCTGCAGTACATTGGTACAAAGCTGCATCCCCACCAGCAGAAAAAGTACCGTCTGGGAACCGGTCATATACTTCACATCTTTCCTTCGAAGTTCCCTGCCAAAGGTCAGATAACATAGGAACACAAAGATAACGGAGAGCAGCGGATACATAAAAATCGTGATGCCGGAAGACAGTTTCAGATACTGATCTCCTACTGCCAGCAGAGTCCGCGCCATACGGAAAGAAAAATGCTGGGCCGCACCCGCCGCCGTCACATAAAAGACAGCCTGTCGAAGAGGCCCTTCAAAGCAGCTTTTCACCGCCCCTACGCACAAAAAGAAAAACAGAATCGTCCTGCCGCTCTTCATCCATTCATTATCAAAAGGAATCCATGTCCACATCATAGACACCAAAAGAAGTACCGCCCCTGCCAAACATCCCCGCAAAAGAAAACGCGGTCTTCTATCCATCCACCCGCAGAAGAAAAAGACCGCAATCAAAATTTCAAACACATATCCATTCGTCTCAAAAAAAGTATATAAGGTCGTCATAATACATTCTCATTCCCCATGGTTTCCGCCAGTTCACTCATAAACGCCTTCTTGCGCGGCCTACTGATCTGCAGTTCTTCCCCCTGCGCCATCACAAGGGTATAACCCTGCACCGCGGCAATATGCCTTTGGTTGACCAGATAGCATTTATTACACCGCAGAAACCCTTTCTCCTTTAACTTATTTTCCAGTTCATGCAATGTCCCGCTCCCTGTAATTTCGCCTCTCTCCGTATGAAAAATCAGAGTATGCCCGCGCACTTCAATATAACCGATTTCCTGTACTCTAAGCCTCACCATACCACTCTGGCGCTGCACCAGGATTGCTTCCTGCGCCTCTTTTAATC
Source organism: uncultured Lachnospiraceae bacterium (assembly GCA_910585555.1). Lineage (GTDB taxonomy): Bacteria > Bacillota > Clostridia > Lachnospirales > Lachnospiraceae > UBA3282. The sequence continues at coordinate 13,026 of CAJUFU010000053.1, forward strand.
TGGACACCGCCCGGCGCAGTTTCAGTTCAAAATCCCCATAATGGACAGGCTTCACCAGATAATCCAAGGCGTCCACTTCATATCCCTTCACCGCAAACTGCGCCATATTCGTTACAAATAGCAAAACCACCTGTTTGTCTATTTCCCGCAGCCTCTGCGCCGCTTCCATGCCGTTAATAAAGGGAAGCTCAATATCCATAAAGACCATATCATAAATACGCCTGTAGCTGTCAAGAAAGGCCAGGGCGTCCCCGAAAGACGCAATATCAAATTTCTCGTTGTTTTCCTGCGCATACCGTTCCAGATAGCCCTGCAGCTTTTCCATGGCGGCACGATTATCCTCTACAATCGCAATTTTGAACATGATAAGGTCCTTCCTTTCCGGCTGTACTTTCCAAATACTTTTTTTATTTATGTTGTTAATTTAGCCTATATCTATCTATTCGTCAATGGTTATCACATTTTATACCGCATTTTATACGGGAAAACTAAAATGCTTTCCGTATTGACTTCCATAAAAGTTTCCTATATAATAATTATTGACCATCAGTCATTAATATAGTTAAAAACATAAAGGAGCATACCGCTATGGCACGACCAGTCAAAAAGACACCGGAACAATGGAAACAGGAAATTCTAAACGCAGCGCAAGACCTCTTCCTCTCCAAAGGATATGAAGCGGCCTCCGTCTCCAATATCATGGAACTTGCCGGCGGCGCCAAAGGCATGTTCTACCGCTTCTTTCAGAGCAAGGAAGAAGTGATGTATACCCTGGGAAACCAACTGTTTTTTGAAAACAATCCTTTTGACGCCGTCAAAAACCGTGATGATTTAAACGGCCTTGAGAAAATAAAAACCCTGCTCACCTTAAACCAGACAGATGAAACGCGCAATACCCTGCATATGCAGGCAGTCTCCATCTTAAAAGACCCCCATATTCTGGCCGCCGCCATCAAGGAAAACCGCCGCGTCCTGACGCCCCTTTGGCTGGAGCTTCTTACAGAGGGCATACAGGACGGTTCTGTGCAGACAGAATATCCCAAAGAATTGTCAGAACTGCTGCCACTGATTAATTTCTGGATGCTCCCTTCTGTCTTTCCTGCCACCGAAGAAGAACTGCTCCATAAATACCGATTCGTCATGGAAGTACTATCTCAAATGGGACTGCCACTCTACGAAGAAAACCATATATCTTTTACAGAGAAAACCATCAAAAACATGACCGGGAAAGGAGACACAAAACTATGACACAAAAATTGTTTACGCCCAATTTCATACTGCTGATTTTAGGACAGCTTACATCCCTATTCGGTAATTTTATCTTAAAACTGGCCCTGTCCATGTATGTGCTGGACATAACCGGTTCCGCCGCTGTTTTCGCGGGAATCCTGTCTCTTGCCACCATTCCCACCATCCTGCTTTCCCCTCTCGGCGGTATTCTGGCAGACCGGTTGAACCGCCGAAATGTCATGGTTGCGCTAGACAGCTTAACCGGCTTCTTTGTATTATGTGCCGCCCTGCTTTTGACTGGGGATACCGACCTTCCTGTGATCAGCGCCCTGCTTATCCTGCTTTCTATCCTGGGCGCCTTTGAGACCCCTACCGTACAAGCCTGTATTCCCACCATGCTTGCAGGCGACAACATCCTGAAAGGAAACGCCGTTGTCAATCAGATTGCCTCCCTCTCCTACCTGACAGCTCCCATGCTGGGCGGTATCTTCTATGCCGCGTTCGGTCTGCACCCCGTGATGTTTGCCAGTGTAGGCTGTTTCTTCGCCACTGCTTTGTTTGAATGCTTTATCCGGCTGCCCTATGAGCGTACCTCACATCAAAAAGGCATACTCTCCCTCATCCGTAAGGATTTCACAGAAAGTATGCACTATCTATTCAAAGAACAGACATCCGTGGCAAAAATGCTGTTCTTAACCGCTGTTTCCAGATTTTTTGTGATGGGAATCCTTATGGTGGGACTGCCCTTTCTTGTACGCACGGTCCTTTCACTGAACGCCAGATATTATGGCGCGGCGGAAAGCACCCTGGCAGTCGCAACCATCATTGGCAGTGTTATGGCAGGCCTTTTCAGCACGAAAGTAAATGCACGCACTATCCCGGCCCTGCTTGCCTCTTTGGGCGTTTTCCTGCTGCCCGCCGGCGCTGTCTTTCTGCTTCCGGTCGGTGCTTTGGTAAAATACGGCGTCACGCTGCTCTCTCTTAGCGGTATGCAGATTGCCATCAGCATTTTTTCCATCTATGCCGTGTCTGTGATACAGCTAAGGACACCCAATCACCTGATTGGCAAAGTCATGGCCTATACCTCTGCAGTCACTTTATGCGTACAGCCCCTGGGACAGATGGTTTACGGCTTCCTTTTTGACAGGTTCCGTGATACTGTCTCGCTTGTCCTGCTTCCCACCGGTTTCATTGTGTGCGGCATTGGTGGATTGACTGCAGTTTTTCTTAGAATGTGCTTTGACCCTTGATCAAATCATCAATCCATGCTATAAATTACAACTTAAACTTTAGAACCTCTGCCTCAAGCTGTCCCACAATCTCTTTGTTGCTCTCGGCCTCATCCTTGATGCTCTTCATATTCATTGACATGTCGGATGCCATTTCTGTGACGCTGACAACCCCTTTGGCACTTTCCTCCACAGCGATGCTGACAGCATCCAGAGCCTCCTTGATACTTTCAATATTTTGATTCAGACTCATACTTTCATCTGCAAAATCGTTCATGGTTTCACTCAGATGGCTCACATCATTTCTATAGTTCCGGCTGTTCTCAAGCAGACTCTCATACCCAATCATCGCCGTTTCGTTCATAAAATGAATCATCTGTTCCGATTCTCTGGCCAGTTCATCCACTGCGCCAATTACCTCTTTACTGACTTTTTGAATATCTCCTGCCGCCCTTGCTGAATTATCCGCAAGTGTTCCAATCTCACTGGCCACCACTGCAAAACCACGCCCTGCCTCGCCGGCTCTGGCCGCCTCGATATTTGCATTCAAGGCAAGCAGACTTGTCTGATTCGTGATCTTGATGATTTCTCTTGTCAAAATATCAATCTGCTCCACCGCCTTGGACTGCTCGATTCGTTCCTTCATATTTTCTGACATCTCTTCTGCCTGCCGCCCTGCCTCCGCTCTGTCAGTCTTGGCCGTCTCATAAATCACCTGTACCTTTTTCATGATTTCCGCAGCGGCATCCCTCTCGCTGGAAGCCTTCCCGGCGATACCTTCGATGCTCTGCGTGATATGGGCTACCGATTCATCCACCTGATACAAAGAAGCGCTGGTCTGCTCCATAGCGGCGCTCATCTGCTCCATAGTAGCCGATATATCTGAAATATTGTCCTTTGCATTGACAAGATGCTCATCAATTGTCCCGGTGGATATCTCAAGCTGCTCAGAGTTGCCAGATATATTCAACATAATCTCTCTCATGTAATCCAGCATCGCATTGATATTTACGGCAATCACTTCCAACTCATCACCTGTAGAAATATCCAGTTTTTTTGTCAGATTTCCTTCACTATGTACCAGATCATATATTTTGCGGTCAACCTTATGCAGGTTTCGCATAATACAATTCACAATAATATTCAGTATCAAAAGCGTAAACACAAGACAGATACCTGAAATCTGTAATATACTGTTACGGGCGCCTTCAATCCTGTCTACCACATAGGAAGCGTCATAATCACATCCCAGTACGGCAACCACTTTCCCGGAACTGTCTCTGATTGGCAGATATGCGGAAATCAGACTGCCGTCCTCCGTCTCATCAATATAGTCCTGCACATATTCCTGCCCGGCAAATACATCCGCAAATTCTGCATATTCTCCCTCAAAGATATCTCCCGGATGCCTTTGCCCTGTGCTGTCATCCGTATCTACACCATAGTAAAGACTTACGTTATCGTCTGTGTGCAGCGTATACAAAAAAGCAATGCCGCAAAGATCCTGAATCTGTCTGAGAGCCGCCAGCGTATTCTGATATTCCTCCGTATTTTCAAAACCAGCTTCCACATGTAAAATCGCATCCCCATCTACCACAAATCCAGCAATGGAAGCCGCCATCTGCGCTTCCTCCACGCCTAATTGAATCATACCCGTTTTGATGCGGAGATAGGAATTTACCCCTATGACCGCACACATAGCAATGATCAAAATGGTGGCCGGAATTAATATTTTCCATCGGATACTAAAACGCCTTACTTTGATTTTCACGGAAATTCCCCCTCACACAAATAGAATTTTGTACTTCCCTTTTTATTATACGCTGACAAAAAAGAGAAAGCAATGCCGGCATGGGTGAAAAACGGATAAATTATTGGCTTTTTTTTGCCTGCCTGATCACCCGGTTTCGTGCCATGCCTATCAGAAGCGGAATCACCATAAGCACCCATACAAGCGGCTCCGATACAATAACCCCCATATACCCGATCACCGGCGCCAGCAGATACGCAATCGCAATCTTCCCCGCCAGCTCAATAAAACTGGAAATAAGCGGTGTCTTCGTATCTCCAAACCCCTGCATACTGTTTCGTAAAATACAGATGATGGCAGGCAGAAAATAGAAAACCCCATTGATTTTCAAATATAGAACCGCTGTTTTTATAATCTCTTCCTCTGTACTGGCAATAATACCTTCAATCAGAAACGGCGAAATGGAAAAGATAATCAAAATCACGATCACACACCACACCAAAGAAAGCCGGATGCTGTCTGTCATGCCTCTCCTGATTCTCTCATACTCCTCCGCTCCCAGATTTTGCCCACAGTAAGTGGACAGCGCCGAGCCCAGTGAAAAGAAAGGTGTCAGAAAAAGAGAGGTTGCTTTTCTGGCGGCCGTATGCGCCACAATGATATTGGTCCCGAAGGTATTAATACAGGTCTGTAAAGCGAGGGAGCCTAATGTGACAAAGGAAATCATAAATCCCATGGAAAGTCCCGTTGGCAAAAGCTGTTTGTACACTTCCTGCTCCGGCACGAAATCTTCCCTTCCAATCTTAAGCTGCGGGTATTTCCTTCTCATATATAAGAAACACAAAACCGCCGATAATGCCTGCGAAAACACCGTTGCGTAAGCGGCCCCGGCAACACCCATCTGAAACTGTACAATACATGTATAATCCAGGAAAATATTTAAAAGATTTGAAATCACCAAAAACAGCAGAGGTGTATAAGAATCCCCTATGGCCCGCAGGATTGCAGCACAAATATTATACAGCGTGACTGCGATCAGCCCCGCCAGAATAATCCTGCTATAGGAGATTGACTGCGGCATTAGTTCCTCTGATATATGTAAGATTCTAAGAATCTGCGGCAAAAAAAGAAGACTGCACAAGCTAATCATAAGCGTTGCTGCAATGCCAAGCACGATGCAGCCGCCCACCGCCTTTTGCATCATCCTCTCATCATCTGCCCCAAAGAACGTAGCTATAATAATACCAAATCCGCAAATAATACCATTTAGAAATTCAACCAGCATATCGATTAAGGAAGTGGTCGCGCCTACTGCAGCAAGAGATACTTCCCCCAGCGAAGCGCCTATGATTCTGGTATCAATTAAACTGTAAAACAACTGAAATAACTGTCCTATGTAAAGCGGTATTGCAAAAAGCAATATCACTTTGATTGGTGTCCCCTTTGCAAGACTTTTCATTTTTCCACCACACTTTATCCTGCATACCGCCTTTCGGCGCATCCGCCGAAACGATAAAAACCTGCTTTTACCGGTTGATTGACTGTGCCATCCGGTGATAGGTATGCCTGATACCTCGAATGGCTATAGAATAGGCTGTAATATTCTCCGGCAGCGCCATCCCCACATAACCGGAATCTCCGATATGATGAATGTCTGTTCCTGTCATCTTGCACCAGAGCGCAATCTGCCTGATAGTAGCCGTATCACTGCCTTCTTGTGACGTCCCGATGGCCGTAATCGTCAGAGCCCCCAATTTATGCGCATAAAGCACCAGTTCCCTGACACATTCCATGGTAAGCCCTGGAACCGTTCCCGGCGCCGGCAGGAGAATCACATCTGCTCCCGCCTCCCGGAATGCCCTGATATCCTCTTTCGAAATGATTCCATCCGCCGCCTCTGTGAGTACCCCTGCCGCATGCATCTTGCCTGCCGCCAGAATCAGCTGATCTCCCACCGCATTTCTGATCTTCCGCAGGGAATCCGTGATTGCCTGATTACTGATGCCGTTACCCGGATTGCCTGTAAGCACCACCATATCCACACCCAATTTGACCGCCAAAACCGCATTTTGAGCCGTAGCACGTCTGCCCTCTGTCATCTTCCAGAGCTCATCATTACTTTCCACATCGCCCTCTACCGGCTCCAGATTGATACCCACTATCCTTCCGGTCAACCTCTTGACCTCTCTCACTGTCTCTGTCTTTTCCACCGCAGGCAGTGCCTGAATCACAGGATTTTGCACATCGAACATGTTGATCAGTAAAATATCAGCCCCCATGGACGCCACCACCTCCGCGTTGGTAACATCCGTCAAAAGCGGCTGTGTAATACCGATGCACTCTCCCATCATCACGCGGCCCTCACTGGCCGCTATAGCCTCTAAAATCTCCCTCGCATTATAAGCTGCCAAATCAGACGCCTTACAGTCTAAAATCCGTTTTACCATCTCTGCCTTCCTTTCTTACACACAAAAACTGCCTTCTGCTTTCCCTGATATGAAATAAGGTGCCAGGAATTACCTTGACACCTCATCGCTATCAGTATGCTCTCTTTTCCATCTTTTATTACGCCAGCTTATTCAGCTCATTTTGAATCAAAGCGTAGGCAATAATCCCACCAAAGATATAAAGAATCAGATACAAAATACCGCCGTTAGAAGCAGGCATCCCTCTATCTGTCTTAGCCTTATCCAGCTTTTCGCCGCATTTATAAGCCCAATAAAGACCATAAATCCCGCAGGTGATTAACGTAAGCAAAAAAGCCAATCCCCCAGATGTGCCTTCCTCATTAGCCGCTGCATTGGTCTCGTCTGTCAGGCATACAAACCAATAGATGCCATAGATTCCACAAGTAACCAATGTCAGAATAATGCAAATGGCAATATTTCTTTGCTGTACTGTCCTCATCACACTTCCTCCTTCATTATGTAAATATATTTTAGACAAATTTAATATATCACTTTTTTCCTCCGACTTCAATAACAATCTCTGCCGGCTTTCTGAAATAAGAAAAGGACGTAAGCTCTATGTAATAGACTTGCGCCCCGTATCCTTTCTATGCCAATACCTCTTCGTGCTCTACGATATAGTGCTTTAATGCCTCTGTAGCCTCACACACGTCCAAATTCGATTCTTTAATGAAATCGTAAAGTATTTCCACTTCCTTTTGCTTTTGTTCGCATATGAGTGCTTCCAGTTCTTCTCTTTCGTGTTCCAGCCTTACCTCTAAGGCATCTATCACTTCCTGCTTTTGTTGTATCTTCTCTTCAATAGATTTTCTTTGACCTCTTGCCATACTTTACCTCCATATTCATATAATCTAATAGAGTATATGGACAAGTTTGTGATTTTATGCATTCGCTCTGCCTAAAATATTGACGCTTCTTTCAATAAAATTACTGCCAGTTTTCTGTTTTTACATTAATACTAAAAAGCTCAGAACACCATTTTACTGGATTTCTGAGCTTTTTAACAGTGCTGGTGGTGGGACTTGAACCCACACGTGGTTGCCCACAACAGATTTTGAGTC
>CAJUFU010000054.1 GCA_910585555.1 uncultured Lachnospiraceae bacterium
AAACTGACCAAGAAACTGACCAAGAAACTGACCAAGAAACTGACCAAGAAACTGATCAAGAAACTGATCAAGAAATTAGCCAGGAAATTGACAGTGAGATTGAAACCAGGGAAAAAATCATACAGGAAATACGAAGAAATGAGGCTATAACGCAATTGCAATTGGCGACAAAACTTGGATTATCAAGAAGCGGGGTCAGATATGCTATGCGGCGGCTTAAAGAAGAGGGAATTCTCCGAAGGGTCGGTTCTACTAAAAGCGGTAAATGGATAATTTGTACAGACGAGGAAAATCTTACATGACCAGATATAAACTGATTGCCCTGGATATGGACGGCACACTTTTAAAATCAGATAAATCCCTGGACCCGGCCACCATCTGTGACATTGAGGCTGCGGCTGCACAGGGCATCCAGGCGGTATACTGTTCCGGGCGCGGCGTCATGGAGCTGTCGTCTTACATTGCGGCGCTTCCCTGTATGCGCTACGCGGTCTGCATGAGCGGGGCGCTGGTGTATGATTTGAAGGAGCGAAAGCGTATCTTTTCACGGAGCGTGCCGGGCGCCTGTGTCAGGGAGATTGTAAAAGCCGCGGGGCGGTATGATGCCATGCTGCATTTCCTGACAGAGGAGGAATCCGTGGCAAGAACAGATCAGGCATCTCATATGGCAGAATTTCATATGGGAATCTACCAGCCCATGTTCCTGGCGTTGACAAGACGGGTGGAAGATATGGCGTCAGAGGCTTTGCGGCACGACGCGATTCCTAAAGTGAATGTCTATTTCCGTTCGCCGAAGGACAGAATGGAGGCTTATGAAATGCTCAAGTCTCTTCCTTTATCCTTTGCTTTTGCAGAGGAGACAGCACTTGAGATCAATGCCCAGGGGGTGACTAAGGCCGTCGGTCTGCAGGCTTTGGCGGCGCATCTGGGAATCCATATGGAGGACACCGTGGGAATCGGGGATGCGGATAACGACCGCGCGGTGCTGGAAGCCGTGGGATTATCGGTGGCAATGGGAAATGCGGACCAGGATATTAAGATGCTGTGCGATGTGGTCACAGCGGATAATGATCATAATGGTGTGGGAGAGGCGATCAGGAAATATTGTTTGTCAGGACCCGCAGTTTCTTAGCCGGGATATTATGCACTGATAGAGGTAAAGGGAGAATAGATGTGGAACATTACAGGGATGACAGGACAATAAAATACGAATACGTCATGGAGCCATGGGAGATACGGGAATTTTGTCTGGCGGCTTTGTGGGAACAGATTAGGTGCCGTAAAGGGGTGTGGCTGCGGCTTTTGCTCATCCTCGTGGCAGAACTTTTTCTTGTTCCCGAAGCGGCGGCTCTCATTGCCGTAATGGTGGTTGTGATGTTTATTGTATCAGGGATATATCAATATGTGATTACGGCCAGGGTTCTGGAAGGACGGCCATGGTGTATCTGGATAGAGGGGGATAAGTTTAAGGCGGAAAGGGGAGACAGCAGTGAGGTTTCCTGCAGGAATATACAATTTATCCGCATCACGAGACATCTTTTGATGCTGGGATACCTGCAGTCGGTAAAGCGGCCGGCATGGTTTATTGTGCCTCTTCGTGTCTTTGGAAATGAGAACGAACGGGAAGCGTTTCTTAACCGGATTCGTCATCCCCAGGCAGAGGGAGCAGAGAATGCGGATGAGGCGGAAAGCACGTCAGACTCCTCTACGGCGGCGGGGCGGAATCCGGGACAGGCGGCGCCTCAGGAATATATGGGTTTTTCCTACATACTCGACGGGGAGAGATGGGTGCGGTTCCAGAAAGGAGCGGCAGACATATTAAACAGTGCCAGTTTAGGAAAGCCGGGCAGACTTTACGGTATGATGGTCTGGGGGCTTTTGGTGGCAGTTGTGATGACGGTCTGTGTCTATTTTGCGGCGGGAACGTTCAACGTGTTGTTGCTTGGCTTTTGTATTTCCATGACTGTCTGGATGGTTCTGCGGCTTTATTGTCGTAATCCGGAGAAAGCCCTCAGAAAACAGTTGAAGTCACCGGAAATAGCACAAAAGGTCTGTGGCTTTTGGCAGGTTACTTTGACCCAGGAGGGGATAGCGGTCGGTATGCCCATGGATATGAAGAGTTTTTATCCATGGAAATCCTTGGCATGGCTGGTGGAGAAAGAAGAAGCTTTTTATATTTTCCATCAGGATAAAAGGCATTATATCATGATTGCCAAGGAGTGCTTTGTAAGCTGGGCGCAGGTAGATGCTTTTCATCAGATCTGTGCGGATAAGGGCATAGAGAAACGTGCACCCGGAAAGGCAGTTTATGTGCCGGTCTGGCTGACCTGGGTGATATTCGGACTGATTATGGCTGTGAGTCTTATTATTTTTATCCTTCACTTATTCCTTTTTACTTAAAAATTCTTTGCGGTACTGGCTGGGCGAAATATTGTAGTAGGTGCGGAACGCCTTGCTGAAATAGTGGTTATCCGCATAACCCAAACGCCCGGCAATATCGATGATTTTATTATTCTCGTCCTCTAAAAGTTCTTTGGCGCGTTCCATGCGCAGTTTCAGGACATATTCGTAGATGGTGAAACCATATTTGTTGCGGAACAGTTTGGTCAGATACTCGATGGAGAAAAAATACTTTTCCGCAAACATGGTAATCTTAATATTCTGACAGTAGTTGCTTTCAATATATTCTTTGATGATGCGCACCACCTCTTCCGGAGAAATCTCTTCCGGCACAGTTTCAGAGGATTCTCCAAAGACGGCGTCCGGGTCGATGCGGAGCAGCGCTTTCTCGATGGCGGCGTTCAGCTCTTCTTTCACCACAGGTTTTAAAAGATACTCGCAGGCCCCGTAGCGGATAGCCTGCTGTGCGTAAGAAAACTGGTCATAGCCGCTGACCACGATGTACTGGCTTTGTGGAAATTCCTGAGAAGCCTTCATCAGAAAAGAGGCACCGTCCATGACGGGCATATTCATATCCACAAATACCAGATCAGGATGGAATTCGCGCATGGCGTTTAAGGCGTCTTTGCCGTTGACTGCCAGATGGGGAGGGTCCGTATGATAATATTTCCAGTGCCCCAGTTTCTGTATGGCAATCTGCACGGGCTTTTCATCATCGATGATCAATGCTTTATACATAAGGTACTCCTTTCGTGACTGGCAGAGTCAATACAATTTCCGTGTACTGTTTTTCCTGCGTATGGATATCCAGACTGGCCGGTTTATCGTAGAGCAGACGTATCCTGCTGTGGAGATTGGCAAGACCGATTCCGCCGTATTTACCGGTATTTTTCTGCAGATCAAAGTCTGCGTACAGTTTATCGAGCTGTTCGGGGGAAATGCCGCATCCGTTATCCCGCACAGTGATGATAACATTGGTGTCATTATATTGGGCAGTAATATCGATATGAATCCGATCTGTATTGCCGGACTTCCCATGTATGATAGAATTTTCTACCAGGGTCTGGATGCTGATTTTGGGAATCAGACATTCCTCGGCGGCAGGGTCGATGCTGCTGGTAAATGTCAGAGCGTCGTCCATACGGATTTTCTGCAGGAAGATATAGTCTTCCACGTAGATCATTTCCTGCTTCAGGGGCACTAATGTGTCGCCCTTGATGGTGTAGCGTAAATTGGAAGCTAAGGCAGTGATCATCCGGTGAATCTGGGGCTGTTCGTTGATCAGTGCTTCCGTGGAGACGGCCTGCAGGGTGTTATACAAAAAGTGCGGGTTCAGCTGGGCCTCCAGAGCGGCCAGTTTGGCGTCTTTCTCACTCAGTTCCGCCACATAAGTACGCTGTATGAGTTGATCGATGTGGGAGACCATGGAGTTAAAACTCTCTGCAAGCCCGCAAATCTCAGTACTTCCCGTCACATGGATTCTGGACCGGAAATCACCTTCGCCGGTTTTCTGCATCTGTGTGGAGAGGAACCGCAGAGGGATTGTCAGAAGCCGCAGCAGCATGTAAATAAAAAGAATGGTAAACAGCCACACCCATAGGCCGCTCACAAGAATGGACTGGCGCAGTTTCCCAATCTGTGAATCGATGTAGGAGAGGGGCGTCAGGCTCACCAGACGGATACCGGTGTTTTTGCTTTCGGCTTCCACCAGCAGGAAAGGCTGTCCCATAAATTTTACGGTTTCATAGCCCTTTGCACGCTGTTTCCGGGAAGAGAGCGCAGACAGAAATTCCTGGCTGATTTTTGAGAGCGCTTCCTGGTTGGAAAAAATAATCTCCTCTTTTTCATTTAAGAAAACAATGATCTCTCCGTGTTCCGCGTGATTCTCTATAAGCTGTTTGGCGTAGCTATCATCCAGCTTCAAGCGGACAATGGCCTGGCTGACCCGGCCCTTGATCTGAAAAAGGGAGTGGTAATAGATAAGGCTTTTGAAAGAATCAGAAGCCCTGATGCTGTGGTTCAAACTATTTTCTTCACAGTCTAAGAGCGCCTCGTTAATGCCGTCCGGCGCCAAATCCTTGCTGATGATATGCTGTTGGCCGTTGGTGCGGCCGATGGACATATCCTGATGAAGCAGATAAAGTTCATAGTCGAGGATGTCATTTCTTGTATAGTAATAGTAGGACATCTGCTGTTTAGCGTAAGCAACCTGCTCGGAAGTCAGGGGTGTATTCTGTTCTACAATTCTGGTAAAACGGGAATCATAATAAGGCTGGATACAGAAATTGGCAAGATCTTGCAGATAATGCTCCAGATTCTCCAGTTCCAGATTGAGAATTTTTTCCGTGGTATTGATTTGGTTGGTGATGGTCAGGTTTCTGGTGGAGGTGTAATCTTTATAGATGAGATAGCCGGCTACCAGCGTGGTGATCAGAACCATAAATATAGTTAATTGCAGCCAAAGGGCTGTTCTGTCAAGAAGTGTCTTACAATAGGACTTAAGTTTTGGGATGATCATCGACTGTTTCATTGTTCACCTGCAAGGAATTGTGCAAACTGCTATTGCTGAGGATGGGGCACAACACATTTTCTACAAAATATATCTTACTATATTTTCAAAAACAGGACAATAGTTATAAAAATTGTTCAAAAAATTGCACCTATCTGTTTGGAAATTTCCATTTTGCTGAAAAAGTCAATAAATTATAATAAATGTAAATTCTTTCGGAGATTATCTGGCGTAAATAGTTTCGCAAATTTATGCCCCGCTATGTGTGGCGGACTCGATAGGAACCGAAGAAAATGAATCAAGGAAAGGAATGTACAGTCTATGAGCAAGAAAGCAAGAAGACAATTGGAAACAGTGCTGTTTTCCCTGCCGGCGATTATCCTGGTATGTCTGATGATGTACCTGCCGTTTATTCTCAGCGGCTACTACTCGCTGACAGAGTGGAACGGTATCTCCAAAGATGCAAAGTTTATTGGCTTCCAGAACTTTAAGACCATCTTTGTGGAGAGTAAGGATTTCCGGGAATCCCTCTGGTTTACCACACGCTACACTTTCTTCTTCGTGATCTTTTCCAATGTGTTTGCATTGGCGCTGGCGGTGGTTCTGACCAAGAAATTTAAGGCAGCAAACTTTTTTAGGGGTATTTTCTTTATTCCCTACATCATGAGTATGACGATCGTAGGTTTTATCTGGAAGTTCATCTTCACCAGCGGCTTCGAGAAACTTTACGAAGTGACAGATTGGGGGTTGTGGAATTTCAGCTGGCTGGGGGATCCGAAGCTGGTATTTTATTCAGTAGCTTTTGTGGGTGTATGGCAGTCCCTTGGATTCTATATCGTACTTTACATAGCGGGTCTGCAGGCAGTTCCCAAAGACGTGATGGAAGCGGCAGTGGTGGATGGTGCCACCAGCAGACAGAAGTTCTTTAAGGTGACGCTGCCCCTTTTGGGACCTTCTTTTACCACCTGTATCTTCATGTCGCTGACCAATGGTTTAAAGGTATTTGACATTATTCTGGCACTCACAAAGGGCGGTCCGGGAACGGCCACCAACAGTGTGACACTGCAGATTTATAAAGAAGCTTTTACCAATAATAATTATGGTCTGGGTTCGGCACAGTCTATCATCTATTTCCTGTTTGTGCTGATTCTGACACAGCTTGTATTGAAAGGATTCAGTAGGAAGGAGGTTGATCTGTAATGAGTCGGGATACCAAGAGAAAAGTAAATAAGTGGACCATGATCATCTGCCTTACCTTAGTGGCATGTTTCTACATCTATCCGGTGTTCTTGATGGTCATGAACTCCTTTAAGCCTTTTGGCGAGATTATAGGGGATGTGCTGGCATTGCCTAAGAGTTTAGATCTTTCCAACTACACTTATGTGATAGATAAAATGAAATACCTGCTGCTGTTCCGCAACAACGTGATCATCACGGCAATCGGTATCGCCGGTATTGTGGTATTTTCTTCTATGGCAGCCTATATTCTGGAAAGAAGAGAGGGAAAATATTGTAAGATAGCGCATACGATCATTATCACCCCCATGTTGATTCCTTTCCAGGCAATCATGATTACGCTGTTAAAGTCCATGAACATCTTCCATCTTTCCGGAAGTAAAATCGGACTGGGAATCCAGTACTGGGGATTCGGTATTCCGATGGCGACCTTCATTATCTATAACTTTATGAAGACCATACCAAGAGAGCTGGATGAGAGTGCTACCATAGATGGAGCGACCACTTTCCGTACCTTTGTGTCCATCATCTTTCCCTTGTTGAAATCGGTGGTGGTGACAGTAATCGTATTGGATGTGATGTGGATTTGGAACGACTTCTTACTGCCTTTGCTGATGGTTAACAGCAACAACGAGACGAAGACATTAGTGCTGGCGGCATACACCTTCGTGGGACAGATGAACACCAAATGGAATTACGCATTGACTGCTATGGTACTGGCAATTGTGCCCTCCGTTATTGTATTTATCCTGTTGCAGAAGTATATCGTGGAAGGTGTTGTGGCAGGAGCCGTGAAAGGATAAGGTTATCGCAGGAGGCTTATGCGCTCCTTTGATAATATATAAAATGGAACCCATACCATCATTTATGGGAGAAGGAGGATATACATGAAGAAGAAATTACTCAGCGTATTGTTATGTACGGCTATGCTCACAACTGTATTAGCCGGCTGCGGTTCAGGCAGTGATTCTGGCAGTGATTCTGGCAGTGCACCTGCGGCAGAGGCACCCGCGGCGGATGCAGGGACATCGGAGGAGCCTGCGGCAGAGGCACCTGCAGCAGAGGCATCTTCTTCCGAAGAGGCAGAGGTTTATATGTTCATCGCTTCTCCGGAGTATGCAGATGCAATCAACACCTTGATTGAAGAGTACAAGAATGTTGCGCCCAACGTAACGATCAACTATGAAACCACACAGAATGACTATCCGACACTTTTGAAGGCAAAGTTGAATTCCGGTGAAGTGCCTGATATTTTCTCTTCCACATCCGGTAAAGAGATTGATGTGTACAAAGAATATTCATTTGACTTAAGTGGTCAAGCATTAGAGTCCACCATGCAGCCCGCAGTGGCAGCTATGATGGCTTCTCCGGAAGACGGCTCAGGCCTTTATGGTATCGCCATCAAGGGTAACTACTTTGGTATGATCTACAACAAAGCGATCTTTGAAGAGTGCGGTATTGCAGAATTTCCCCAGACAGTCAGCGATATGGAAGCGGCTTGCGAGAAGATTTCTGCGGCAGGTTATAAGCCTTTTACCACTGGCTTCAATGAGTGGTGGGTATTCAAACATGTATGGCAGCATTTCTTAGACGCAGCAGCAGCGAACGCAGGTGTTTCCGCGGCAGAGCTGGTAGCGAAGTTTGAGAAAGGCGAGGCAAAGGTTGCTGACTATCCGGAATTGTACAACAACTTCTTTAACTTCATTGACCTTGTTGTAAAATACGGCGATGACAAGCCCCTTGAGACAGCTCTTGACGGCGAACTTTCCGCATTTGGTACAGGCAAGGCAGCAATGGTAGTCGGCCAGGGCGCATGGGTAGAGGCAGACTTGCTGGCAATCGACCCGAATCTGCAGATTGGTTTTAACGGTTATCCGGTAAGCGACGACGCTGCACAGTGTCAGGTTATCGCAGGTTCCGACCAGGCTCTGCGTATTGCGGCAGATTCCGATGCATTACAGGCTACACTTGATTTCGTGAACTGGTGGTATACTTCTGATTATGGCAAAGCATGGTTTATAGACGTGGCTGGTGTGGTTCCACCTGTTGTATCTGATGTGGAGAGCACATTTGAAGTTGTGAAACAGGGTGATGCACTGAGCGCTTCTAACGGAGCGGCTGATTTATCCATCTGCTATTCTACAGACAGCTGGCATCAGACATTTGGTGAGATTATGCAGTCCTACATCTCCGGTGCGGCAGACAAAGATGCATCCTGCGCGCAGATCGAAGAGCAGTGGGCAGCAATCGACGGAGCTAACTAATCTTTAGACTGGCTGTTGATATGTCATCATAGAAGAAAAAAGGCTACTATCTGGCGGAGGCTCTTGTGGAGTGTGGCGGCGTGGATAGTAGTCTTTTTCTGTGCGGGGAGGGGGTGTTTCAAGTGGACGCCCAGGCCGCGGGACATTACAATGTCGCCGCGCTTCCGCTCCACAAAAAACGCAGTCGCTAAGCACTGGCGTTTTTAGAGGGGCTCCTTATGTAATGTCCCGCGGCCTGGGCTGTTGTATACAAAATCTTGCTTTACAAAATGCGGCGGGTGTGTCATAGTTTAAGGAATGGCGTATTTTGGCAGATTTTGAAGGATGATTAGTAGGTTTAAAAGAGTTGCTTTTGAGGAAAATGACAGGGGTGTTATATTAGTTGACTGATATGGTCACTATAATTTTATAGAGAAAAAGGAGGAAGCTATATGAAATTTACGGAAGGTTATTGGGTTCGCAGTGAGCGGATTGCGGCGTCTTACGCGTCGCAGGGGTTTTATGCATCCAAGACGGAGAAGGGGATGCGTATTGTGGCGCCGGAGCGTAAAATTTTGAATCGGAGTGATGCGCAGAATATCACCACCATTACCATTGATTTCATTGCCTTTGCCGAGAACAATATTCTGGTGAAAGCAAGGCATTATGAGGCATATGAGGATGCGGAGGCAAGATTTGACTTAACTGGTCAAGATGTGCCTTTTGAGGTGCAGATTACGGAAGATGAGGCTGTGATGACAAGCGGCGCTGTGACGGTGCGTTTTGACAGAAAAGAAGGGGCTTATTGTTTTGAAGCGGACGGGAAAGTGATCACAAGCTGTGGATTCCGTAACCTGGGATATATCCGTTATGACAAACAGCCCAGCACCATGTTCCCGCAGGAGAATTATTTGTCCGAGCGGCATACGCCCTATATGGTGACGGAACTTTCCTTAAAGGCCGGTGAGCGGGTTTATGGTTTGGGCGAGCAGTTTACTTCCTTTACCAAGAATGGACAGGTAGTGGAGATGTGGAATGAGGATGGGGGCACATCTTCCCAGGTGGCTTATAAGACGGTTCCTTTCTATATGACAAACGAGGGATACGGTATTTTCGTGGACCACAGCACGCCGGTATCTTTCGAGGTGGCCAGTGAGAAAGTGGAGTATGTGGGCTTTTCCGTGCCTGGCGAGGAACTGCGTTATCATTTCATCTATGGGCCGACCCCTAAGGAAGTGCTGGTCAGATACACGGATATGACCGGGAAACCGGCTCTGCCGCCGGCATGGTCTTTCGGTTTGTGGCTGACCACATCTTTTACCACCAAGTATGATGAGAAGACCACCAGTTCTTTCATTGACGGTATGGCACAGCGCAATATTCCGCTGCGGGTGTTCCACTTCGACTGTTATTGGATGAAGGGCCTGCACTGGTGTGATTTTGAGTGGGACGATGAGACCTTTTCCGATGTGGCGGATATGTTGAAGCGTTATAAAGAGGAGAAGGGATTAAAGATCTGTGTCTGGATTAACCCTTATATTGCCCAGGGCACACCGTTCTTTAGAGAGGGCATGGAAAAGGGATATTTCGTGATGCGTAAGGATGGCAGAGGCGCCAAACAGGTGGATTTCTGGAATCCTGGCATTGCGCTGGTGGATTTCACCAATCCGGAGGCGAAAGCCTGGTATACCGGGAAACTGCGCACCCTGTTAGATATGGGTGTGGACTGCTTCAAGACGGACTTTGGCGAGAGGATTCCCATTGACGTAGCGTACCATAACGGAGCGGACCCGTTAAGTATGCACAACTATTATACGTATCTCTATAACCAGGCTGTATTTGAGCTGTTAAAAGAGGTAAAGGGCGAGGGAGAGGCAGTGCTCTTTGCCAGAAGCGCCACAGCAGGCGGCCAGCAGTTCCCGGTACACTGGGGCGGAGACTGTTCCGCATCCTATCCTTCCATGGCGGAGACCCTGCGGGGCGGCTTGAGCTTTGCCATGAGCGGCTTTTCGTTCTGGAGTCATGATATCTCCGGATTTGAAAAGACGGCGTCTCCGGATATTTATAAGAGATGGCTGCAGTTCGGCATCTTCTCTTCCCACAGCAGGCTGCATGGTTCCCAGAGTTATCGTGTGCCCTGGCTGTTCGACGAGGAAGCCTGCGATGTGGTCAAGTATTTTGTCAATCTGAAATGCCGTCTGATGCCTTATCTGTACGGGCAGGCTGCCTACTCTCATAAAACGGGTATTCCTATGATGCGTCCTATGGTGTTGGAGTTCCCGGAGGAGCCGGGTATGAAAGATCTGGATATGCAGTATATGTTGGGAGATTCTATTTTGGCGGCTCCCATCTTCAGAGAGGATGGCGTAGGAGAGTATTATCTGCCGGAAGGTCAGTGGACACACCTGATCAGTGGAGAAGCAAGAGAGGGCGGCAGATGGTATCGCGAGAGCTATGATTACTTCTCGCTGCCGGTATTTGTGCGGAATAATACTTTGCTTGCTATGGGCAGTAATGATCAGCTTCCGGATTATGATTATACAGAAGGTTTGGAACTGCATCTGTATGCCCTGGAAGACGGGGCGGAGGCTGTCTGCCAGATTCCCGATCTTACGGGTAAGACTGTGATGACGGCGAAAGCGGTACACAAGGGTGATACCCTTACTTTCGAGACAGATCATCCGGAGAAAAAGCCTGTTCTGGTAATTCACGCTATGGAGGAGGTTGCCAAGGTGGAAGGCGATGTGCAGGTAGAACGCAAGTAAGTTTGAGGTCCCATTGCGCGCAGATAGGGTTGAATCTCTGCATAAAAAAAGAATTGTCTCATAAAAACCAGGATGCGGCGGAGCAATCGCAGAAGCCGTATCCTGGTTTTAACTTTTTTTAATATATTTTGACTAAAAACTGTTTAAAAATAAAAAGAGTTGTGTTATTCTAGTAAAGAAGCGAGGACGGTATGATTTTGCGGTGAGGAACAAGGATACTGTCCGCGCGCTTAGCAGAAAGATTTCATGAGGAGGTAAATCATGATTACGTATTATGAGAACGAGCGGCTTTTTAAGCTGGATACGCCCAATACCAGCTACCTGATCGGCATTGTGGATGAGGAGAATTTTGTGGGGCATATTTATTATGGAAAGCGGCTTTTGGATGCGGAGGCTTCCTATTTGCTCAGAACCCAGGAACTGCCCTATGTGCCCAGCAAAAATAACAGGGAGCGGGGCGCATTTTATGACACTTTTCCCTTTGAATATCCCACCGGAGGCGTGGGGGATTACAGAGAAAGCTGTCTTAGCATACGAACGGAAGGCGGTCATGCGGGTTCCATGCTTTCTTATGTGTCCCATGAAATTATGGCGGGAAAGCCTGGCCTTACGGGGCTTCCGGCGACTTTTGGGTCGGATAAAGAGTGTGAGACGCTTAAACTTGTCTGTGAGGATGTCTACGTGGGGATGCAGGTGGAGCTTTTGTATACTGCATTTTCTGATGTTGACGTGATCACCAGGAGCGTCCGGGTGGTGAATAAGGGTAAAGAACCCTTCTATCTGACCAAAGTCTATTCGGCCTGTCTGGATATGGACAACCGGGATTATGACATGATCACTCTGCATGGAAGCTGGGCAAGAGAGCGCCATATCCAGAGAAAGCCTTTGGGGTATGGAATTCAAAGGACCAGTTCTTTCAGGGGAGAATCCAGCCATCAGGAACACCCTTTCCTGGCGCTTGTAGACCGGCATACGACCCAGGAGCAGGGGGAAGTATATGCGATGAACTTCGTATATTCCGGTAATTTCTGTGCCCAGGCGGAGGTGTCGCAGTTTGATTTTGTGCGCATGAGTATGGGAATCCATCAGGAGAATTTCTGCTGGAAACTTTCCCCGGGAGAGGATTTTCAGGCGCCGGAGGTGGTGATGGTCTATACAGACCAGGGTTTAGATGCCATGACAGGCACATTCCACAGTCTTTACAGAAAACATTTGCTCCGGGGAAAGTATAAGGATAAGAAGCGCCCTATCCTGATCAATAACTGGGAAGCTACTTATTTTGATTTTGATACAAAGAAGCTCCTTGCCATTGCAAGAGAGGCTTCCGCTCTGGGCATTGAGATGCTTGTGATGGACGACGGCTGGTTTGGGAACAGATCTTTTGACGGATGTGCCTTGGGGGACTGGTTTGTCAATGAGGAGAAGATAGACGGCGGTCTGGCTCATCTGGTGGAGGAGGTCAATAAGCTGGGAATGAAATTCGGTATCTGGTTCGAGCCGGAAATGATCTCGCCGGATTCGGCGCTCTACAGAGAACATCCCGATTGGGCCATTGCCATTCCCGGAAGGCCCGGCACGCAGTCCAGGCAGCAGTATGTATTGGACTTATCCAGGAAAGAAGTGGTAGACTGTATCTATGGGATGATGTCAGCCGTCTTAAGAAGCGCCAACATTGAATACGTAAAATGGGATATGAACAGACAGCTTACAGATATCGGCAGCGCCGCTCTGCCCCCGGACAGGCAGGGAGAACTCTATCATAGATATGTGCTCGCCGTATATGAGATGCAGAACCGGCTGATACATGACTTCCCGGATTTGCTGTTAGAGAATTGTTCCGGCGGCGGCGCCCGTTTTGACCCGGGGATGCTTTACTATAGTCCCCAGATCTGGTGTTCTGACGATGCGGACGCGGTAGAACGTCTGGCCATTCAGGAGGGGACTGCGCTTCTCTATCCTCTTTCCACCATGGGCGCACATGTCTCGGACTGCCCCAATCATATCGTTGGCAGGGTGACGCCTTTTCATACCAGGGCGGCTGTGGCGCTTGCGGGAACCTTTGGCTATGAATTGGATGTGACGAAGATAGCCAGGGAGGAAAGGGAGGAGATACCCAGGCAGGTGGCGTTGTATCATAAGTATAACGACTTGGTCAGAGAAGGCGCCTATTACCGGATTGCCTCCTATTCCCAGAACCATCACTATGACTGCTGGCAGGTGGTCAGTGAGGATAAACGGGAGTCCCTTGTGACCTTTGTGCAGGTTATGACCAGGGCCAATCATAAATCCAGACGTATCCTGCTCAAGGGATTGGATGAGAAGCGGCGTTATAGAATCTATGTTGAGGGACAAAAGCCGGAAAGGGAAGATGGGGAACTGGTATACAGCGGTGATACCCTGATGAAGGCGGGGATTCTGGTGCCGGATATGCTCGGAGACTTTCAGGCGAAGCTGATACATCTTGTGGCGGAGGAAAGTGAAAAGAAAGGCCAGGTTGAATGATATGACAAAGTCGGTGAGGCTGACAGATATCGCGGAGAAAATGGGCGTCAGCGTGGTGACGGTATCCAAGGCACTGTCGGGGAAAAAGGGTGTCAGTGAAGAACTGCGGGCGAAAATCAGAAGGACAGCGGATGAGATGGGATACAGGCCCGTGCACGCCTTACAGCCGGACAAGTCCAAAGCATACACAGTGGGTGTTGTGGCGTTTGAACGTCATTTTAATAAAATAGCATCCTTTTATTGGAAGATGTATCAGGAGCTGACGATACAGGCGATCAAACAAAACTGCTTCACCATGTTAGAAGTGGTGGCCATCCTGGATGAAGAGAATCTGGTGCCGCCGAAACTTTTTGAGGAGGAGCGGGTGGACGGCATTATTATCATAGGAAAACCAGAGCGGGAATATGTGAAGATGCTATATCAAAACAAAAAGATTCCCATGGTATTTTTGGATTTCTATGATGATGAACTGCTTGTGGATTCTGTGATATCCGAGAGCTTTCACGGCATGTATCGGATGACCGAATATCTGTTGCAAAAAGGGCATGAAAAGATTGCTTTCGTGGGGACGGTAATGTATACGGAAAGTATCACAGACCGTTACTTCGGATACTGTAAAGCGCTTATGGAGCATGGGATAGAAGTGCGTCCGGAATGGGTTATGGATGACAGGAACACAGAGGACGGCTGTATGGGCCTTCCCTATAAGGTGGCTCTGGATACCAATGATATGCCCACGGCATTTGTCTGCAATAACGATGTGACTGCCTATGCACTGATCAAGCAGCTGAAGGAGGAGGGCTTTCGGGTGCCCGAGGATATCTCTGTGGCAGGCTATGACGACTATCTCTATGCAGAGTTTGGCGATTCTAAGATTACGACCTACGCCGTTGATATTGAGAAGATGACACAGAGGGCCTTGCAGATATTGATCAAGAGAATGCTGGACTGTGCCATGGATGCCAAAGTGTATGCGGTAAGCGGCAGACTGATAGAACGTAAAACGGTTAAGAAATTGAACTAGGAACAAAATATATTTGAAAACATCTATTATAGAACCGGTGTTTCCCTGCGATAGACAGAAGGGGAGACGCCGGTTTTTTCTTTGAAAAGCCGGATGAAATGATTGGTGTTGTCGATACCCACAGCCTGGCCGATGGCGCCTATTTTTTCATTGGTATGAAGCAAAAGCTCCTTGGCCTTCTCAATCCTGACTTTGTTCAGATACTGCAGGGGCGTATCGATGTAATACTTGGCAAACTGCCTGCCCAGGGTAAACTTGTTCACCTGGTATCTGCGGGCCAGATCGTCCAGAGAATACTGCTCCTGATAGGCTCTGTCAAAGCATTCCTTCATTTCTGCAATATAGGAGGGAACATGGTAGGAGCCGGTCTGCTGCAGGGCATTTGACAAGCACAACTGGGTATAAAATATGAACAGCTCGCGGGAGCGCATCAGACAGTGCATCTCGTCTGCTTCTTTTATTTTCAGGAAATGTTCCCAGGCAGAGAAAGCTTCTGTATCTTTATCCAGATGAAACACACAGCTGCCGGAGGCTTCCAGCTTTTGATGAAAATAGGCGCTTATGGGCGTGGTGACAAAGCAAATGGTATATTCCCAGATGTTGCGCAGGCAGACCAGCTTATGCATTTTTCGACAGTCTATGAAAGCAAGTGTGCCCGGCAGCAGTTCTTCAAAATTTTCCAGGGGAGGGGATAAAAGTTTTTCCTCATAAAGGAGTCTGCCGGCCCCCTTTTTGGTATAGAGCAGACAGAAAGCGTCAAGCCCTGCAGCCTCGTAGGAAAAAGGAGAGGTGACTAAAGCAGTGCCGCAGCTTAACAGACAGGGAAGGGTATCGCAGAAATCATAACTTTGGTCATATACGTGCAGGAAATAATCGGAGAAGGAAAAGCGGCTGCTTGTCTCAGAGGAAATGAGATGATTTAAGAACTGGGTGGCGAATGGGGAGGCGTTCATGACGGCTGTCCTTTCTTTGCTTGAGAAAAAGTGGTTAATAAAAGTTGAAAAATAGTATATAGGAAAAATAAATAAAAAGCAACAATATTATGAAGATATAAAAAACAAGCGATAATATAAAACTAAAAAATTGATAAATTTAAGTAAATGAACAAATCATATTGGTAAAAATGTCTAAAAATTAATGCATATTTTTGTAAAAATAGAAGAAATAACAAGAATAGTCAATAATTGAATATAAAAATAAATAAAAGATAGTGACTAAAAAATTAACTTAAATTAAAATAAAATCAGTTTAACGATGAAGCGCGTTGGACAGAAAAAAATAAAAACGGGAGGATATCACATGAAATGTAAAAGACTTATTGCACTTGGATTGACGGCTGTCTTAGCCATGTCTGCAGCAGCTTGCGGTGGTTCTGGCGATGCAGGGTCAAATGCATCAGACACATCTGATACTGCAGCGGACAGCGCAGGGGAAGGAGCTGACAGCACAGGCGCAGACGGGGCCGGTGAGGCGTCAGGGATTCCCACAATCGATGGGATTACGGTAGGGGAGGACTACCAGGATTTACAGGCATCCATAAAGGTGCTGACCAACAGAACAGATATTGTAGATACGGTTTATAAGGGGTATGCAGAACAGTTTATGGAGCTGTATCCCAATATCACAGTGGAATATGAAGGTATTACCGATTACGAAGAATCCGTAACCCTTCGTCTTACCGCAGGTGACTGGGGCGACATCATGTTTATCCCCACATCGGTTGCCAAGAATGAGCTTTCTACTTATTTCATGCCTTTGGGAGATTTTCAGGCGTTGAAAGATACCTATAATTTCCTGGAAGAGAAATCTTTTGAAAATGTGGTGTACGGCATTGCCAACGGCGGTACGGCAAGCGGTATTGCTTATAACAAGAAAGTATGGGCGGATGCGGGTATAACCACAATGCCTAAGACACCGGAAGAGTTCCTGGAAGACTTACAGATTATCAAAGATAAGACGGATGCGGTTCCCCTCTATACGAACTTTGCGGCAGGATGGACCATGGGTGCCTGGGATGCCTATACGGACTGTGCGGCAACGGGCGACCCGGATTTTAAGAACAATATGGTACATATGAGCAATCCGTTTGCCAAGAGAGATGACATGACAGGTCCTTATGCAGTCTATTACATTCTTTACGAGGCAGTGGCACGGGGCCTGGTGGAAGAGGACCCTGCAAGTACGGACTGGGAGTCCTCCAAAGGCGCCATCAACAGAGGCGAGATTGCCACCATGGTACTGGGTTCCTGGTGTGTAGAGCAGTTTAAGGAAGCCGGCGACAATCCGGACGACATTGGTTATATGCCTTTCCCGATCAGCGTAAACGGCAAGCAGTATGCAGGTTCCGGCGGAAACTATGCTTTCGGTATCAATGTGCAGGCAAGCGACGACAATAAGATTGCAGCTTTACTGTATATGAAATGGCTGGTTGAGGAATCCACCATCTATCTGGATGAGGGAAGCATTCCTGCCCGTAAAGACGGCGAATATCCTTCCGTTCTGGAAGCCTTTGACGGGGTAGAACTCCTTTCCAATAACCAGGCGCCCGAAGGGGAAGAGGATTTGTTTGATAATATCAACAATGAGAGTGAAGTCGGCATAAACAATAACGATTATCCTGACTGTGAAATTCTGGAAGCAGCACTCTATGGAACCAGAACATTGGATGACATCATGAATGAGTGGAATGAAAAGTGGACTGCGGCACAGGAATCACTGGGCGTGGAAGTAAACCAGTAAAAAGACATTGATTTCTCAAGGCGGATGGAAAACGAATCATCTGCCTTGAGACGATGAAAGGGTGAAAAGGAGAGGAATATGGGTAAAAACAAAAAAACCTTTGGGGAATGGTTTGGTAGTAGAAAGGTCCAGAAATTTTTAGTCATTTTCACATTTATGTTTGTGCCATTGCTGTTGTTGTTGATGTATACATATATCCCTTTTGGGAAGATGGTGCAGTTTAGCTTTTATAATATGAAATATATCGGCAAACGGAACTTTGTAGGACTCAAGAACTACGTAGAAGTATTTAAGAGGCCGGAGATTTTTAAGTCTTTGTTTGTCAGCGTTTATTATATGGGCGGTGCGGTTATCCAGCTGGCCCTGGCCTTGTTCTTTGCCACATTGATGGTCTTTAAGGTAAAAGGCGAGTCTGTGTTTAAGGCGACGATGTTCTTTCCTTATTTAATATCCGGTATCGCCATCGGTTTTATTTTTAAGTTTTTCTATGCGAGAGGTTATGTGCTGGATTCCATTCTGATGCTTTTTGGCGTGGCGCCGGAAAACATTCCTTATTGGTTACAGGATACCAGCATTAATAATATATCCCTGGCAGCCACATCCGTATGGCGGTATACAGGACAGAATATGATCTTGTTCTTGGGCGCGATGATGTCCGTGGATGCAGATCTGTATGAAGCGGCGTCCTTGGATGGTGCCAACAAATGGCATCAGTTCAAATATATTATTTTACCAAGTATCAAGTCCATTGTGGTCTTGAACCTGATCTTGTCTATCAGCGGTTCTCTGAGTGCCTTTGAGCCGCCCTATGTTATCACCAACGGTACTATGGGTACAGGTACCTATTTCGTCATCATGAACAGACTGGCCCATGAGAACCAGAAGGTAGGTTTGGCCAGCGCAATGGCAATCGTACTTTTGGCCATCATTATTCTGTGTACTGTGGCACAAAAGCTGTTCTTTGCCTATGTATTTGACGACGGGACCGATGATGAGTCCAAGGCAGCGGTAAGGCGGAGAAAGAAACAGAACAAAATGAAGCAGGAAAGGAAATAAGGAGGGGTGAAAGTATGAATAAAGCAAAGGTAGAAATGGGAGTTTTTACGGTTTTTAAATATTTCATGCTGATCATGGCGGCTTTGATTGCCATTATCCCCGTTGTCGTATGCGTGTTTACGGCGTTTAAGACAGAGGATGAATACCAGAGTACCTCAGCGTTGTCACTTCCCAAGAATTTCCTGTATTTTGAGAACTTCAAGGTGGCTTTTACGCAGGCGAACATGCTGCGCGGCTTCATCAATACGATGCTTGTCCTTGTGGTGGTTCTTACGGCATCCGTGCTTGTCAGTTCCATGATCGCTTACGTGTTAAACCGCTTCAAATTTATTGGAAACGGGTTAATCAGAAATCTCTTTATGTTTGCATCCCTGCTTCCAGGCATCGCTATGCAGGTCACCATTTATGAGATTATGAATTCCCTGCATCTGATCAATCATCTGTATGGCTACATGATCTGTCTGATGGGAACGGATATCATCTCCATCTATATCTTCCTGCAGTTCTTTGAGAATCTGCCGGTATCCTTGGATGAATCTGCTATCATCGACGGCTGTACCTATTTCGGCGTGTTCTTCAAGATTTTGCTGCCCTTGTTGAAACCGGCCATCATGACAACTTTAGTGTTAAAGGGTGTTGGTGTGTATAATGAGTACTACGCGGCGAACTTGTATCTGCAGTCTAAGGAGTTAAAGACCATATCTACGGCTCTGTACACCTTTACGGGCCCTTATGGAAGCCAGTACAATTATATCTGTGCAGGCGTGCTGATCACGATCATTCCGATTTTGATCATCTTCCTTGTCTTCCAGAAACAGGTATACGGCGGACTTGCGGCAGGTGCGGTGAAAGGGTGATTGCAATTCTAAAAGCCCTGCAAGTGTTTGAAACTTGTAGGGCTTTGCTCGATTTTATAAAAGCTGTATCCCGTTTTTCTTAGCCTCCGCCACAATCTCAGCCGGCCAGAGAGAGCATTGTACCTCACCGATATGGGCTTTGCGCAGGAAAAACATACAGATTCTGGATTGGCCGATACCGCCGCCTATGGTAAAGGGAAGGGTTTCCTCCAGGATTGCCTTCTGGAAAGGGAGCTTCGCCCGTTCCGGACATCCTGCCTTGTCGAGCTGGGTTAGAAGCGCCTCCTTATCCACCCGGATTCCCATGGAGGATAATTCCAGAGCGATATCTAATACCGGGTAATAGACCAGGATATCCGCATTGAGGGCCCAATCGTCATAGTCCGGCGCACGACCGTCGTGTTTGATGCCGGAAGCTAACAGATCGCCGATCTGCATCAGACAGACTGCGCCTTTTTCCTTGGTTATGAGATATTCCCGTTCTTTGGGCGTTTTGTCCGGATAGAGGTCTTCCAGCTCCTGGGTGGTGATAAAGTAAATATCGTGGGGCAGGATTTCATGGATATAATCGTACTGGATGGCCATGTATTTTTCGGTTTTGCGCAGGACCTTGTAAACATTTTTGACAGTGTCCTCCAGGTATGTAAGACAGCGCTCTTCGCGGGAAATGATTTTTTCCCAGTCCCACTGGTCCACGTAAATAGAGTGGATGTTGTCTGTGATTTCGTCTCTGCGCACTGCGCTCATATCCGTGTAAAGTCCTTCCCCATGGGAAAAGCCGTATGCATCTAACGCCATACGTTTCCATTTCGCCAGGGAATGTACGATTTCCGCCAGAGCGTCGTCCTGCTCTTTGATGCCGAAAGAAACGGGACGCTCCACGCCGTTTAAGTTGTCGTTTAAGCCCGAGGCGGGGTCCACGAACAGGGGGGCAGATACCCGCAAAAGATGCAGCTTCTGCGCCAGCAGATTCTGGAAAAAGTCCTTTACCGTCTTGATGGCGATCTGTGTGTCGTAGAGATTCAAGGCGGACCTGTAGTCTTTGGGAATCAATAAATGTTCCATAGATAACCTCACTTTGTATGCAGGCTGTATGCCTGCTTTTTAAATACTATTTAACCGCTTTTTGGAGAGGAAATCAAGGGGAATTTTGCGTGGGTCTTGGATTTATATTTATTTTATATTCATTTCTCGAAAAAGGCTTGCATATTGACCTAATTCTGTCTTATAATAAGTGCCATATTGACAGATGTCTATTCTGTCTGTGGAGCGTTCTCTTCGGAGGGGTCTCCGTCTTTAAGGTTCTTTCCGGTTTCGGAAATGGTCCCTT
>CAJUFU010000055.1:0-8229 GCA_910585555.1 uncultured Lachnospiraceae bacterium
AGTCGTCACTTTAGTGTTTAACAGATTGGTTCCTTCTACCTTGTCGGGGTCGCCGGTAACCGGCTGATAGTACTTGCCATTCTCTACTATCTGCTTATTATTGGCTACTGTGGTTGCTTCATTTGTGGCAATGGCATTGACGAAGCTGTAGCAGTCAGAAGCCTTCTCAATTTCTTTCTCTGTCTTCTCTATCTCCTGCTTGGCTGCTGTAATCGCCGCCTCATCACGGTCAGCGCCTTCTTTGGCATCCAGTTCCGCCAGTTTCTTCTTCTGCTCCTCCAGTGTCTGGACCAGGCCGCCCTCGCGGACCATCTCCTTGACATCGTTGCCATCCGCGTCCTTAATCGGATTGCCGTCTTCATCTTTCTTTATAATCTCGTTGCCGTCTTCATCTTTCTTTGGAACTTCCTTGCCGTAAATCTTGTCATAAAGTTCCGTCTTTAATTTGGCATAGTCATTGCCATATTTAGACACATCGCCGTAATCTGCAAAACCGTCCAGCTTGGCGAGTTCTTTCTTATTGTAATCGTTAGCCTCTTCTAATTCTTCGTTGAGTTTTACAAGATTGTCGTTGGCTTCTTTATAAGCCTGTGCACGGGCTGCCACTTCATCCTTGATCAGCTGATCTCTTCCGGTTGTATTGGTTGTGCCGTACTCCTGCCATTTCTTATACTCTTCATACTCTAAAGTACCTGCTGTAGGTTTGCTCAAGAGTCCCAGTGCCGCAAGGGCCTGGAAACCGCCCGCATCATTACCGGAGAGGGTGAAGTTCGCGTCCTTACCGGTGTCTTTAGAGCTGATATAAATACGCTGGTTATCCTGATCGTAGTTGGCATTTAAGCCCACAGCCTTTAATTTGTCAACGAATTCGTTGATGGTCGTGTCCGCATTTACCTCAATCTCTACACTCTGTCCCAGTGCGCCGTTAACACTGATTTTGCCCCCTGTAAAGTTCTTGTCAAGCTGCTTTAAGGATGCATACCCCGTAAAGCAGACACCGTCGGCGGTCTCCAGACTGCCGCTTGTCAGATAAGCTCTCTTTGCCAGCTCATCTACTGTTAACGTATGCACGCCGTCTACCGTACTCTCACCGCTTACCACCTTAACGGCATTGGGATTGGAAACAACGGTCTTTTTCTTTAAATAGGAGCCTTCCAGACGCAGATCGTCCAGCTTCTGGTAGAAACTGTAAATCTTGGTGTTTAACGCTTTCCACGCATCCTGTTTCCAGCTCAGTTTCTTCTGCGCCTTCACCAGCTTATTCTTCTTATAACTCTGGGCCGAAGCCAGTTCGTTGATAATACTCTCGGTATCAAGTCCGGAGTACATACCTGTTATTCTGATAGCCATTTACCTTACCTCCTAGATGCCTATAGTTTCTCGTCCACAAGAATGCCGGCCATTTCCCAGATTTTAGCGATCATATCCAAAGTCTTCTCCGGAGGAAACTCCTTAAGAACTTCCTTCGTGTCCTTATCCATGATCTTAATCATAATCCGGTTGGTCCCCTCATGGACGCCAAATACAGCTTCTTCGTTACTGTTGTTAATCTTCCTGTTCATCTCTGCGATTGCTTTCTTGAGATGTTCGGGCATAGCTTGCTGCTGTGTATTCTTCACCGGCGGCGGCGTATTCTTCGCTGCCTGTTGCTGCTGGCTTCCGGCCTGATCGGCGCCGCTGTTGGTGTCTTCCTCAGCCTGCGGCTTCGTCACGGCCGCCGTTGTTTCATCCACATTGACTGTCTGTCCATCCTCAGGAACCTCCGTGTTCACTGGTGTCACTGTCTGCGGCTTGACTGTCGTCTGTGCCTGATAGGTCATAGCACTGTTTAATGGTTCAATTGCCATTGTGAATCACCTCCATGTGATATAGTTAGTTTTAATAGAATCGTCTTTTGACAGCGCCACTCCCACAATCACATGGAAACAGACGCAATCTCTTATAACTTATATCGGAAAAAAGCAACAATAATTTAGCCGGGAGTCAAAGAAATTTCTCTATTCTCATAAGAAATTGAAAAAAAATTGTATCTAAGATATAATCTGATTATATCCTATAAAATTTGGAAAAGAAAAGAGTCTCATGGAAATATTATTCTACCGTTACAACAGTATATGCGAGCCCGACATCCTGCAGGTTTTCACAGACTTTGGCATCACAGTGCACGTGGAGGATATGGAAATATATGACAAACATGTCACTCCCAGGCAATGCGCCGAAAAGGTGACAGAACACATCCTGTCCCACCCCCTCGCCTTTGTGTTCAGCATCAATTTCTTTCCGGCCCTCTCCTACACCTGTGAACGGCTGAAAGTGCCTTATGTCTGCTGGAGCGTGGACTCTCCCGTGCCGGAGTTATTTTCCAATGCCCTGAAAAATTCCTATAACCGTATTTTCCTCTTTGACCAGGCCCAGTATGCCTTCTTCTCCCCCGTCAATCCGGACTGTATACATTATCTTCCCCTGGCCACGAATGTAAAGCGCTGGGAACAGACAGTGCTTGCCATGACCGAGAAAGATTATGAAACCTACGGGGCCGATGTGTCTTTCGTGGGCTCCCTGTATACGGAGAAATGCCGGTATGACGCTCTGCTGCAAATGCCGCCGTCAACGCACCAAACCGCCTTCTGCAGTCAAACGCCCAGACAGGATTACTCTGCTTTGCATCCCCTAAACTCCCCCATCTCTTCTTACACCCAGGGTTTTGTGGACGGCCTGATCGAGGCCCAGCTGCAAATCTACGGCTGTAACCTGATCGCAGAGAATCTGACAGACCGGGTCATCCGGGAAATCGCAGACGCGGACCCCGATTTCTATCAGGGAGAGGACACCTACGGCGATACCGACCGCTATCTTGTGGCCCACCAGTATATCGGCATGAAGCTGGCCGCCGTGGAACGGGAGCGCACCCTAAACCGTCTTGCAAAGCATTTTCACGTAACCTTATATACCAGAAGCGATACCTCTGCACTGTCCAACGTCCACTGCAGGGGCGGCGTGAACACCCTCACCGAAATGCCCAAAGTCTTTCAGGCCAGCAAGATCAACCTGAACATGACCATGCGCCCCATCGAGACAGGACTTTCCTTGAGAGTCTGGGATATCTTAGGCTGCGGCGGTTTCCTGCTCACCAATTATCAGGCGGAAATCCCCGACTACTTTGAAGTGGGCAAAGACCTGGAAACCTACGAATCCATGGAAGAATTAGAGGCAAAGGTGCAATACTACCTGACCCACGAAGAGGAACGCACTGAAATTGCCATAAACGGCTATGAAAAGACGGCGAAACACCACACCTACGAAATCCGCCTGGCGCAGATGATTAAAATCTTATCAGAGACTGCAGCCGGTAAGTAATGCGCTTGCGTCCGTATGGTCCAGTAATTACATCTATTACAAATATCGAAAAGGCAGACATGACACCTACGTCACATCTGCCTTTCATGCATCTTACGAAATCTTTCTCAAAGTCCTTCTAGCCAAGCAAATTCCTCAAAGCCTCCATACCGTCCACATCCACAGCCTCTTGGTTGGCATCCTGAATCTGGATATACACTTCCTTGCGGTATACGGGCACTTCCCTCGGTGCGCTGATGCCTAGCTTTACCTGCTCGCCCTTGATCTCGAGAACTGTAATCTCCACATTATTGTTGATCACAAGCGCCTCATTCTTTTTTCTGGATAAAGCTAACATTTACTCACCTGCCTTCTCTTTTTTCTGATTGAGAATATCATAAATGGGGAATTTTACTTTGTACTCATCTCCCTCCACGATCACCTGCGTGGCTTTCCTCCGCGCCGCATTGATCACCATAGGACCTTTTAAATTGACCGTCATCTTCTTAATGTCCTTCGGCACCGTCACCGTCACCATCACCAGAAGCTCCTCCGGCACAATCTCTCCGATACAATTTAAAAGTTCGTCATCCACTTCCGGATTATAATCCGGACACACGATGAGGGGATCCATCACCGGCATGGCGAAAGCCGGTTCCTGCAGAGACTGCAGCCAGTGAATCGTGTCAGTACCCTTCTCCTCATCATGAATCAGCGCAAAATCCGTCAGTTCCGGAAAGCCTATGATACCATTCGGAAAATGTATGATCTTCTCATCGTCGATCGTGATTTTTCCAAATACTTTCGTTGTAATCTCCATACCCCTCAAAACCGCCTTCCTCAAATTAGATGTAATTCATCAGATTTGTCTGCATGATCTTACTGGTAGCCATCAGTGCCGCACTGTAGGTCATCTCGGAACTGGTCAGTTCCACCGCAACCTCCGTCACATCAATTCCCTCATTATCTGTCTGCAGCTCCTTAAAGGTAGCTTTCTGATTCGTCAGACGGGCGGAAATCAAATCCAGTCTGCTCATTCTTGTGGCATTATTGGTTATCGCCACCCTGGTATCATCCTCATACTGCTGATACTTGGAAATCTGGTTCTCAAACTTATTGTGTATGTTTTCTCTGATATAGGCTTCCGCCTTTTCCACCGCCTTGAATCTTTTCTCGTAGTCCTTATACTGCGGCGAATCTTTCGAAAACTCCTTCATCTTCTCTTCGATTTCTTTTTTCTTGGTCTCAATGCCCTGCAACTCTTTCAGGCAGTGATCGAAGTCATCCATATCTCTGCCCACATCATGGGTAAACACTTCATCCGCACGGCTGTTGACCTGAATCTGCTGATTGAATCCCACATCGTAGTAGATATCCTGGTCCTTGCCTTCCTTCTTCTGGGTATTATAAGCGGTCTTTCTTACATCGGTCATGGTGCCGTCGCCGATATCCTTGGTCTCCGTACACTTAAAGTAGTGCACCGGATTGACATCTCCATTGCCCCAGCTGCTCTTATCATAAGTAAAGGAAAAATTAACGCTTTCATCAAAACCTTCATATACATCCTTGCCAAAGACCAGTTCCCCGCTGGTAGGACAATAAGCAATCCCCGTAAAGGTGCCGTTGGCTACATCCCTGTAAGCCTCCTCCGGGTCGGCATACTCTTTCATGGTCATCCCGTTAAACAAACCGCTGTCATTAGGATTTCCCGGAATTACAGTTACGCCTGTATCATCAATCCGTATGGTAGAACTGCCGTCTTTGCTGTTGGCAGTGATCTGAATCGCTCCTGCTTTCTTGCTGTTATTCTTCGTCGCATCAACCGAATCCAATCCGTCATAGGACAACCGGAACCGGTACAAATCCGTATTGGTCACACCCTGCTCATAAGAGGTGGTATCCGATGTGAGTGTCGGTCCGTCCACCACATCATAATTGGTATAGTTGATGGTACTGATCTGTTTATAACTAAGTCCCTCTTCGATATTATAAGAAATCGGGTGTTTCTCCATCTCCAGCACATCCGCCTGGGTAAAGGTAACGGGCGTATCCGTCCTGTAACCGGAGAAGATAAAGCGTCCCGCGTAGTCCACATTACCGCTTGCATAGAACTCTTTGGTAAGAGAATCCATCTGCTCCATAATAATCTTTAAACCGTCGGAAGTCTGGTATTTATTGGCCGCCGTCTCCGCCTGCTCATAGAGACCGTCCAGTACCGAGTTAACCGTATCAAGCGCATCCGCCGTGAGTTTCAGCCACTTATCCGCATCATCCGCATTCTTGTCGTTATACTGTGTCACCGTCGTCACATTGCTGCGCAGACGAAGCGCACGAATAGCTACAACCGGGTCATCGGAAGGTCTGACAATCTTGCTCTGGGTGGTCATCTGGTTCGTCAGCTGATCCTTCAGAATCTTATTCTGGTTAATATTATAAATAGAATTATTCCGCATAATCTTATTTGTCATTCTCATAATGCATCTTCCTCTCTATTCTATTAAACTCCAGTCTGTAAAATCAATCTGTCATACACTTCTGTCAGCACATTGATCATCTTGGAAGCCAGCGTATAGGAATTCTCATATTTTACAAGGTTTAATGCCTCTTCATCCTCATCCACACCGGAGATGGATGTTCTCTGGTTGTCGATATTGGTTTCCAGACTAAGATAGGTGGAATAGAAGGTATCGGCATTGCTTGCGTTTAAGGTCGCATCTGACAAAATGCATTCCAGGAAACCGCCTGCGTTTCTGCCACGGAAGCTGAACTGGTTCTTGTCGCTGATCATGGAGATCACTGCATGTACCTGTCTGCACTGCTCTATACCGTCCACATCCTGCACGTCATCATCCGGATCCAAATCCACATCACTTCTGGTGCCCAGCAAATCCGGGTTCTTGATCAACTCATCCACAATGGCATAATTGCCTGCTGTGATGTAATAATATCCTTTGCCGTTTCCTCTGGAATCATTCAGCTCATCTTCCGAGAACTGTTCTTTTGAGGTGGCTTTATCAGCCGTAAACAGGATACCCGCATCCTGCGGCGGGTCTTCCGCCGTGATACCTGCCGAGAAGATATCGTTGACTTTCTTGGAAAAATCACGAATCCACTCATTCATCTGCTTCAGATAATAGGGCACGCCCTGATAATTCACGTCTCCGCCGATGCTTACCGGCTGATAGTTCTTGGCCGGTGTGAGAGCCGCATCGCTGGCCACATTGTCCACCGTAAAAGTATACCGTCCGGTCTCTGTGTCATAAGACCAGTCTTTATAATAAAACAATTGATCGCCAATGTTGATGATACCGCCCGTATCAGACAGATTACACTTAGCCATTCCCTCTAAATAGGAAGCGTTGGTTTCAATCACAACCTTGGTGGTATCGCCGCGGTAGGCAATCTCCACCGCTTCGCCTTTAAAATACTCGCCGTTATTGCCGTCACGCATCTCGATCAAGCCGCGCAGGGCACCGCCCATGGACGCATTGTATAATCCAAATTCCAGACCGTTATCCCAATAAATCTCATAAAGACCATCCACATCGGTCTGATTGACTTTCTCTTCTTTGGTGCGGGCTATGCATACCAGCTGTCTATAATCGTCCATATCTACCAATGTCTGGCCGCCGGCAATCTTTACCATAAATCTGTTGGCTTTGGTAGCATTTCCCTGCATGTCGTAAATGGGCGTCTCACTGGTCTCCACATCCACAATCGCGGAGAGTTCATCAATCAGCATATCTCTCTTATCCCGCAGTTCATTGGCTATGGTGCCCGTCATCTCGATGGTATTGATCTGCTTATTGACCGTCGCCAAATCCTGGGCAATGGAGTTGATCTGGTCCGCCCGAATCTTAATCTCATCATTCACATCGGATTGGAGATTCTGCAGATCGCCGTACATATTGTTGAAATAATCCGACAGACTCTTGGCTGCGGAGAGAAACTGCGCTTTGGTATCCGTACTGCTGGCGTTCTTGGTAATCTCCTGCAGTGTGGTCTCTATCTGTCCAAATATGGATACGAACCCCGTCTTGTTATCATCTTCCAGATAATCTTCTATCATCTTACAGTAGTATGCTTTCGCATCATACTCACCGAGTTTGGTCTCGTTATCCCAGAATTTTTCGTCGTAAAATTTATCCCGGATACGTTCGATTGCGATGGTCTCAACACCAGCACCTGCGCAGCCATAGGTGGCAAACACACGCAGGGCATTGGCTGCCTCCTGTGTCACCTGCTGGCGGCTGTAACCGGCCGTATTTACATTGCTGATATTATTACCCGTGGTATTTAAGGCCGCATTGGCTGCCCGAAGACCCGATGATGCAATTGTCAAGCCAAAAAAAGTTGATGCCATGTTTTCACCTCTCTATCTTAACGTCCCAGCGTGGACAGAATATGATCTAACATTTCACTGACCACATTAATGTATCTGCTGGATGCATTGTAGGCGTTTTGGTACATGATCATATTGGTCAATTCCTCGTCGGAAGACACGCCCACAATCTGTTCTCTGGCGCCGCCCAAAGCATCCGCCGCTACTGTCTGGTTCGCCTGCACAGCCCTGAATACGGAACCCGTATTGGCAATCTGTGATACCAGATTCTTATAGTAATCCTTGAAACACACAGGCGTCTGCACATTGGGATTCAGCTTATAAATCGCTTCCTCAAATGCATTCTTTAACTTCTCCATCGTCCCATTATCTTCCGAATGTTCATCCAGTCTGAAATTCAGGAGGGAAGGATTCTGTCTAAGCTCGCTGTTGATGATAATATTGCTGGTGGTCCATTCTCCGTCTTCCGAGATTTTCTGAAAAAGCTGATAGGGATTCCCGTTCTCGTCCCTTAAATAATCGGATGCCGGCCACTCTCCCGCTTCCTCAGC
>CAJUFU010000055.1:8239-20587 GCA_910585555.1 uncultured Lachnospiraceae bacterium
TATCATTAATCTTTGTCACCACGGCGTTAATCAGCTGGTCGAACTCCGCCTCCACGTTCATGACAACCGACTGCTCAATATTTCTGTTATACCAGCCCTCTTCATACACGCCGTCTTTATTGATATCATTGATTTCCTGAAAGGTAGCGTAATGATCACCCCTGGCATACAGGGTGCTCTTCAATGAACCAATATCTGTATTAAACTGCGAAGAAATCTTAGCCGTTAAATCAAACACCTTGGCATTTTTGATTCCTTCCTCCGTAACTACCACTTCGCCCTCTTCATTGTAATCGCAAGTGGCAAGCATCTTCCAATAAGGGGTATAAAATCCTGTCTTTACATCCTGATAAAGACCCATTTCATTGACCGCACCGCCCTGTACCAGATCAACGCCCTCGAATTTCACTTTCACATAACCGTTGCCATTCTCCGAATAGGTGATGGAACCCAGTTTGGCAAGTTCATCCAGAAGGTAATTGCGGCGGTCTCTCAAATCGTTGGCATTCTCCACACCAGCCTCGACACTGATAATCTTCTCATTGAGAGCCTGTATCTCTTTGGCATAAGCGTTTATCTTATTAACATCCGCAACAACCGTCTTGTTCAGGTTGTTCTGATATTCTTTCAGGCTGTCATATACCGCCTTTGCTCTGGTGATAAATTCATACCCCTTGGTCACAAACAAGTTCTGCTTAACCGAACTGGTAGGGTCCTTGCTGAGCTCCTGCACAGCTACCCAGAATCCGTTATCACCGCTGAGTGCTTCCGCGAACTCATGGCCCTCGTTGGACTCGCCCAGAATATATTCTATCTCCTCTAATGCGCTCGCCGAGATATCATAAAAAGCCATCCGCCCCGACTCGCGGCGATAGTTTTTATCTAATATTAAATCTCTCTCTTGTCTGGTAAGGGTATAATTGACACCGAGACCTGTCTGCTTCCAGTTCGTCTTGTTGCTCTTGGCAATCGTGACATATGTCCTTGTTCCCTGAGCAACCTGCTGTCTGGTATATCCTATGGTGTCTAAATTAGACATGTTATGCGCAGTCGTATTCAGCGCATTATTTGATGTTTGTAAACCTGAAACGCCTATATAAAGGCTTCCGAATAATGACATAATCTACCGTCCTCAACAATTCTACTGCTTGGCGTCAAAGGCCTTATTGCTCATTCCAATCACATCACCCGTGTTATAGGCGCCCCTGTTATAGTTGGCTGTCTCCGGTGCTTTATTCATGGACTGCAGAACATTCATGTTAAACTGAACCAGCTCCAAAGCATTCTCGATCAACTCTCTGTTCTGTTCGTTGACACGCTTCACTGAGCGGACGTTATTCCGCAGACTGTCGAATACCCTTGACAGTCTCGCCTGTTCTTCCGGCCTTTTTTCCAGCATCTTAATTAAATCTACAATTTTTAGTTTCGCAACATCCTTGTTAAGTACGTTCGCAATATCATTAACAGCCTCATTTCTCTGATTGTCCAGATGATTGATTCTGCTTACTATGATTTGCTCCTCATCCGTGATTTTCGTTAATAACTGCAAGTCCTCAGACACAATGGCTGGTGTTTTCTGAAGGGACAACTCCAATAGACTCTTGTA
Organism: uncultured Lachnospiraceae bacterium; assembly: GCA_910585555.1. GTDB lineage: Bacteria > Bacillota > Clostridia > Lachnospirales > Lachnospiraceae > UBA3282. The sequence continues at coordinate 9,846 of CAJUFU010000055.1, forward strand.
TTCCAGATTTTCTTTCTCTAAAACCTCAATCAAGGTTTCCATCAAACTTGCCACATCAAACCTCACCTTTCATTGTGTCTACAGACCTTCGATTTCCTCATACTGCTTCATCAGTTTCTCTGCAAAACTTTCTGTGCTCACCTGATACGTTCCGTTCGCAATACTTGCTTTGAGAGGAGCTGTCAGTTCACTCCTGATATCGTCGGCAGCCGCCACCGCATTTTTGGCAGTCTGGATATCCTTACCGAAACTGGAGATCTGAATCTGATCAGAAGCCGTATTTTTAGCTGTTTTCTGTGTTTTTGCGTGGTTCTTTGCCCCGTAAATCTGCTGAACCTGTGTATAGGCCTCAATACGCATATCTGACTCCTCCTTTTTATAACTCAATTCCTTACATTATTTGTATCGGTTAATTCTCAAAAGACTTTAGAGCAGAATTATTTTTTCTATAAATGAAACCTGTCTGCAGGGTTCTCTTTGCCCGCAGGCAGGTTTTTATGCCGCCTTAATACGCTGATATATGCTCCACCAGGGAAATCTCCGATGCCTCTTCCTGCTCCTTGGCTGTTCTTTTCCCTTGACTTAGACTTCCTGTCTCCTCCGTTTTGTATACCTCCACAGGGCTTTCGCTTCCTTCCGGCGCCTCGATCTGTACTTTTCCCGGCGTCTCTTCTGTTTCTTCCAGCTCACCCATCTCCGCACTCACCGCGTTTTCCAGCGTAATACAGCCCGCGAAAATCAATGCCAGTTTGGCACAGATAGGGCCTGCCAGCTCATAGAGAACGGAAGAAGAGAGGATGATGGTGAGTAACAGCTGTCCCCGCTCCCCCGGCAGAAGTCTCTCCCCCAGAAAGGCCAGACCGATGGCCACACCCGCCTGAGGCACCAGCGCGAGTCCCATGTATTTCCGCGCCTCCTTACTCATACCGGTAATGGCGCAGCCTATGTATGTGCCCGCATATTTACCGATAATGCGGACGATAAAATAGCAGATGCCTATAACGCCCACCGTGGAAAGCGCCTCTATATCCAGTTTCATACCGGATACAATAAAGAATAAGGACATCACCGGCGGTGTGAAATTATTCAGCTGTCTATAAAGTTTCTTATCCCTGGTCAGATTGATATAGGATGCCCCGAACACCATGCAGGAAAGCAGAGGAGAAATATTTAAGGAAGTACAAATTCCCGATATTCCTGTGAGCATAGCAATTGCCAGAATCAGCCTGTTATCTTTGCTTCTGGCAGGAATCAGCAGCCTGCTTAAGAAATAGCCGCAGAAAAAGCCAAGAAACAGCCCAAAGATATTATAGACAATGGGCAGTAGAATCTCTTGTGCCGTCACCGCCTCCCCGCCAGTGGCTCCTGCAACGGCCGCCACAATACTGAATGCCAGCAGGCAGACCACATCGTCCAGCGCCACAATCTGCAGAAGGGTGTTCACAAACTCTCCCTTAGCCTTGTACTGGTTGATGGTCATCATGGTGCTGGCAGGAGCCGTAGCCGTAGCGATTGCCCCCAGAATCAAAGCAAAATCCAAGTCCAGATGAAATACCATCATGCACACCGCCGTCACCAGAACGCCCGCCAGGAGCGCTTCGAAGAACGTGACGATCAGCACTTTGCTGCCGGTCTTTTTGATCACTTCCTTTTTAAAGAATTTCCCCACGCCGAAGGCGATGAAGGCCAGGGCCAGATCACTGACAAAACTCAGATTCTCGATCATATCCCTGGGAATCATATTCAGCCCGCAGGGCCCAATCAGTACGCCTGCCAGAATATAGCCGCTGACTTTGGGAAGATTCAGGGTGTTGGTCAGCCTGGTCATAATGAAACCGGCAAATAATATGATAGATAATGCCAGCAAAATCCTGGTTTCCGCGCTGACCGATTCTAAGTATCCCTGCATGGCACCACCCCCTGTTCTTTCATGATTTTATGCTCTCTTTTTTCGTCTGCGAATATGCCTGCAAAACCCTGTCGATTTCTACATAATGATTTGTCGGGCCATTCTAACGCTTTAACAGATGGCTGTCGCAGGCCTGGAACTTCACATATGCCTTCTCTCCCACCTGAAAGATTCTCTTATATCTGGGGTTAAAATCTGTAATCTGCACCACCACGTTGCCCACTTTGACCTGATAATGCTGGTATGACCCCATAAAGCAGCTCATGATCACCACACAGGGAAGCTGTCCTTGTGTATCCAGCACTGCCGACTCGGGCCGCAGCACCAGGGTGCAGTTTTCATCCGGCACAAAGTCTTCCACATTCTCCACATCCACCTGATAATCATATACGCTCAAAACGCCCTTATTGCCTTCCTTAGAAAGCAGTCTGCCATCCAGGAAATTGGCCTCCCCGATGAAATTGGCCACAAAAGCATCTTTGGGCCTGTAATAAATCTCCTGGGGTGTCCCGATCTGTGCCACCACACCTTTGTTCATAATGATGATCTGATCGGAAAGCGCCATGGCCTCACTCTGGTCATGGGTAACATAGATTGCCGTAATGCCCACTCTCTGCTGGATATTTCGAATCTCGGTCCGCATGGAAACACGCAGTTTCGCATCCAGGTTAGACAAAGGTTCATCAAACAATAAGACGCTGGGCTCCACCACAAGCGCCCTGGCAAGCGCAACTCTCTGCTGCTGCCCGCCGGAAAGCTGATTGGTCATACGGGCCTCCATGCCTCCAAGTTCCACCAGCTCCAGAATATCCATTACCTTCTTGCGTATGGTATCCTTATCCATCTTACGAAGCTTCAGGCCGTACGCCACGTTATCAAACACATTATAATGAGGAAACAGGGCGTAACTTTGAAACACCATGGCCGTATCCCGCTTGTTGGGCGTCAGCTCGTTAATGGCCTGCTCTCCCAGATAAATCTCTCCCTCATCCGGGCTCTCGAATCCTGCAATCATTCTGAGCGTGGTAGTCTTACCGCATCCGGAGGGCCCCAGCAGCGTGACAAAACTTCCCGGCTCAATGGTCAGGTCCGCATCGTCCACCGCCTTAAAGTCTTTGCCTGTCTTGGGATCCTGATATATTTTAGAAATATGTTCCAGACGAATTCCTTTTGATTCCAACATATTAATCTTCCTCCTTTATCTTCTTACTTGTTCCAAAGAAACGGATAAACAAATTCATCAACAATACCGAGAAATAAACAATCAGAATCAGGATGGTCGCATAAGCGCAGGCCACGCCATAATATCCTTTCTCCGCGAACTCGTTAATCTGACAGGTAATCAGTAAGAACTGAGGCGTCACTAACAGAATAATCGCGCTGATCGCCGTGATGCTTCTCACAAACGAGGTCACCAGACCGCTGAAAAAGGAATCCTTAATCAGGGGAAGTGTCACCGTCATAAATACTTTGCCGCTGCCCGCACCCAAATCATATGCCGATTCCTCGATGGACTTGTCGATCTGGCGAAGGGCAGAGATACCGCTTCTGGTGCCCACCGGGAGACTTCGTATGATAAATACAATAATCAATATCAGCCCTGTACCGTACAGGCCGCTCATAATGCCTGTATGGAAGATACCGTTGGCGTAACCGCGGATATAGCCGATACCTAAGACCGTCCCGGGCACCGCCATGGCAAGCATAGATACGAACTCAATAAATCCCTTGGATTTGAACTTCTTCTTCACCACCAGATAGGAGATGACCATGGACAGCAGGGCCGTGATGGGCGCGGCAATGATGGAAAGGATAAAGGAATCCTTAAATGCTTTAAACCCGCTATATTTGAACAGATACTCAAACCACTTTAAGGAAAGCGAATAATCGCGCCCCCACAGTTTGAATAAAGCCCCAAAGGGAATCATGATATACATGACGATGACAAACACCGCCACCAAAGAACAGATGATGGTGAGGGGAATCGTCACGCTCTTGTCTTCAATCAGCATCCTCGCCCTGGACGCCTTGCCGGTGAGAGTAGCTGCCGTTTTTCTCTCCAGATAATATTTCTGGATAAAGAACAGAATCAACGTCAGTGACAAAAGCACCACCGACATGGCCGCTGCACCCGTAGAGTCATAAGAACCCGTTACCTGCAGATAAATCGTTGTAGCCAAGGTATCATAGTCGCCGCCGATCAGCATCGGATTGGCGAAATCCGCCACCGACTCGATAAAGGTGACCAGAAACGCATTGCCGATACCCGGTAGAAGCAAAGGCAGCGTCACCGTGCCAAACACCTTCATCCGGGATGCGCCGATGTCCCGAGCCGCCTCTTCTAACGAGGGGTCGATATTCTTTAACAGCCCCTTCAGCATCATATAACAGACCGGGAAAAAGGTCAGCGTCTGCACCGCCACGATTCCCTTCAAGCCATATACATTGGAATCATATATATGTAACAAAGACCGGGTTATGATACCGCTGCGCCCAAACAACATAATCGTTGACAACGACAAAACAAAGGGCGGTGAGACCACCGGCAGAAGTGATACGATATTAAAAAGTCTCCCCACAGTCTTATTCTTCACCTTCACATAGACGTCCACATAGGCAAACAGCAGCCCAATCAATGTGGACAATGTACTTGTCAGTAACCCCAATACCACCGTATTGCTGAATGCCTGCCGGAATCTCTGCATACTTAAGACCCGCCGAAACACATCCAGCGTGACCTGTCCTTCCGTATAGACACTGTCTATCAACAGCACAAACAGCGGATAGCAGATGAACAAAGCCAGAAAAATAAGCAGAATCACGATCATCCCCACCATCACCGGATCCGAAAGCAGCTTCTTACGGTCCAGTCTCGCACTCTTGCTTTTCGATGCCATCCCCATACCTCCTCTTCTCTTAACGAACGGGAGATGGCACCAACACCATCTCCCCATATGAAATCTATTTCGGAACGTCTTTAGAACTTCTTCTCATACATTTATTCGGTGAGGAACCTGCTGCCGTCTGCAGCGTCCGCAGAACCATTTGTTACTGCCGTAAAGAAATCTTCCACATACTTTGCGGTATTCTGTTTCGCATCCTCAAAGTCGTAATCAATTACATTGTCGGGATCCAAACCAAACTGTGCAGCTTCCTCCGGCTGTTTTGCGTTATCCAGCACAAGGAACTGATAGGACTCATTGTCCTTGGCGATATCCACGCAGTCGGGAGACAGTGCGTATTCAATCCAGAGTTTGGACGCATTGGGATGCTTACAGCCCTTAAAGATAGCTGTCGCACCGATCTCAAAGCTTGTTCCCGATGCAGGAATCACCAACTCAATATTGTCATAACCGGAAAGAATCTGTGTGATGCCGTCATGCAGGAAGCCGATACCGATTACACATTCGCCGGGGCCTACCATCTTAGACGGGCCGGAACCACTCTTTGTATACTGATATACGTTCTTGTCAAGTTCCTGGAAATACTTCATTGCCTCATCATGTCCTTTGGTCTGTACCATGGTGTTGATGACTAACTTCGCTGTACCAGCTGTGGAAGGATTGGACATACCGATCAGGCCCTTATACTCCGGCTTTAACAGATCATCCCAGTCCTGCGGCACAGCAAGCCCCAGACGGTCAAGTTCTTCTTTATTTACCATGAAACCAAGGATGCCCTTATAGATGCCATACCAATTGCCGTCTGCATCCTTGTACATGTCTCCCAGTAAATGGGAAGCGTTTTTAGCCGCATAGGGCTCTAACAGACCTGCTGCCACTGCCTCATTATAAGGATCTGTGGTGCCGCCAAACCATACATCGCCGGAAGGGTTGCCCGCTTCCTCCTCGATCTTTGTATATACTTCACCAGTGGAAAGTCTCTGATAATCCACTTTGATGCCGTACATCTCTTCAAACTTCTGACATGCTGCAGACAGATATGCCTCTTCACAGGAACCATAAACCACCAAGGAACCTTCCGCCTGTGCTGCGGCTACCAGATCGTCCTCCCCGGAAGCTGCTTCCTCTGCTGCCGGTGCCTCCGCCTCGGGCGCCTCTGCCTCCGGTGCCTCTGCAGCAGGTGCCTCCGCTGCCGGCGCTTCTGTGGCAGGCGCTTCTGCCGGTGCATCGGAACCGCCGCAGGCTGTCAATGAAAAGATCATTGATGCCGCAAGGATTGCCGCTGTCACTTTTTTCATGACATTCTTTCTCATAACTTTTTCCTCCTTCACCTATGGGCTGCATATTCTCTTTTTCTGCCGATTCCTGAGATGTCATATGTGAAAACATGCAACTTTTATTTGTTTCCTACTAAAATCATATACAAAATGCACAAAAGAGTCTACTGGACAATACGCTTATATGTTTCACAATTCTGACACATTGCCACAAACAGGGGTCTGCACATAAAAAGCCCGGATTTCACTCCGGGCTGTAACGATTCTGATATTCTGAGGGCGAAACGCCCACATATTTCTTAAAGGTGGCACTGAAATACGTAATGTTGCGATATCCCACCTGTTCTGCCACCTCATAGACCTTATGGCTATAATCCTGCAGAAGGCTCATGGCCACGCGCATACGTTTCTTGGTCACAAAAGCCATCAGCGTGGAATCCGTCTCCTTGCGGAACAGATGACTCAAATGCCCCTCGCTGATTCCCAGGCTGTCCGCCACCGCCTTGACCGAGATATTGGGATTGGCGTAATTGACATCCACATAGGCGATGGCGTCCATGATATATTTACTCTTATCACCCGCATCCAGGCGCAGTTCCTGATTCTGCTGCTCCTTGCGCTCCGTATCCCGCTTATTCCTCTCAATAATCTTAAGGATGGTACTCTCCAGTTCCCCATCTTTAAAAGGCTTTAAAAGATAATCCGCCACACCCAGTTTAATGGCCTGCTGCGCATAGGTGAAATCATCATAAGCCGTGAGGAAAATCACATAGGGTTCCAATCCATATGCGTGAATTTGTTCAATCATCTCGATCCCCATCATCTTCGGCATCCGAATATCCGTTACCACAATGTCCGGCCTGCATTTACGGATAATCTCCACGCCTTCCTCTCCGCTTGCCGCCTCTCCCATCACGATACAGTTGATCTTAGACCAGTCAGTTCCCATTATAATGCCCTGACGCACACGCTTTTCATCTTCCACTACCACTACCTTGTACATACTTTCTTCTATTCCCTGTTCATATTCTAAAATTTATCTTACTTTATCTTAATCGGAGCTTCCATTCCCTTTTGATATTCCAATTTGCATATTACATCATTTACCCGACTATATACTTCAATAAAATTAGGTTTATTTTTTATACCCTTCATTTTATTATAAGCTTCATCCAACTTAACAATCTGAGTTTTATACGCATCAAAATTCCCCAATTCTCTACCTGTTTCAATCCATATCTGACGCAATTCATCCATATCAATTTTTGTAATAAAAGACATCACATAAATATCCAATACATCCTTCATTCTTCTACATACACTTTCTCCAGAAATTGCATATAATTTGTCAGAAAGCATTTTAGCCAAACTTGCTCCTGTAATGGATATTCCGTTCACATAGGAGACATAAGGTCTGCAAAATCGATTCTGCCTGACGCTTAAATCAATACTTGCGATCTTTTCTCCCATTTCATTGGTAATTCTAAAACCTGCAGATTTTCTTTCAGCAAATATTCTACTAGCTTGGACATCTAATGAGGAATCTACCTTTTTAACCGCGTTTCTCAGCGCCTTTTCCATTTCCTCCATAGAAGGAATTTCACCAATCCAATCTCCATCTATATCTCTGGTTGCTCTTTCAACTTTTGATGGATTATTATCCCTGATTGCAAGATTAAGAACCATCGCACCCTTAAACACAATCGGTACGCCTGCATATGACAACTCTTCCATCACCCTGTATAAAAATTCCATCAAATCCAAACACATCACCTACTCTTTATAATAATCAACCGCCCATGCCTTATATTTCTCAAACCTAGACTGCAAATGTTCTGGCAATTCAAGTCCATCAAAACTCTCATTATGCCCGTCATAATAATTTGCCAAACACTCCGTGATAATCTGCTCATCCCCATTTTGCTCCAAAAGGTCAATAATGGTTTGGGTTACTGTAGTACATACTAATCCATTCCGTTCTTCACACGCAAGTACCTCAAGAGACGGTACCAAAATCTGTTCCGTCCCTTCTATATTTTGCTTTTTATTGACAAATATTTGTGCTGCTGGTCTATAACCGCCATTTGTTAGTCCTAAAAAATCTGCCGCTGTATCAAAAGCCAGTACACATTCCACATTCGCTAATAAATTTCTTAACTGATCATTATATGTTATAACTGCCATTTACTTCACCTCTTCTTCATTTTAGACTTTGCATCTAATTTCAGCAGCTTAACTACCCTCATTCTCATCTTTGTGTTTATCAATCTATAACTATTATACCTTCAATTACCGAAAAGTCCTACATATTTTACAATAAATCAGGAAAACCTTCTACGAATCCCTGCTTAAGGGAAGGGACAGATACACCTTCGTGCCAATCCCTTTCTCCGACTCTGTATACAATCCATACTGCTCCCCATAATGAAGCCTGATGATCGCATCCACATTATTATAACCAATACTTTCGTGGCCGGATGTTCTGCCCTTCGCCGTCTGACCCGTTTCGTTAAGCTGTTCCACTTCCTCCGCCGTCATACCGGCACCGTCATCCTGCACCAGAATCTGTATAATCTCCCTTTCCAAATCCAAAGCACTGCCGTCTGCAGCGGCCGCCTGGAATCGGTCCGTCCCCTTCACCACAGACGCCTGCACCAGCACCGTTCCTGTCTCACAATCCGCAAGTCCGTGGATGATGGCATTCTCCACAATGGGCTGCAGCGTCAGTTTGGGAATCATGCAGTCCTCCAGTTCTTCCGGTATATCCACGATCAATTCAAACTTATCCTCGAAGCGTATCTTCTGAATCTCCGTATAGGCCTCCACCAGCGCAATCTCCTGGGAAAGCCGGATAATGGGTCTGGCGGAAATGCTCATCCTGAGAATCTGCGCCAGATTAGAAGCCATGGAGCCCAATTCCGGCAGTCCGTTCTCTTTGGCCATCCACTTCATGGTATCCAGCGTATTATATAAAAAGTGGGGATTTAGCTGGGCCTGCATCATCTTGATATTACTGTCGCTCAATTCCCTCTCCCGCTGAATCAGTCTCTCCGTGTTGTCGATCAAATGCTTCGACATGGCGTTAAAACTCTCCGACAATTGTCCCAGTTCGTCGTCACTGTTGACTTCAATCTGGGTCTCATAGTTTCCCTTTTTAATCTCTCCGATGGCAAGCTGCATCCGCTGAATCGGTTTATAGATCAGACGGCTGAAATAATAGGACAGGACAAGACAGACCAGTACACTGAATATTCCTGTCAGCACCGCAATCCCCAGCACATAATTTTTCATATCATTTAGAAAAGCCATGGGCTGACGGTACATAATATACAGGTTACATTCTTCATTATAATCCAAATAATAGAAACTGTCTTCCTCTATGCTCATACAGGGTGCTTCCATCTTAAACAAGGCTTTGCCTGCATTCACAATCTCCTCCGAATAACTTTCGCTGGAAAAGTACACAATCTCCCGGAAATCATCCATGACGTAGATGACTCCCTCCTGCTCTTTGCCCAGTCCCTTGAGCATATGATCAAAATTGTCTTTCACGATGGTGGCGATCACATACCCCTTCACCTCTCCATTGGTATCCAGTACAGGCTTCCCCACACGCAAATACTCCACTCTCTTTTCTCCCTCGTAGAGCCTTGCATTACAGACCACATACTCTCCCGGATGCCTGTCCGCCCGGTACAATATATTCCAGTTCAGGGACAATTTCTTACTGATATACTTGTTATCCGTCACCGTCATCTTCCGAAAACCCTCGCTGTCATAGATGGAAAAGCTGGCGTAACTGCCGCATTCTCCCGCCGCCGCAAACAGTTTCCGGTACAGGTCTTCCGCAAGCCTGTCGTCACCCTTTACCAGAAAAAGGCCAACCGCCTCATCCTCGCTCAATCTGCCCAGCACATCGAAAATATCCTGGAAAGCCTCCTCTAAAGATTCTTCCGCCATGGCAAGCGTGCTCTTCGCTTCCCTGTTCAGTTGATTCTGGTAGGTCAGATTCAATACCTGTAACAGCAGTAAATAGCCGCCCAGCATGGGAATGATTGACGCTACAATCATTCCTGTAAAAATTTTACCCAGAAAAGACAGCTTTCTTAAAAGTTTCATAGGTTCCCCCGCATAAAAGAAAACAGCCCAATCCTCGTCTTTACAAAGGATTGAGCCATCTTTGAATAGTGCCGGCGACCGGAATCGAACCGGTACGGGAGGTTAGTCCCGCAGGATTTTAAGTCCTGTGCGTCTGCCAGTTCCGCCACGCCGGCATATTACCAATATGATGAGTTTGTCTGTGAAACGACCCGGATGGGACTCGAACCCACGACCTCCGCCGTGACAGGGCGGCGCTCTAACCAACTGAGCCACCGGGCCTTTTTGTTTCAACTATCTTATTATATATCCAGAAGCCTGCCCATGTCAATGGAGTAAATCCCTTCGAGATTAACTTCGAGTAAATCCCTTCGGGATTAACTCCGTACAAATTCCTTTAGGAATTTGTACCCTCACAGTCCCTTTCGGTATTGACTGCGTTTATGGAGTAAGTCTATTCGGAATGAACTCCGACCTCTGGCGAATCCTTAGGGATTCTTGATGGACCTTCGGGGACTCGAACCCAGGACCGACCGGTTATGAGCCGGTTGCTCT
>CAJUFU010000056.1 GCA_910585555.1 uncultured Lachnospiraceae bacterium
TTTTCAATTAATGCCACGTCTGCTGGCAGCCACGCCACGCTGTCAAGTGTCTCTCTGGTCAGCCACCTGGCCGCTTCGTGTTCCTTCAATACCAGATTACCTGATTTAATCGTGCATAAGAAGCAGTTCATGGACAGGTGAAATGTTGGGTAGTCGTATTCCACGGTATCAATCAGCTCTCCCACCTCAACTTCTGTATCTAATTCTTCCCTGATTTCTCTGATTAATGCTTCCTGGGGCGTTTCTCCCTCTTCGATTTTGCCGCCGGGAAATTCCCAGCCGTCCTTGAACTCGCCGTAACCTCTCTGGGTGGCGAAGATTTGGTGGTTGTGGGTGATGATGGCGGCGGCTACTTTGATGGTTTTCATAACTGTGTACTCCTATTCATTTGTAATATATTGGTAGATATCCTCCCGCACTGGTGTATCAAGAAGCCATTCAATTTCAACAGCAGTCTTATCCGTATTTTGCATTGTAAAAACTTGCGCTTGGCCGCTTGCTGTCATACGCCCTAAATAATAAAATTCTTTTGAAATCTTATCATCCTTATTTTTGCGTACAAAAAGATGAACATCTATCCCTCTCTCTTTCGCTTTTAAGAAATTTTGCACATCTTCTGATTCTAGATTGCGTCCACTTTTAGAAACAGCAATTAATATACTGTTGTTAACAAAATGATCTTCATATTTTATCGTTTCACTAATATCATCCGCTTTATCATAATTAATGAAAACTGGAAATGTCTTTGTCTTTTTATCTAACTTATATCCTCCTATATTCAAAGGCACCTCATTATTTTCCCAATTTAAAAGACGGCAAGCATCTTCATAGGTATACTTTTGATATAACACCAAGTTTGTATCCTGATAACGTCTGCTATAATTTGCTCTATATCTCTCTATCCCAAATTCTACCAATTCTTTTAAAATTGTACAAAAATCTGGATTTCTCAATATTTGCGTCATAGTCTCTGAGGTTTTATACTCAATTTCTTGGTTTTCCCCTTCCTCTATTTCCAAGAAAACACACTCTTCATATGTTGCCTTACCCGTTCCTGTAGGGAATTCATTTGTCATAATGTTCACTACATTTTTCATACAATCCTGATTCATAGATTGGTTATAGTCTTTTTGTAATGATTCTTGCAGTGCACCAATCAAACCATGCCCTAATCTAAACATCCTATTTATAAGGGCCAGCTCATGTATCCTTTTTCCACTTGCTAACTTTTTAGACACAAATTCAATAATTTTCTCTTCTGTTGTAGACAAACGTACATGATATTCCTTTTCATATTTTACTAGGAATTTATAATAGGAACCGAGACTATTGTTATCAAAAATACGAAGTACATCCATTTCTCCATATTTATCAAAATCTTGTAGGGCCGGAATATGTCCTAACTTATGCTTTAAATTGAAATAGTTTTCTTTTATCAATTTGATGTCACTAAAATTAGCCGAGTCAATTGCTGCGAAAATGCGTTTTCTTGATATCTCGTCAAAATGTATCGTAGATGCACCTGGAATAACCCGTTCTCCCTCAAGCACATAACGGCGAATATTGTCCTTATTGTAACTTCGATCCCCTGACAGAGCAATTGGAATCATAAAATTGTTTTTATAATTCCCAATAAAATCAAGAATCACTGTATACTCTTTCCCCTCTGCCTTACGCAGTCCACGTCCAAGCTGTTGTACAAACACTATAGGCGACTCAGTTGGACGCAACATGATAACCTGGTTAATCTCCGGAATATCAACACCTTCATTAAAAATATCTACTGTAAGAATATAATCTAACTGGTCTTCTTCCTTATTAGTTACTAAACGCTCAATTGCTTCCTCCCTCTTTTCCTGATCGTCCTTACCTGTCAGTGCCAGTGTTCTATAACCTCTATCATTAAATTTTTCACTAAGTATCATGGCTTCTTTTTTAGAACTGCAAAAAATCAGCCCCTTTACTCGATCACCACTATAACCATAATACTCCATCTGTTCGATCACGTAATTTACTCGCTCATCTGATGTTAACCTATTAAAATCCTTTAACCCGGTCTCCTCGTCTATCGTCTCACCATCAATCTGCAAATCCGTAATACCAAAATAATGGAAAGGACATAACAAATCTTCTTCTAGTGCCTGTTGTAAACGAATTTCATAGGCAATATTATGGTCAAACGCCTGGTACACATCATAATTGTCTGTTCTTTCTGGAGAAGCAGTCATTCCAAGCCAAAAATCTGGTTTGAAATAATCCATAATATTTTGATAACTAGAAGCTCCTACTCTATGTGCCTCATCTATTATGATCATTTGAAACTCCTGTTTCGAAAATTGCGTAAGCACTTCTGGCTTTGCCATCATTTGCATTGTAGAAAAGAGATAGTCTGCTTCATAATCTTTCGCATTTCCAGATAAAAGCCCAAAAACTTTCGTATTGCCAAACACCCTTTTATAACTAGCAATCGCTTGTTTTGCAATCTGCTCCCTATGCACAAGAAACAATGCTTTCTTCGGGTTGTCATCTCGTAACGCAAAGGCTGAAGCATATGTCTTACCTGTCCCTGTGGCAGAAATAAGAAGGGCCTTTTTTTCTCCTAACTCTCTTATTTTCCGAAGATTACTAATAAAACTTATCTGCATAGAATTAGGTTGCAATTTATAGGTATCCACAGAAGGAATTTCTTCCTGCTTTGCAATTTCTCTCTGTTTTTTCGCCAAGTCATACTTGACACGATATTCCTCAATAAACGCTTCGTACTCTCGGGTATAACTAGAGTTCCACAATTCATCAAATTCCGTTACAATAGCCCTTGTGACTTCTCCCTGTTCCGTAGAAATAATCTTAGTATTCCACTCTTTGTTCGTAGTTAAAGCACTCGAAGTCATGTTAGAGCTACCCACTATAATTCTATATATATCTTCATTTTTAAATATGTAGCCTTTCGTATGAAATCCGTGCCGTGCCTTATCAGCATCATACACCTTTAATGTAACATTACTCAATTCCGACAGTTTTTCTAATGCTTTCGGTTCACTAAAATTCAGATAATTCGTCGTCAAAATCCGCCCTGTAATTTCTCGCGCTTCCAACTCTTTCAGTATCTGCAAAAGTGGCGTTATACCATTCATATTAACAAATGCAACACTGATTGCAAATTCAGAACATGCTAAAAGCTCGTCTTTTACAGATGAGAGCACTTTATGTCCCATTTTATAATTGTTTGAAATAAATTGTGGTTTATAAGCAAGATTTGAGGTTACGGATGCATCTACAAATGCGGTACTCAAACCTTGTTGCAGTTGATTGATTTTATCATTCGCCATAATTCATGTTCTCCTGTATAAAATTTCCCTTACTCATAAAATATTATAACTTCATAGAATCAACTATCCCAACGCAACCCCCATGCTATCGATATATTACTCATTTGATTGCTACCTGTTTAAAACTTTACTCTCTACTCCGTGTATTACTTTCAAATTGAATATTAAATTTCCATGATAATTTTTGTGCAATATCAAACAACATTTTTACGGTCGGATTATATTCTCCGCTTTCTAATTTGGAGACCATGGCCTGTGTCATCTGTAATTTTTCAGCTAAATCCTTCTGAGACATATTATTTTTGACACGAAAATTAATGAACTCACACGCGATATCTACCAGCAAGTCTTCCACTGCCATTTCTTTTCTAAATTCATTACTTTCTTCTTCAAAAAAACTGTATGCCTCGACTAATTTCTTTTTTGTCATAATATTCTTCCATCCTGCTAATAAATCAACTTATTTTTCTAGCATATGCAATACGTTTCGAGTTTTCATAGTCCTTAGAACGCGATTGTTTAATATACGACCCTCTTTAATGAAAGTATACAACTTATAAGTTATATTCTCAACCTTTTCTTTTGATCTCCTTTGCAGAATTTTCCCCTCACCTTTTCCGCCCCAAAATCTCCTCCATTTCCCCAAAATAAAACTTCTCCCGAATCCCCCCTGTATTCTCCAAAATACATTCCAGGAATCTTTCCCCATACTTTTCAAATTTATAGGCACCCATCCCGTTTACTTCCATCATCTCTGTCCGGTTCATGGGCAGGCGCACACACATATCCACCAGCGTCTTATCGGAAAAGACCAGATACGGCGGCAGACTCTCTTCACGGGCAATATGCGTCCGCAGGCCCCGCAGAATATCGAAAAATTCCAGTCCTCTGGTATTGAGAATGTCAGAACGTCTCTTACCCGTTCCCTTAATCCTATCATCTTCTTTCGCAATCTGGCTGCTCTTGGGCTCCATCTTCACCGTGACCGTACAAAGATCATCCATGATATCCTGGGCCTTGCCGGTCGTCTGCAGCAAGGCATACTTATCCTTGGTCTGCTTAAGATACCCGTCCTGTATCATCTGGCCGATCAGATCTTTGATCTCCTGCTCCCGCAGTTTATGTAAGGCTGCATAAGAAGGATATCGTTCCACCCGGTACTCCCTAAGTTTCGCGCTTTTCCCGCCAAGCAGTGTGCCCACCACCACGTTGATTCCATATCTCTCATGCAAATCACCCAAACACCGGATGATTTGTTTCGCCTCGTTGGTCATGTCCTTTTCCACGTAGTGTTTCTGGCAGTTTCCGCACTTTCCGCAGGCGCCTTTATTCTTCTCTCCGAAATAGCGCAGGATATAGGCCCGCAGGCACTCCTTGGTGTTGCAGTAGAAATTCATGGTCTGCAGGCGCTGTTCGTCCCGCTCCCTGATAGTCATGCATTCTTCTTCAGTAAAGTTTGGATTGACTTCTTTGTTTTCCAGCAGAAAACGGTTGATCATGATATCCTGGGCCGAGTAAAGAAGGATGCAGTCGGAAGCTTCCCCGTCACGTCCGGCCCGGCCTGCTTCCTGGTAATAGTTCTCCATGCTCTGGGGCATGTTATAGTGAAGTACGTAGCGCACATTGGATTTGTCGATTCCCATTCCAAAGGCGTTGGTCGCCACAATCACAGGTTTTCTGTCGTAGATAAAGTCATCCTGGTTGCGCTGACGCTCCTCGCTGGAAAGTCCGGCATGGTATTTGGTGACAGCTATGCCTTCGCTGCATAAAGTTTCGTATACTTTCTCCACGTTCTTTCTGGTGGCGCAGTAAATGATTCCGCTCTCTTTCTCCCGGTCCGCCACGTAGTGCTGCAAGTATCTTGTCCTGCTTTTTACATGTTCTACGGCAAAGAAAAGGTTCTGTCTATCAAAGCCCGTCACCAGGGTCTTAGGATTCTCCAGCCCAAGGACGCAGATAATGTCCTCTTTCACTTCTCCGGTGGCTGTGGCTGTAAAGGCGCTTAAGATGGGACGCTTTGGCAGTTTTTTCACAAACTGTACGATGTTTAGGTAGCTGGGCCGGAAATCCTGTCCCCACTGGGAAATACAGTGTGCCTCGTCCACCGCCACCATACTGATCTCAACGGACTTTGCAAAGTGCAGAAACCGCTCTGTCTCCAACCTTTCAGGGGCCACATAGATGATCTTATACTGTCCCTGGCCTGCCAGGGTGAGCGCCTTGGCAATCTGGTTTTCCGTGAGGGAACTGTTAATGTAGGCGGCATGGACACCCGCCTGGTTCAGGGACTGCACCTGGTCTTTCATCAGGGAAATCAGCGGGGAGATCACTAAAGTGATGCCCGGCAGAAGAAGGGCGGGCACCTGATAACAGACCGATTTACCCGCACCGGTGGGCATGATGCCGAGTGCGTCTTTTCCTTCCAGGATATGGTCTATCAATACTTCCTGTCCTTCTCTGAAAGAATGATAACCATAGTATTGTTGTAAAACATCATATTTTGTCATATATCGTTGTCCTTTCTGTATACACATTATAACGTCAAATCCATCTGAAACAACTTTTTATATCGAGACCAACAGTCAAATCGCTATAGTGACATTGGTGTCATTTATATCCCAGAATCTATTTCAACAAGTCACACAGGATAGGATATTTCGCAGCCCAAAACGGCAGACATCTCCTTTTGATGGCGCTTAGCTCATCCTATGCCAAAAGCTTTATCAAAGCAACTGCCTCTTACCTATCCACACTTCTATTCATTATACAGGAAAATCTATGGAATCACATCCTATGATTACAGAAAACTCATGATCAGATAACAAATCGAATAACAGAATACTCGAATTAGAAAATTGTCCACTGCAGAATTTGCACCCAAAGACTGCTATAACATTAAAAGCAGGCGGCTTCCCCAATATATCTCTATACCAAGGAAGCCCGCCTGGAAATTTATTCTGCCAAAACATCCTCCGTATACTTCACTGCCAACTCATTGACGGTGCCGTCAGCAAGCATTGCCTCAATAGACTTATTGATTTTATCAAGCAGCTCCGTATTGCCCTTCTGGACTGCAATTGCATATTCCTCAGACTCAAAGGCACTCGCATCTTCCACAATCTTTAAACCTTCATTATCGCTCACATATTTCTGTGCAGTAGCGGAATCGATTACGACCACGTCGCACTTACCGTTCACCAGTTCCATGACTGCCTCTGTTCCTTTTTTGAAAGCCTCGTAAGGGTAGCCCATGTCGTTCACACACACTTCGCCGGTGTAACCCTGCACCACGCAGATTTTCTTATCCGCCATATCCGCAGCCGACGCAATATCGGAATCTTCTTTCACAATCATAACCTGAGTCGCCGTATAATAGGGCGTAGAGAAATCAACGGTCTCTCTTCTCTCATCCGTAGCTGTCATACCTGCGATAACCGCGTCAATCTGTCCGTTCTGCAGTGCCACTAACAGAGAATCAAACTCCATATTTTCTACCACCACAGTCATATCGTTCTGTTCCGCAATGCTCTTGGCGATCGCCATATCGATACCGTCGTACTGGTCAATTACGCCCTCCGATGTAACATACTCAAAAGGAGGAAATTCTGCATTCGTACCGAATGTGATCTTCCCGCCCTTTGCAGAGCTTCCACATGCTGTCAGGGTACATGCCAGCAGGACCATAGCTGTTGCAAGCGCCATTACTTTTGTTGCTTTCTTCATAATCTTCTCCTCATTTCTGCGCACCTTCTCTGCCCGCCGGCAAATTTGTGTCAAGTGCGCGCAGACACAAATACCGGGTGTGAAAATAACTTTGTCACACATTCCTTCTCTACCTTCTCCAGGATATCCGAATCCGGAAAGAATCCGCTTCTTCATCCTGTCGTTACTCTATGTATTATAAACCGGCAGCATCATAATGCCGCCGATATAATACCGATTTTATCCTGCCGGACTTCCTATCAGACACCGGCATTCTCTATATTCTGCCTTCTGTCCAGTCCTATCCTTTACAGCACCTTACTCAAAAAGTTCTTTGTCCTCTCATTCTGCGGATTGCCAAAGACTTCCTCCGGCGTACCGCTTTCCATGACCACGCCCTGATCGATGAATAATACTCTGGAAGCCACTTCTCTTGCAAACCCCATCTCATGGGTCACGATCACCATCGTCATGCCGGACCTGGCCAAGTCCTTCATAACATCCAGCACTTCGCCCACCATCTCCGGATCCAGGGCCGATGTGGGCTCATCGAAGAGCATGATCTCCGGATCCATCGCTAAAGCTCTGGCAATGGCCACACGCTGTTTCTGTCCACCGGAAAGCTGGGCAGGATAAGCGTCTGCTTTTTCCGCCAGATTGACGCGTTGTAAAAGTTCGTTCCCACGCTTTATAGCTTCTTCCTTTGTCATCTTCTTTAAGAGCACCGGGGCCAGAGTGATATTCTCCATGATGGTAAGATGGGGAAATAAGTTAAACTGCTGGAACACCATGCCCATCTTCTGGCGTATCCGGTTCACATCCACTTTCGGCGCGGTAATCAGTTCATCGTCCACATAAATCTCGCCTTCGGTGGCTGTCTCCAACAGGTTCAGGCATCTTAGGAAAGTACTCTTACCGGAACCGGAAGGCCCGATGACCACCACCACTTCTCCCGGTGTGATATGCTCGTCAATGCCGTCTAATACGTTAAGATTCTCAAATGTTTTATGTAAGTTTTTTACTTTAATCATGGCCTCTTCCTCCTACCTGGCATCAGACTTACGAAGCCTTGCCTCTATCCTGCCAAGCAGCAAGGTCAGTATTTTAATAAGTATATAATAGATGACCGCAGTACCGATCAACGGCATAAAAGCAATAAAAGTGGCGCTCTTGATAAAGTCACCAGCTTTCTGGATATCCATAAGGCCCACATAACCTACAATAGCCGTCTCCTTGATCAGTACGATAAATTCATTACACAGAGCCGGGAAAATGTTCTTCACCGCCTGGGGAATGACAATCCTGCTCATCGTCTGAAAAGCGCTTAAGCCAAGAGATCTGCCCGCCTCTGTCTGCCCCTTGTCTATAGAAAGGATACCCGCCCTGATAATCTCGGACACATAGGCGCCGGAGTTAATGCCGAAAGCGATTGCAGCGATAATCCATTTATCCAGCTGCACGAAGGCAAAGATAACAAAGTAGATGATCATCAGCTGGGTCACCGATGGCGTTCCCCTAATCACATCCGTATAGACACCACCCACAACCCGCAGAAACTTTTTGTGAGACAGATTACACATAGCAATCAGCATACCGATGATAATACCGATGATGACCGCTAAGAGGGATACCTTGATTGTCACCCCGATACCGCTTAAGAGCAGCTTATATCGATCCTCCCTGATAAAACATTTATAAAACAGATCACTAAACTCTGCCATTTCTCTTTCATCCTTTCGCCGGCTTTATCCGTAAAATGCAGCAATCTCTCCTAATTCTGAATCGCATTATATCACAACAGACTCCCAATGGAAAGTATAAATATACTTAAATAATGTGTAAAAAACAAGAGATTATATGCCATTATCCCCAATTATACATTAATAGGCCTCTCAATCATGCATAAAGATGCGTTACTAACACATAAATTCAACATTCCTAAACTAGCTTTTTGGCAAAGCCCATGTTATACTCAAACTGTTTATGTTGCAAAATCTTAAGGAACGGGACGTACTATATGAAAAAAGATCCAGCTAAAAAAGATGCACCACAGACAAAGGACAGCATCGCTGAACTACAAAAAACTCATAAGTTAATCTATGAACAGGCCGCTGTTTTAAGCCGCTCTGAGGACATTCCCTCGGCAATCCAGGGGATGCTTGCCGCCATCGGCAGCTTTGTGGATGCGCAGCGGGCCTATATATTTGAAGATATGGGTTCCCACTATGCCAACACCTTTGAGTGGTGTGCCCCCGGTGTCCGTCCGGAAAAGGATAATCTGCAGGAAGTGGACCTAAATACCGTATCCGTATGGACGGATATTCTAATTCACGGAGAATGTATCATCATTTCCGAGGTAGAATCCATCAAAGAAGAACATCCTGATATCTATGCCATTTTGAAACCGCAAAATATCTCCAATGTGGTGGAGGCCCCCATTATGGTGGACAATCATCTGATTGGATTTCTTGGCGTGGACAACTCTCCGGTCAAGACATCTCAGAGAGTGGCTGAAACCCTGCAGGTGCTGGGCACTTTTATTGCAATCACCTTAAGGAACCGGGAGGGACGTCTGGAATCCTTAGAGCAGGCAAACACGGCTCTCAGCGAGTCCAATGCGGCTCTGCGGGCGGCCTATGAGAGCGCCAACCAGGCCAATGCCGCCAAGACCACTTTCCTTTCCAAGATGTCTCATGATATCCGCACGCCCATGAACGGCATCATGGGTATGACTACCATTGCCATAGCGCACATTGACGACAAGGAACGTGTTTTAGACTGTCTTGGCAAGATTTCTTCTTCCAGCCGCCATCTGCTTGCACTGATCAACGACGTACTGGATATGAGCCAGATTGAGAGCGGTAAGACCACGCTGGCCAAGGAAGAATTTAACCTTTCCAACCTGATCGAGACATCTCTGGATATGGTGAAGCCCCAGATTGCAGAACGTCACCACCACTTAAATATCCGCGTCATGAACATCAACCACGCCCATGTGATCGGTGACAGTCTGCGGATACGGCAGGTGATTTTAAATATTCTGGGAAATGCTGTCAAATACACCCCTGACGGCGGTATCCTGAGCATTTCCATCTCTGAAAAGCCCTCCTTCAAAAAGGGATTTGGCTGTTATGAATTTATTTTTGAGGATAACGGTATCGGCATGTCGGAAGAATTCCGGTCGAGAATGTTCCAGCCTTTTGAAAGGGAACGGGATGAGCACGCCACGAATGTGCAGGGAACAGGGCTTGGCATGGCAATCACCAAGAACATCATAGAAATGATGCATGGCGATATCAAAGTGGAGAGTCAGCCCGGTGAAGGCACCCAGTTTTTTATCACAATCTATTTGGAATTACAGAATCTGACCAACGTACCCACTGCCATCGGGGAAGGCCCCTTTGCCAAACCGAAAAATCAGCTTGTGGATTTTGCCAAAGCTGATTTTTCCGACAAACGTGCTCTGATTGTGGATGACAATGAATTAAATCTGGAAATTGCCTCAGAGATACTGGGCATGTGCGGTATTCAAATCGAGACTGCCGAAAACGGCAAACTGGCCGTTGATATGGTGGCAGATCATCCGGACGGCTATTATGACATCATCTTTATGGATATCCGGATGCCCATCATGAACGGTTATGAGGCCGCCAGCGCCATCCGGGCTCTGGACCGCAGTTACACCAGGCATCTTCCGATCATCGGCTTATCCGCAAACGCTTTTGCAGAGGATGTGGCCATGTCCAGAAACGCCGGCATGAACGCCCACATCTCTAAGCCTCTGGATATTGACCAGCTCGGCAGAACACTGGCAAAATGGCTGGGATAAGCAGACCGGTATCTATTTGATACATAGTGCAAAATAATCGTTTTTCTCTGTACGGAACAAGAGACTGTAAGGAGGATACTGTTTATCAAACTCAAACGCCCTGACTACCTGTTCAAAAGTCAGGGTGTTGATTTTTTCCAGCTTGTCCCCTTCAGCCGTGGCAAAATGTGTTTCCATACAGCCCATAAACTTTTTGGAAATGAGTTTCATTGCTTCTACGATGGTTTTATCGACTCTGTTGATTTGTTTCCCCAAGAGTCCGCTGATCAGTTTAAAGACCATCTGTTCCTCATAGATGAGAACTACCCTTCTGTCGTGTCCATCCTGTCTCTGGTAATTCATCCTATAGCAAAGAGCCTTTCCGGATGCGAAATCCTCACCGCTGTAGTTGTCGCTGACAAGTTCAGCTTTCAGCCCAAACAGGTCGCGCACCGTCTGGATGACCGCCTTTTCCAGAGAAACCAGCTCATCCTCCGAGGCTTTATGTATCCATTTATGCGAAGTCTTTCCCGTAATGGCACAGTCCTCAATCATGATATGTACATTCAGCCATCCTACACATATCCCCAGGAAATGCTGGATGGATTCTGCGGAATAATTCTGCGATTCCATCTCCTCTTCCAGCGCCGGGATCGTGTGATTGTGCATATTGTCATGGAGGCTTTTATGAATCTCATAATCCTGATAGCCAATCTTTCTCATATAAGCTTCTTCTTCTGCAAAATGCTTCAAAGTATAGCTTTTGAAATACTTAATGCCCTCTTGACAGGCATGTTTTTGTTTCTCCGCATCTTCCGTCAGACTGAGCAGCTTTCCTACGATTGAAAACAGCTTTTTGTGCGCATGATCTACAATTTCCACCCCGATGTTAAAGCGGTCATTCCATTTCACTTCACTCATAATTCTCCTGCTTCCTTTGCATGATGATTTCTGTTCTCCTATTTTACCATAACCACCCACAAGATTCCAGAATAAAAGGGTGCAAAATAAATTCGATAAAAAGATAACAAACAGAAGAAAGCATTGAATTAATATCCTTTTTGAAGTATGATAAAGAAAGCAATTTCTTTCGGAAATTAACAGAGAAGTTTTTTAGGTCAACGTTTTACTTTGCCGGCTCCCTACTATAAAGAAAAGACAGGTCGATTTCATGCAGAAAATTTTTATTAAATATACATTTATCATCATCACCACCGCCATTTCCCTGATACTGTTGATCAACTTCATTTTCAGTCTGAATTCCTTGGAAAGCAGGCAGTTTGATTCTTTTTATACCAAAACAGATCAGATGATACATACATTGGAAAACAACCGGGAAGAACTTCGTTTACTGCGGGGAGGACTGGATGAAGATTACCTCACAAGGGCCAAAGCCGCCGCCTATGTACTGGATAATCTGGAAGAGGTCTCCATGGATGTGTCACAAATGCAGTATCTTGCTGACCTCCTCAATGTGGATGAGATACATATTATCGATGAGAACGGCATTATTGTGGCGGGTTCTGTTTTAAAATATGTAAACATCGATATGCATGACCATCCCCAGACAAATGCCTTTATCGCTCTGTTGGAGAGTGATAATCCGGACGCTTACCTGATTCAGGACACCCAGCCTAACGCGGCGGAAGGCAAGATCATGCAATATATCGGTGTCCGCCGGAAAGGGAAAAAGGGCGTCATTCAAGTGGGACTTACTCCCACAAGACAGCTTGCGGCGCAATCAAGAAATACCTATGAATATATCTTTTCTAAATTTCCCACTGATAAAGGCGAGGAATTATTTGTGGTTGACACCCAGACGGGCACTGTTCTTGGCCATTCCGGCGGCATGAACCAAGACTTCAGCGCGGAATGTTACCAGCTGGACCAACTCATGGAATGTTCCGGCGGCGCTTACAAGCAGGGAGAAGATAAGGAAAGAATGTATGTGGTCAGCAGACAGTATGATGACGTACTGCTGTGCGCTGCTTTGCCCAGAGATATCCTTCTGCAGAAATTATGGGGCAGTATGCTGGCGACTCTTTTCTGTCTGCTGTTCATCGAGGCGGCTGTGATTCTGCTGTTAAACTATCTTGTAAACCGTAAAGTAATAGACGGCATACACCGCATCAATGAAAATCTGACCATGATCACCAACGGAAATTTGGACATCCAGGTTGCCGTCGGCGGCAACCATGAATTTGAGGAACTGAGCAGCGGCATCAATACGATGGTCAAAAGCATTATCAGCCTCTCAGACCGCATATCCGCCATTATAGAAATCAGCGGGGTCCCTTTGGCTGCTTTTGAATATGAAGAAGGTGTCAAACAGCTCTTTGTTACTTCCGGGCTGAGTGAACTGCTGGACTTATCTGAACAGCAGTCTGCACAGCTTTATCAGGATTCCGACCAGTTCAACCAATATATCCGCACCATTAAGGAAACCCCTGTGGAAGGGGAAACTGACATTTACCAGCTCAACGATTCCAAATATATCCGCATACACATGTCCGAATCCGAAGGCGGATGTCTTGGAGTCATTTCCGATGTCACCGACGACATGCTGCAAAAAAAGCGGATGCAGTATGAAAATACCCACGATCCCCTGACCGGGCTGTATAAGTTTGACCATTTCAAACATTTGGCTGCAAAAAAACTGCATACAATGCCGCCCGACAGCGTATGCGCTATGGTAATGCTGGACTTGGATGATTTTAAATCCATCAACGATACCTACGGACATGATGCCGGCGATCTGTACCTGCAGGATTTTGCCGCAGTCATGCAGAAAATGCCGCCAGAACGGTGTCTGTTGGCGCGGCGGTCGGGAGATGAATTCTGTATCATGCAGTACGGTTGCACCGACGAATACGAAGTCATAGAGCAGCTGGACATTTTCTATGAAATGCTTCGCCGTCATAAAGTCGCCGTGTCTTCCGCCCATTCCATGGTCATCTCCGTCTCCGGCGGTTTTGCATTGGCAGATACCCCGGATAACGATATAGAGGATTTGCTTGGCAACGCCGACGAAGCGCTCTACAAGGCAAAGCACACGGCAAAAGGAAACTACGTTGGATACCGGCAGGCCCCCTATGCAGACTGATGCGTTGCACGCCTGCATAGGGACTTTCCCGTTCATCTTATCTCAATTTTATGGGATGGCGGACAACCGTTTTCAATTTAGAAGGGTCTACTCTTCTGACATCACTTAAATAAATTTCATGGTGCCGTCTTTGGTCGGTAATGTCCAAGGTATAACCCTGGGCAGTCATATATTCATGCATCCTCTCTACTGTGGCGGGTTCGGTATCATAGGGCCCGATATGCATACATTGTACGCACAGGCCTTCCTGATATGGGAGGAATTCCACCTTGGAAAAATCGGTTTTCTTCTTCTTTTCCGCCTCTTCCACAGCCCATTCAAAATCTCTTTTTGTGACAAAGTCCGGAAGCCGGATTGCAGAGATAAATTGAAAGCTTTCTTTATGCGCATAGTCAATCCCCCGCACGCCTTCCTGCCACCAGAAGCCTTCTAAAGGCGGCACTACATAATCAAAATATCCCTGGATTCGGTAGTCCCCCATTTTACTCATCTTAATGGTAAAGGCAATCCCATAGAGCAGACCGATTGACTCCTTATATTCACTGTCTTCCACATTGGGATCTCCCTTACCGCGGACCGCAATATAGTTCATGGACGGTACTTCCACAATGCCGGGTTTGCTTTTGGGCATATAGAATTCTTTGTATTCTTTCTTGTAATCAAATGCCATGCCTTCATCCTCCTGATTCTTTAAGCTGCCGCTCGCGCAAGCGTCTATATGTTCCCGCTTTATTTCCGCCGCAGTCTGTCTACACGCTCTTTTATATTCTGGGCAAAGGCTTCGTCGGAAAGGGAAGGATCCTTGGTGGCTTTCCAAATATCACAGGGAACCTTTTCACAGCCTCTGCAACCTTCCCGGTTCTCCTGGCTGGCAGAACATTCATAGATAGGACATGCCTTTCCCTCCGGCGCATGAAATACTTTCCCCAAACTCTCATTACAGCCTTTGCACAGGTTCCCGTAACAGCCGCATGTTGTACAATCTGTCCCGCAGCAGCTTAAAGAGTTCTTTGCCGCAGCACCCGACAGAATTTCCTGCTGCTTTTTCTTGCTAAGGCCCGCAAGCACCAGCTGGTATGACTTATCCAATAAATCTTTTAATAAATCATCCGGTACTTCTCCGTCCGGTTTCACAGAGTTCCAGTGTTGTTTATTCATATAATAACCTGGGATAATGTCCTCATACTGCTGCCGCAGAAAATCTCCTTCCGCCGGCTCCAGTTTCAGGGTAATGTAATACGGTTCATCGTTCTCTCCCAGACAGACTGC
This sequence comes from uncultured Lachnospiraceae bacterium, assembly GCA_910585555.1. Lineage (GTDB taxonomy): Bacteria > Bacillota > Clostridia > Lachnospirales > Lachnospiraceae > UBA3282. The sequence goes on from CAJUFU010000056.1 coordinate 15,212, forward strand.
CGCAAACATCTTGCCCCCGATCTGATAGCGTATCCAGTTCCACTCCTCTTTCAAATCCTTGGTAACACCCGGTTTTTGCAATAAAAATTCGTCAATCCATGTGTATCTCATCTTCACCTTTTCCTCCTTCATATTTTCCAGCAATCCGTAAAATGCTTTCTTTGAGTTCTTCCCGAAGACGCGAAGGTTCTAACAGCTCCACTTTATCCCGGAAAGTCAGAATCCAGGTAAGCAACTCCTCCCTGTTTGTATAATCTGCCTGAAACAAGAGTTTTCCATCCTCCGTCTCTTTAAAACAGCCTGTCCCGAATTCTTCCACCAGACGCCATTTACATTCTGGCTCAAAAAGCGCCTTTACTTTGATGCCGCCCGGAAATATTCTCTCGTTTTCCAGATTTGGCATAGGGACCTGCCTTTTGATAAATGCCCGTTCCATAATGCGGGCCTTATCTATGCGGTTTAGCTTAAACAGCCGAAAGTCCTCTTTTTCCTTACAAAATCCCCACACATACCAGCTCGACCAACGGAAGATTAGATAGTATGGCTCGATACGCCGAAGCGACTCTCCACTAGGTGCATAGTAGATAAATTCCAATTCCCTACACTTTTCAATTGCCGTGCGCACCAGCTCGATCTTAGGCGTAAGAGACTCTTTATACCAGGAAGACAGATCGATGAGCACAGACTGATCGCCCCTCATGAAATCCGAAGAACCCACACAAAGTTTCTCCATCAGCTTTCCATAGCGGTTCGTGCCGTTCACGCTGTCAAGACTTCTAAGTCCTGCAAGGATATCCAGCATTTCCGCATTAGTGAACAAAACTCTGTCAATTCTGTAATTGTTCATAATGGAAATCCCGCCGCCCGCCCCCTGTCTTGTCATAATGGGGATGCCGGCCTTGCACAAATCTTCGATATCACGATTGATCGTCCGTCTGGAAACTTCGAACTGTTCCGCAAGATAAGGCGCCGTTACCGTATCCCGCTGTAACAGGATAGAAAGGATACCAAGCTGTCTGTCTATTTTCATTTGTCCTCCTTTTGAAACCATTATACCTGCACAAACAGGACATCTATATGTCATGTTTATAATGAAAATATATTTTTATATATGTGAAATAACTTTGCCGCTCTTTCCTCTGCATTCGAAAGACCGCAATTTTATCCAAGCCTGTCCCTGCGCTATCCTTTATCATGACAGACAGATACTCCGGCAGACCTTAGCGTCTATCTGCTTTCATACAAGGCGCCTGTGTAAGTGCATCTGTCCGGAACAACAAAAGGAGGAAAACTTTATGAACGAAACCACATACCAATCACTCTTTGACACTTTCGACAAAGGCACACTCAAACTGCCTTCCAAAACAACCGCCTTTGCGGATATTCCCTGGTCGAAACATCCAGCCTTTGCGGGGGTGGAACTGAAACACATCGTCACCGCAAAAGACACGTGGGGCCGGTTCAGCTATCATCTGGTGCGCATCGCCCCTGACAAAAGTATTGAGCATCACATACACGAAACCCAGCTGGAAACCCATGAGGTCATCTCCGGACAAGGAATCTGCATCCATGAGGGCGTTAAAATCGTCTATGACCCCGGCACCATTTCCATTCTGCCCGCCGGTATTCCTCATGAAGTAACCGCCGGGAAAGAGGGCCTTTACCTATTTGCCAAATTTATGCCTGCTCTTTGCTAAGGAAAAACTTTCACCGTTTTCTTGTATTCCACCGGTGTCAGTCTGACAATCTTATGAAAACACCTGTCGAAGTGGCTCTGGTCACAAAATCCTGTGGCATAGGCCGCTTCGACCACACTCCGCCCCTCTTCCAATAAGTTCTGCGCTTTCCTGACCCTGCACTGTATTTGAAACTGGTGCGGTGTCAGACCACAATGCTTTCTAAATTTCCTGATCATATGATAGGGACTTAAGGAAACACTGCAGGCCATATCTTTGATAGACCAGGTCCTCTGCGGAGCGCCCAAGATCAACTGTTTTAACTGCTCCGCGTCAGTGTCTTCCTCTGCCTTTACAGACACCGGGTAAGAATCCGGTATACAGATACTAAGCAGGGAATATGTCTTATCCTCCGCCGGTTCTATGGCATGAGGCGTATCTTTTTCTATGTAAAACCATTCTCCCGCATCAAATATCTGTCTTACTTTACCGCAGGTAATACAGACTCCTCCCTCCAAGACTATGCCCGCCACGCCATGCTGCGCATGTGTGTGCATCGGGTAAGATTGGCTAACGTTCTCACAGTGAATATAGGCTATTTCTCTCTCATTTCTATAATAGGTGATTTTGCTCTGCATCATCTGTTCCTCTCCATACATGCATGATTTCTACTCACGATACTCATATTGTCCACCACTTTGAGGAATTTTGCAACAGTCTAATATTTGAGAGCCGCTTGCAAAACAAGCGGCTCCCATCAACCCGTATTCCATTAACTATTTTCCGTGCTCATTCCACCACAATCCGCCCCTGGGGCTCATCATATTCCTCTCCAATACTTCCTCCCAGATAGTCATTGATATAAGTAATTAAAACCTGATAATCTGTCATCCCCTCATCCACATCCAAAGAATTATCCATAAACATACAAAGACCATCGCCGCCTTCTTTCAGCAGATAATTCATAGATGCCAGCGTATAAGTCTTATCCGGTTCCATCGGCGCATAACTCCCGTCTTCTTGCAGTACTTTGACATCTTTCACCCGGCGCATATCCCCGCAGGATACAAACATCCCATTTTCATCCATCACTACCGATGACTCCAGGGAAGTATCCACCGAGAAAGTAAGACCGGACACCTGCAGGAAACCGCCGTTCTCTCCCACCGCATTTGTCCCATCACAAAACGCTGCCTGCACGGCCCGGTTTGCCATCTCCAATGCATCCAATATCTCCTGACCGCTTACTTTTGCAACACAAAGGGTATTGCCATAAGGATATATGGTGAGCAGATTATCGTAGGTAATATCACCAGCGGGCAGATCAGCCCGGATTCCGCCGCCATTTATGACGGCGATATCGGCACCGGAAACCATACGACAGGCATCCGCACAAAAATCTCCAAGATTGGTCTCACGGTTTCTCACCATACGGATACCATCCGCAGAGGAAATAGATAATGCCACCCCGCTATGGCCCACAACCCGTTTCATATCTTCCGCAAAGCTGTTCAAAATCTCCCTGACATAATTTTCTGTCTCTTCGTCTTTATCCGGATAAGAAATCAGACCTGTGGTGATTGTTCCGCCCGGCCTTATCGTAAGCTGTCCGATATAGTTCAATTTGCTGCCTGTAGAAGACAGAAGTACCTCACTGCCGCTCTTATCCCTTAGAACCTGACAGGGAATCACACTGTGGGAATGACCATCCAGCACCGCATCCACTCCTTCCGTATGCTCGATCAGATCAATAGAACGAAAAGGCGCAGAATCTTCATCCACGCCCAGATGGGTCAGGAGAACAACGTACTCGGCTCCTTTACCCAGACATTCATCCACTGCTGCCTGCACCTGCGTATACAGTTCTTTCCCATTATCCTGGATATAAAAATCATAAATAAACTTTCTCGACTCATCCATAAAATATGTGGGCATAGAGGTTGTGATGCTCTCCGGCGTGCAGGCACCGATAAAGGCAACCTCCACATCCCCGTATTTCTCTATATGATAAAGCTCTACCGCTTCCAAAGCATTCTCTCCTGCACCTGTGTATCGTATGTTACAGCTCAGATATTTCGCTCCGGCATCCTGTATAAGCTGTGAAAACCGTTCTATTCCATAATTAAAATCATGATTGCCCGGCACTGCCAAATCATATCCTATTTGATTCATGATCTGTATCGGATACTCTCCCTCTGACACAGCACCGACGGCACCGCCCTGTATGGCATCTCCGCAATCAATCAAAGTCACATACGGCGTTTGCTCCTCCATGTGTTTCTTATAAGCGGCAAGTCCCGCATAGCCAATATTTTCCTCTACAGCACAGTGCACATCATTGGTATAGAGGATTACAATTTCCTCCTGCTGTTCTGCTTTGCAGCCGCATAATAAAACAAAAGCTGCCGTCATGATAAGCAATGTACCAATCCTATGTCTTTTGTATTTCATTTTTTCAATCATTCCATCGCACTCTTTTGCATGTATTTTCATCTGTATAATCTTGTACTATTCGGCATCATATGCTCTTTTTGATACGTAATATATTTTGTCCCTCTCTATATTCATAAGCAATGTCGTCCATGGTCTTTTTCACCATATAAATGCCAAGACCGCCAATCATCCGCTCCTCCGCGGAAAGCGTAATGTCCGGCTCTTTTGTCTTTAACGGGTCATAGGGGACGCCGTTATCAATAAAGGTGATTACCACAGACAAAGGATTTTCAAGCACCTCCACCCGCACCGTGGCCGGTCTCACTTCCGGATGATAGGCGTAATGGGCGATATTTCCAAACAACTCATCTATGGCAATATCAATCTGCATCTGCACTTTCACAGGACAGTCCAGGGCTTCCAGCTCACTGTCTACAAAGGCGGTTACCTCCGCTATGTTTTCGACTGCCGCGTCAATTGTCAATTCCTTCATCCTGCTCCCTCCTTGTACGCTTCACGGCGCCTCCTTACACATTCTATCTTTTCCCGCAATTTTACACTTCCAGCAGTTTACGAAGTTTCCTCAATGTACTGCCATGAATCAGTTTCGCATAGCTATAGGAAATATGCATCATTTGGGCGGCCGCTTTCAGCGTATGACCACTATAATAATGTAGAATGATCAAATCCCTCTCCCTTTTTTCCAATACCGGCACAGCCTCCGCCAGCCGTGTAAGCATCTCCGCATTTAGAAAGGTCTCCTCTATCCCTTCCTCCTCCACAGGCAGCTCCTGCAGTTCACTGAACTGTCTCAAAGTACGGTAATAATCTATCACCGCATTGCGTGTAATGCTGTAAATCCAGGTTGACAACGATGCTCTGCCTGCATCATAGGAGGGCAGGGCCGCAAACGCTTTCACGAACACGCCGGAAACCAGATCCTCCACTGTGTGAGGGTCTGGCACTCTCCCGGAAATATAGCGGGCAACTTTCTCCTTATAGTCCAGGTAAATCTGTTCCTGCAATTTCTGATTGTGATTTGATGATTTTTAAGGGAAATATTAGCTGTTATATTTTGTTATTAAAATACCCGCCAACCCTTGAAAATACTAAGTTTATCGCAGGTGAACTTTCCCTTATCGTTTCCCTTGTGTTATATCTTCCCACAGGGCATTACGAACCCTGATAAGGGAAAAAATGAGGGAAACAAAATCACATAAAACATTATAACACA
>CAJUFU010000057.1 GCA_910585555.1 uncultured Lachnospiraceae bacterium
GATGTAAAGTTTTTACAAGCCAAAAATATCTTAATAAAATTTTAGAGGGGCATGTCATCTTGCCCCTCTGTTTCTGCTTTTTGAAATCTGTTTTGTTTGTCTGTCTGCATTTTCCCTTTGATAATTCCGTAACCGTTTGGATATGCTTTCTTCCTTCTTTTGTACTTTTTCCCCGTATTGTTCTTCCCATTTATCCACCTTGTCCCGATATTCGGCATTAGCAGTTTTAGAGACAGAAAAGACTTTGTAGAAATCATGCACCGTCTGGAATCCATATCGCTTGACTATCCCCGACAAACCAATTTTGAGAAGGTCTATTTCCTCATTTTTGCGCTCAATCCTGCTTTGCAGTTCCCCCTTCTTTGTCAATTTCGCAAATCCTTTCAGGCTGTCACGCTCCAGTTCCAACTCATTGCGTTCCCTCTCCGCATCAAAGATAATTCCGTTTTGGCGGTTTAATTCCTTATAAATTTTCAGCAGCTTTGGATATGCGGTGGCTTCAGCGGACATAACAGGCTTTGGTGGAATTTTAGGTTTTTCCTGTTCTGTTGTCTGTGTTTTTGCCTGCAACTCCTGTTTCTGTGATGATGGATTAGCAGTCGGTTCTTTATGAGTGATTTTTTCCTGCATTGGTATTTTATCAGTCTGCGGTATTACTTGTGTCGTTCTTCTCTCGTTTGGCTCTGCAACCGGCTGTATCGTTTCTTTCTCAAATAACCTTGCTGACAGTTCCCTTGCCTTATCCAATACTTTAGAAATCAGCAATGCCAACGCCGTAACAGCGGTCATAATAATACTTCCAAGACGTTCCGGCTGGCTGCCGAATATATCAACCGATTCTCTGATGCGGTCAGTGATATATTTTTTCTTTATCTGTCGTATCTCTGTTTCGGGAACGCCGCTGACAATTGCCCTGTCAACTTCCCTGTTCCAACGCATACGCATTTCGTTATCGGTCTGTATCTGTTCCGCTTTCGGGTTGTTTTTCCCTATCTTCTTGGTGGCAAGATACAATCCGCTGCTGTCGAACACATGAAGTTTTTCTTTGTCGTCTTTTACAAGAAGATTGATAAGGTCGGTATAGAAATGCTTCGTCAACAAAATTTTCCTGCTTGAACAGCTTACTCTTGGCGGTAAAAAGACTTCGCTCATAGACTTCTCCTTTCTTCACGATTTTACAGCCTTTGCGGACATTTCCGTTTTCGCCGAGTATCTCTTTCTTGGTTCGGACATGTCTCCCGTTTTCGTCATAGAACATATTGCGTGTCGCGGTTTTTTCTATGGGTTCGGGCAACAGTTCCCGTTCAGAAAAAATAAGATGGATATGGTAATTTGTCTTTCGTTTGTTATGGTGCAGTGCTGATACGCACTCCACGCCATATTTTTCTTTGAAGCGATCTGTAAAAAGCTGCAACAGCTTGTTTGGCTCATAAAGATTAGGGAATGGTTCGGGCAGGGCAATGATAAATTCCCTCGCCTCAATGCACATTCCCTCTGTGCCGCTTTTTTCAAATTCCTGCCGGTTGCATTTCGCAAGCTCCGTCCAATAGCGGCGGTCTGTCGTTTCATAGACCGCATACAGGTTTTCCTGTTTCGCATGGCTGGATATATAAGTGATCCTGCCCCTGACATCGGACAGTTTGCTCATGCGGATGAATGAATGTCTTTGTATTGTGCTTTGTCCTCCCTCCTGCAAATGGCAGTATCAGATCGGAGTAAGCGGAGGTATGGCGGAACAGATTGTGAGTGGGCGACATAGGCGGTATGTTTACAAACACATCCGCCTTGTGGCGGTCAATTCAAATGCGTCAGCATTTGTAATTCACGCTTGCGTGAATTTGCTCCCCGCAGGGGCGAAATCCCCATTGCATAAACGAAGTTTGTGCAATGGGTGTATTTCGCTCTCAAACGCCGAGGGCTTTAAGAGAAAGGAATTTCCCCTATAGGCACTCGAATTATGCCTGCAAAACGGTTGTCATGATAGCAAAAAATGATGGCACTTTTCCATTTGTGATGGCAAAAAACGCTATCACTTCGCCTAAAATGATGCCGCTATGATAGCAAAAAGTGATGATACTTATGATAGTAAAAACTGCCATCATGCTATCAAAAAGTGCTGCCACATATGATAATAAAAGTGCCGGTTCTGAAATTTCTTTCAACTGAAAATGGAGAAAGTCAGTTGAACTTTTACAGTCACTTTATGCTGCATTAGAAACATCGTTAAAACATCAGTTGACTTTTCCAACTGAAAATACAGAAATCAGTCGATTTTTTAAGTCCGTTTTTGCCATATGGACTTATTTTTTCAACCCACTTTCTGCCCATTCCCGCAAATTTCCGCTTGTACCGGAAGGAAGCACATGATATAATCTATTTGCGTGTAGGTATATCATGGCTTCGGTCTGATACATACCTGAGGCGGTTTCGTAAGAAGCCGCCTTTTATACTGCTGATTTTCGTGTTACCGCTTTTACATCGCCCTTATCCCGCAGGTTCTTTCCCTCGTTCACTTCCATGAACTTTTCCAAAATATCGCTTTTGATAAGTACCTTTCGCCCGACTTTTAAGACCGGCAGCTTTCCCCATTCCACAAGGTTTCTCATGGTATTCCTGCCGATTCCCGTATACTCGGATGCTTCCTCGATTGTAAGCATCCGCAGATATAATTTCCGGAAATACCGCAAACTCTCCGGGCCTTTGGGCGGACGCCATCTGTGCCACGGGACCGTCTAAGGCCACCGCCTCCACATCCCCCTTTTTCAGAGCTTCCAGCTGCGTTGTCAGGTCGTCATAGTGGTTATAGCTTAAGCGCTCAAATTTTTCATCCAGGACCTGGTCAAATAATGAGCCCGTCAGGGTAGCAATGGTGGTTCCTTCAAAGTCTTCCAAGGTCTGATAGACCGCGTCTGCCGGTTCCTTACTGCCACAGCCCGTAAGCCCGGCTATCACCGCAATGACAGCAGATATCCAAAAGACTGCTTTATACCTTTTCATTTGTATCATGCTTCCTCTTATTGTTTTCATCTTTCTACTCTACTGTCAGAATATCTGAAAATCCTGTGACCTCGAAAACTTCCATCACCATCTCGCAGACATTCCTGATGACCATGCTGCCCTGTTTGTTCATAATCTTCTGTGCCGAGAGCAGAACTCTTAATCCTGCAGAAGACACATACGCAAGAGCGTCAAAATCAAATATCAGCTCCGTGATTCCCTGGAGGGAATCTTTCAGTACCCTTTCCAGTTCCGGGGCCGTCATGGTATCAAGCCTTCCTTCCACTTCCACTGTCAGTGTTGTTCCTGTTACGCTTTTGTTGATTGTCATATTTTCCTCCTTTTCTGCGCTTTCTTTTAGCCGCCGTCATTTTCTGACCTTAACCGCCATCATGGTAATATCATCAAACTGCTCTGCGTTCCCCACAAAGCGGTCAATATCCGTCCGCACTTCCTGCAATAATTCCTGGGCGCTTTCCTCCGCTTTTCTGTTCAGCGCTTCCAACATCCTGTCAGTACCATAAAGCTGTTTGTTTTCATCGGTGGCCTCTGTCACGCCATCGGTATACACAAACAATACGTCCCCCGCATGAAGTTCCATCTCATATTCCCGATAGGAGACATCCTCCATCCCCGCCATCACAAAACCGTGTTTATCTTTAAACAGTTCAAAAGAACCCCCTGCCCGTTTCACTGCCGGGTATTCATGTCCCGCATTAGCGGCCGTCAGTCTGCCCTTTGATATCTGATAGATGCCAAACCAGACAGTGACAAACATGCCCGCCTCATTATTCTCCAAAAGCTGGTTATTCACTGTCTCCAATACCGCTTTCGGAGAAAGCCCCGACTGCGCCGCGTTTTTAATCAAAGTCTTGGTAATCATCATAAACAAGGCTGCAGGTACACCCTTGCCGGATACATCCGCCATGACAAGGGCCAGATGGTCTTGGTCCACCAGAAAAAAATCATAAAAATCACCGCCCACTTCCTTGGCCGGATTCATAGACGCAAAAATATCAAATTCCTCATATTCCGGAAATGCCGGGAAGACACAGGGCAGCATGGAAGCCTGAATCTGCGTGGCCACATGAAGTTCCGCTCCAATCCGCTCCTTCTCTCTGTTGTCCATCTCCTGCTGTTTGAGCAGGCCGTGGGTCCGCTTCGAGAGGGTAACGCCAATCAGATAGACCACCACCAAAACCACCGCTCTTGGAATATAATAGAAATTAAATACCCGCAGTAAGAGATTATCCCCGGCCGCCGCCGCTTCTCTTATAAAAGCTGCCCGAAAAGCCGCATCCCCCGGCAGATCGGCACTGCGCATCATATTGGCATCCCACACGCCAAAATACAATCCGATATACACCGAACACAGCATACAAAATAACGCTCCTGCCAGTGTCATGTGGGCAAACTTCGGGGAATAATAATGACAGGAAAGAATAATCGGACAGGCCCATGCCATCACCAGCTGAATCGTCAGTGTGGAAGTCAAAATTCCCAATCCCAGAAGAAAACATCCCATAATGAGATACTTTAACAGCCACTCCTGTCCCTTCCACGCCCGCACCAGAAAAGAAGGCAGTAGAAACATCGCCACTCCCACAGGCATGGCAGTATTCATCAGCCTCTTATCCACGATAAAAAATCCCAGTATATTTAAAATCCACATAAGCGCCGCAATCCCTGCAGCGATCAGCAGGCAAAATGCTGTATATCGGTTTGCCTTTTTTTCGTTAACTTTAAAGATATCAAAATGTATTGCTTCCATGGTGTCGATCAGCTCCTTTCCGGTGAGCGATATCCCTATTTTATATCATTTTATGCATGAAAAAAGAGCAGGGCGCCGATTGTTACCTGACGTTTATCTTCATGATAAATTACATAAAAATGGGAAAAATTTTTGTGTTATACTTAAATGCAGGCTTGTGTAAAGATTGATTCATACTAGAGGTAAAAAGATGTATAAGGTGTTAATGGTGGACGACGATCCTTTAATCTTAGAAAACAATCAGACATTTTTCCGCGCCATGGGATATGAGGTAATCTGTGCTGCAACTGCAGAGACAGCAGAGAATATCATTCTCTCCAACGCCCTTGACTGCGTGGTTCTGGACGTAGACCTGCCGGGTATGGACGGTTTCACCTTATGTGAAAAAATACGTTCCAAGACCGGCCTTCCCATTGTCTTTCTCTCCGGCTATACCGAAGAAGAAAACCGCATACGCGGCCTCCTGGTGGGCGGAGACGATTACGTATGTAAACCCTATAATTTAAAGGAGCTGGAACTCCGCGTACAGGCCCGTATCCGCGCCGGCAGGGCTGCGGAACCTCCTAAAACGCTCACCTACGGTCCCTTTTCCATCTGCCCCGCCTCCTGCAGCGTAAGCTATGACTCCCGCAGTGTAGACTTCTCTTCCTATGAATTTGACGTCCTGTATTTCCTTGCCAGACATCCAGGAGAAATCTTCACCCCCGACCAAATCTATGATTCGGTATGGAAAGCGCCCATCAACAAGGGCCAGAAATCCCTGCAGGTCATTATGGGACGCATCCGCAAGAAACTCTACGAACTTTGTCCCAACCATGACTATATCCAGACCAAACGCTACAAAGGATACCTCTTTGTTCCCACTTTGGACAACGCTCCTTAATCCCTTTTATCTTTTGCGGCGTTTGTCCTTTTTGTGGCTGCTCCTTTTGGCGGCTTTCCTTTTCCGCTTATATCGGCGCAGTCTGCTGGTATGCACAAAGTATCCGACCACACCAACACCGGCTGATACCGTTACAAACCCTAATACGAGAACAAGATTAAGGGCTGTATCAGGTTCCTGTTTTACAGAAATCTGCTGGTCTTTTCCGGCATATTTCATCTCTCCCTCAGATGACAAGGGCACCTCTGACACGATATCTGCCGTTTCTTCGTAAACGGGAGCAGAGCCTGGTTCCGCTAAGTCAGCGTCCCTGTCGTCGTCACCTGCCATGGCATACTGCTCGGTATCTTCACTTTCACCTGTATTTTCCGGCGATTCTATCGATAAATGAGCGGTGCTGTTTGTATTTTCCGGAACCACCGTTTCGGAAGCAGGCATATCATGAGGACTTGATGAAACCTGGCTGTTTATTGGCAGATCATCATCTGCCGTGTTCTGACTGGCATTGCTGTTATCACTCTCAGGTATGTCTGCATCTGAAGCAATATCCGTACCGTATGCCTCAGTATCCTTGTCCTTGCTTTTGTGCTCCCCGGACTCTGTCTCCCGCTCTTTACCGTCCTGCGGCGCATTATGCGTATTCGAAGTCTGGCTTCCTAAGGCTTCTGTCAGCTCCGGTGAGGTAACCGCCGAATCCTCCTCCGGCTCCTTAGGCGGATTCACAATAGAAGTACCACCGCCCCGGCTGCCGCCTAAATCTTCCACCTCATTCATGTTGTCAGCTTTGCACCGCAGTACATTGGATAAGTAGGTTCTGCCTTCCTTTTCTCCCTGCAGCCTTATATAGGTGTAAGGATTCTGTACCGTATCCCATTCCTTACAGGGAAAATAGATTTTGAACGAAGCATCGGCGTCTGTCACTTCGTCCTCACTAAATATCATCCAGTTTATGCCGTCAAAGGAATATTCCGATGTAACGGTCATGGGCAAATCCGTTTTGGGTTTGGTGTAACCGCCCTCAAAATAATAGGCTTTCCCTTTTATACTGACACGCACATCGGTAAAAGTCAGGGGATAATCGTTATAGACCACCGTACATACGGGCGGCACCTGATACACCGCCTGATCGGAAAAGCCTTCCACACAAAAACGCTGTCTCTTTTCCTGCTGTTCTTCCGTTCCTGCAAGTTCCCAGGAAACCGGCATCAACTTGTCATATTGTACCTGGCCCTGATAATTCACATTGCACCTAATCTGCGTTGGAAACAGCCCCTCTGCGGACTGCTCCTTTTCCACAACAACACAGACAGAAGAAGGTCTCATTGCAAAGGGCGTATCCGCATAATGAATCTCCCCGGACACCTTGTATGCCGCATAAGTATTCCCCAGAATAAGACCTGCACCCTCTTCCTGCCACAATGCATACTGTGTAGAAGCGCTCTGGGAAACATCTTCCACAATAACACCGTCAAGCGTCAATATACCGCCTCTTGCCGCACGAAACATGCCCCTGCTTATGCCCTTGCCCCGAAAGATAAGATGGCCGTCACTCAAAAACATAATATTGCCCGCTGCCGTGATCGTATAGGTATCCGTATCCACGATAATGTCCGGCCGGCCAGCCCCATTGGGAGAAAACTCATAAAATTCTTTCAGCACAATATTGTCCGTCAGTCTTACACTGCCGCCGTCGTTTTTGTGCGCTTCAAGCCACTCCTTAAATGCCTCAGCTGTGGATACCGTATCCTGTGCCGTATTCTGGCTGACGGTTGCCGGCACATAAGCTGTCCTTCCCGACACTAACGCATTCTGCTTCGGTGCCGCCGTTGCCACAGTCATGTCAAACAGATATAATGAAACTGTAATGCTGCATACTAACAGCCAGGAATACTTTTTAAAGCTTCTCATACAACCGTTCCTTTCACTGAACAGATAGTGTTTAGACACGTCACCGCATCCATACCCTAAAGGGAGATTATTATGAAACAGACCACACTTTCCAAAAACCTGTCTCGGACAGCCTTAACCCTCATCCTCTCTGCAGTCCTGACCTTACTCGGATTGTCGGCTATTACCTGTTATGATAACAAATATATAGCAAAAGCAGTACGCACACAAGCAGATTTTACACAAATCCCCACAAAAGGCTGTTATTCGCTTGTGGACGGCTGGGAATTATATCCTGATGTTTTACTCTCCCCGGAAGACTTTTCCTCCCAGGTCTGCCAACCAAGCCCCAGCTATAACGCATGGGCCGGCCAATACCCCAACCTTTCCTGGTTCCATAAAGACAAAAACCCCTACGGCATCGCCACATGGCGTCTGCGCCTGCAGGGGAAAGGTACGTTCACACTCTATCTGCCGGAACCCCTCTGCGCCGCCAGGGTATTTGTGAACGGATACTGTGTCGGGCAGACGGGAGAGGTAACTTTGGAGCACTATAGGCCCCTGATTCGCGACGCTTTCTTTTCCTTTGCCTTAGACGGGGAAGCAGACCTGATCATCCAGACCGCCAACTTTTCCCATTATTACGGCGGTATCTGGTATGTTCCCATCATCGGAGATACCAACAGCATCAGCCATCTTGCCGCCGCTCGTATGCTTGTCTATGGACTGCTTTGCTTCACGGCGCTTACCCTCTCTTTGTTTTCCATCATACTCTGGAAAAACCAACAGTCCGATGCGGACCGCATGACATTCTATTTTGGCATGGTGAGCCTTTCTTTTGCCCTGCGTATCTGTTATCCCTTTTTCAGAATGTTCGGCATACCGCTGGTACGCACGCTTTATGCCCTGGAAGACGCCGCTGCGCTGTCAGGCATCTATTTTTCCATGCAGATTGCTTTCCTGCTCTTCCTGCCAAACAGCTTTCCGCGGGTAAAGAAGCTTCTTCGCATCCTTGCCTTAAGCATCCTTACTCTGGCAGTCATCCTGCCCGTACTTGTGTTTCCTTCCCTGCCCGGTTTCATCCTTCTGTATGGGCCTTTTATTTCCTGGTATAAACTGCTCATGTCCGGCCTCCTCATCAGCCTTACCGTCTATGGAAGCTTTGCCGGTGCCGGTCATACCAAAACCATCCTGGCCGCCGCCACGGCAAACAGTATCTGCCTGCTTTACAGCGTTCTTTCCATCGGATATTACGAACCCCTTGCGGGCGCCTACCCAGAAGAATATGGTACTTTCTGTATGGTCGCAGCCTTCGCCGTTTTGATGGTGCAGCGAAACCTTGCTATTGTATGGGAAAACAAGAAACTGAATTTCCATTTGCAGGAAGAAGTGAACGATAAAACAAAACATTTACAAAAACTCCTCACAGAAAGAGGACAGCTGATCGCCGAGCTGGGACACGATATGAAATCCCCTCTGACCGCCCTTTCCAACACGGCCCAGATCATACGCCTGAACCATATTATGTTAGATGAAGATACCTGCGAGCGAATAGAACATATAGAAGAACAGTGCCAAATTTTATCAAAGCGGCTTAAGTCCATTCAGGAGATTGCCGCCCAAACCAGCGCTCCCATGCCCATGGAACCCGTTATGCTCAACACTTTTCTTGCCGATATCGGCCGTAACTGCCGTCCGATCATAGAACTGAACGGCACTCATTTTATGGAAGAAATCGATTCCCATCCCTGCCGTGTCATGGCGAACCGGGAACAGCTCCTGCGGGCTCTGGAAAACCTGCTGTATAATGCCGCTAATTTCACACCGCCTGAGGGAGAAATCCTCCTGGCGCTGAGTAGTGATGAGACATCTGCTTATATTTGTATTTCCGATACCGGATGCGGTATCGCAGAAGAAAACCTGCCCCGTATCTTCCACCGCTCCTACACCACCCGGGCCGATCAGGGCGGGCAGGGCGGGCAGGGCCTGGGCCTTGCCATCACCCGGGCCATTATCTTAGAACACGGAGGGCAGATTGAGGCCAAGTCCAAGGAAGGGGAAGGCACCGCATTTACAATCCGTCTGCCGCTGCTTCTTTAATGTATTCTTATATACTCCGGCAGAGTTATCTACTTACAGTACTCTTCCACAATCCGAACCGCTATCTCCCGGGCAGCTACGCTGGATACATCGCCCTCCTCTGTCTGCCCCAGATAGACACAGAAATATACATTTCCATCCCCGCGCTCGGCAAATCCTGTAAACCAGGCGTCCACAACAATACCCTCAACCTTGCCCATGCCGGTCTTGCCATAAATTGGAACAACCGTCTCCTCCGGTTCCAGGACAAGCATAACTTGTTTTAACGCATCTAACGTCTCTTCTGAACAGACCGAATCCGGTCCGAAGATGCGTTCCATTACTTCCGTCTGTTCTTTCGGGGAAATCTTTAGAGAGGATTCCACCCAGAATCCGGTTAAGGCCCGATTGTTATTATTCCTATTCAGCCGCCCCTCCCAGTCGGAAATATCACAATTGCCATAGGCTAACTGATCAAGCCCCTCCTGCACCATCTCCGGGCCCATCTCGTCTATGACCTCCCGAAAATACCAGACGCAGGATGCACGAAAAGCCTCCGCAAAGGCAATATCCTGATTCCAGCTTTCATTCCAAAATATCTCTCCGCTCCATGCACGGGTGGAATCTTCCGGCTTAAGAATACCGTTTTCCATGGCAATCATGGAAGAAATAATCTTAAACGTGGAGCAGGGTGAACGCCTGGTATTGGCCAGCTCCTTATTGTATATCAGATAGCGTGACGCATCGGCATCATATAGAACTGCCGCCCCATTTAATCCCTCAAAATATGCAGACCAGTCTGCCTCAAGCAGTTCCGGTTCCTGTATTGCCTCCTGAGAAGACACCGGTTTGACACGCTGGGAAATAGCTTCTTCCTCAGATGCCTCTTTTATCTCCCGCTCAGCCGGTTCAGTTTCTGCTACCGCATTTTGGGTTTCTTCCGAACTGTTTCCGGAATCTGCCGTTGCTGCATTTTTGTCTGCGCTGCATCCCCATAACAGAAAGATGCTGCCTATGAAGCCATATATGAATTTCCTATATCTTTTATAGTTCTTGATTTTCATTTCCTAATCATACCCCGTGATTTTCCTAGTGTTTTCCTGTCTGGCAGTCTTTCTAAGTATTCCTTTTGTCTCTTATGCTTTCCTGTTTGTTTGATTTGAACGATAATACTGCACCTCCTGCAACATCTTCCCGCCGATCTCATGGTCCATGACATGTTCGGTGGGTGTAAAACCACACTTTTCATAAAATTTCCTGGCGCGCTGATTTTGAGCAAGCACCCACAAAAAGATGTCCTGATAACCAAACTTCTCCAATTCTGCGACCGCCGCCTCAAGCAGTCTCCTGCCGTATCCTTTGCCCATATATTGCGGCAGCATATAAATGGATATAATCTCTCCAAATCCGCTAAACTGTTCCCATCTTGACTGACTGTAACTGGACGTGCCAATCAATTGCCCATCCTCTACTACCACAAGAGAACCTACCCCCTTCCGGTCTAGACAATAAGCCCAGCGTCCCTCCGGAATACTGTCCAAAAATTCCTGCGGAACAATACCCCTGTAGGCAAATCTCCATCCTTCCTCATAGATATGGCTGATAGCCATTCTGTCATCGTTTTCCTGTATATGCCTGATTTCCAACCGTTTCATTCCTCCACATGTCAAGCCGCAGTTGCCCGTCCCTTACAGACTTCACCTGCCTTACTGTGATGTTATCTTCCTTTTCTATTTCTCCACAGAGAAGCGGGGATGACGGGTTGTATTTCCTGCTGTTTGCCGCCACGCTTTCCTGCTTGTGATTGGCATAACAATACACGCAACCGTTTGGGCAGGTATCATAGACACCCACATCAATACTTTCCATGCATCCGCACTCTGCGCGCTGGTTTCTGTCCTTACCCACATGCATCTGACAGCCAATGATAGATTCTATCAGCTTTTTATCAATACAACAGCTATGAGTGATACCATAGCTTTCCAAATCCATTTTCTCGGTACAGCTTACCATCTCCATACCGTTTTCCCGGGCAATGTCACAAAGCTTCTTGGCAAAAACAGCCAACTGTGCTTCTTCCAAATCATAAACCCGCATTAAATCCAGGCTTTTCCTATTTTTTGCATACCTGTCCACGAAACTGATCACACACTTGCCGGTATATCCCCGCAGTGCGCCGGCTATCTGGGCAAATGCATTTATATGGTAAGCCGGTGTGTACTTATCATTGAAAAGAATGGGGTCGTATCTCCAAATCACTTTTTCTGGGCCAATCCTCGCAGACAGGGTTTGAAATGCCGGTATAATAGCACCCTTTTTCTGAAGCACATGGGGTTCTATATCTGTTCCGTAGGGTGTGAGCGTGCACTGAAAATAAAAGGGATAACCTTTCAACTCATCCATTCTTGGAAACATCGGCGCCGGATTTTTCGTCCAGAACACAATACAATCTACAACTTTCGGCGATATTCTGATTTCGCTCACCTGATGCCTGTTCACAGGGTTTCTGACATACAGGAAGCCTTCTTTGATGCGGTTGTAAAACCAATCGGCGTAATAACAGGGGATGTCCGTCCGCCTGCTGGCACTTAGTATCATGTTGATTCTCATTTCTTTTATACTTTTATCCCATTCTATCTTTATGTTTTATGGAAGTCAATATTGGAAACCTGCTGGATAACGAGGCATATCAACGCCGTAATAAAATCTGCCGCTTTTCTCTTGACAGCTTCTGTAGAAAGATGCAAATTTCGTTCCACTTTAACTAACAGCAAGTGGCTGGATGGGGACGAGTAAAGCAGTAACCCGGCCCAACGGTTGACTTCTCCGTAAAAGAAGAAGAGACCTGATAAATGTCGCATCATTTATCGGGTCTCATTCCTTTTTGTGAGATACTTGAATATCTATTCTTTTATCATTTGTATTCTAACACAGGAAAATAACCTTTACAATATCTTTTTCAGTTTTTAGACGCTTTCCGAAAGAAAATAGAAAATACCACCGCCCACACCACAATACACGCCCCTGCAACCGACACCGCATACTCCCCAAATCCTGTCCATTCATGATACCACAATCTTTTTGCAAACGGCAGGAGCAGCACAATGGAAAGATACCAAAATACCGGAACAAATAATCTGTTTCTGTCTGTCGTCAAAGTTACACGCAGATACAGCACACATAAAGCCGTAAAATAGACAACCGTTCCAATCAAAGTGTGCAGTCTGTCAGGCGTAAGCCATTCATGAAACAGATGCAGCCTGTCCAGCAAAATGGGAAGCCTGATTGCAAGAACAATACGGATACCGTTTACAAAGATTGTAAAAAGATATGCCAAAGTAATACAAAACACAAGCCATCTGCACTTACACTGCACATCTTTCCTGCCCCTATGGGGCTCATGTAAAACAGTATCGCCCTGTAACAATTGTCCCGTATATACATTCTCGGATATACTACTACCTCTGCTCTCCAGCATAAACACCAGCATCAAAAAGGTCAGCAGCATAAAGCGGCACCCGGAGCAGGAGGCGGCAATCAAAAATTGATACCCATGATTCACATATCCCTGGTGAGGCATATATTCAAAAGATATCCCGCCGAGAATACCGGCCCACCCTGCGGTGGGCGCCAGTATCCACTTAAGAACATCCGTGTCGCTTGTCCTGGCAAAATAGCGCATGATAAGCGTCACCAAGACTGCCGCCAGATAAAGGGGCCAGTTATTTTGTATCTTTGCTCTCAACTGTGTTTTGATCATATGCACCTTCGTCCCCCATCGTTCCTGTGACAAGGCAGGCAGTTATTTTGCTCCCCTGTCTTCGTTGCCAATATATCCTTCCTATGAACAGGATAAGAACCAGTATTCCTAAAAACCAAACACTGCCAGGCTCCGAACCCACACGATATCCCAGGGCCAAATCGGATACTTCCAGCGGAAGCGGCAGAGGCTGGTCCACATCTGTTGCACTGCCCTCCGGATTACGCACAACGTCCAACACGGCAATAAAGGAAGTATAGGGCGTAATCATATGATAATCCAATCCAATCTGCGTCACTTCTTTCTGCACACTGGGACTATCAGTCCCATGTCCATAATCCGTCAGGCGCTCTACTCTTTTGCGTGCCCAAAGATATCCTATGGTGTCATTGTCTCTGGTAACTGCATCTGCCACATTGATTGTCTCAGAATATTTCCCTTTGCCGGTTATCCCTTCAATCTGAATTGTTCCGGCCGCCTCGCCTTTCCATTTTCCAAGCAGGACAACAGGCTTCTTGGCATAGAGCGTGGGCAGCACAGCCGGCTCCACATCATAGGTGTCAAACCCGTCAAAAGACACTTTAATATTCGTCATAACCGGCGACTGTATGTAGGTACGGAACTGTTCCGCCGTCCGGGCTGCTTCTCCTGTATCGGTAACAATAAAAGGTTCTCCCTGTCCGATAGATGCAATCCCTTCAATCAAGTAACGGTTGACCGCATCTCCAATACCGAAAGAAAAGAAATCCGCCCGCTCCATATTGTCATTGATGATTTTAAATATCTCCTTCTCACCGCTTATATAACCATCGCTTATGATCACGATGTTGCGGGAGATATTGGGCATAGCCGGCGTATGTACCGCATCCTGCAATGCCTCGGCAAGTTCTGTACCGCCTGTACCCGACTGCTCTTTGATCAGACACGCGGCCTTGTTGATATTTTCCTGTGTGGCAGGCACGCTCCGCTCCGCCATCTTAAGCGCTGTACCTGAAAAGAGAATCAAATTAAAGCAGTCCGTCTCCCGAAGCCCGGAAACCAGGTTATAAATCAGGCCCTTGGCCGTTTCCAACGGAAAGCCCTCCATAGAGCCGGACACATCCAGCACAAATATGTATTCTCTGGGCGGAATTTCTTCCACTTCACATCGTTCCGGCGGCTGTACCATCAACATGAAAAAGTTCTCTTTCTCGCCTTTGCTGGTAATCAGTCCGGTACTGATCTGTTCCCCGGTCAGCTTATAATTCAGGATAAAGTCCCGGTTGCCCGCATAATCCGCAGGATTCTTTAAGCTGACATCTGCCATCGTATCATCCTTAGATACAACCTGAATCTCATGGGAACTGCTGGTCAGCTCTGCGATGGGCACCCCGGCAGAAACCGAAACATGGATACGGTACTGATCGGACGGCGCAGAACCGTTGGCCAGATACGGCATTCCCGTCCACTCTTCCCTGGTTCCGGTATCGTCTAATTCAGGACTCACATAACGGGGCCCTACAACCGTCGGATAGACAAACTGATAAATCCCTTCTGACGGTATGATCATTTCCGTATAGTGCAGCTCTATACGCACCTGATCACCGGGCATGATATTGGCCACATCCATGGTAAATACATTGGCCCTTTCTTCGGATAGCATGGAAGCGCTTTTGCCCTCGCTTTTGGCCTCTTCGAATTCTTCCTTTGCTTCCTCCTTCTCCTTGATGACTGCTTTCACAATCTGATTGCCAATCAGCATCTGCATACCATGCACGGTCACTTTTGTGGATGCCGGAAAGACGTAACTAGCATTGATCGGCTGGCTTCCTTCGTTGGCATAAGTCTGTACCACATAGGTATCCGCTATCATCCCCTCAATGGACACATTGACATCCGTACTTTTCAGCGGAAAGCTGTCCAATCCCGGCTCCTTACTTTCCACATAAAAATAGGGCGAACACGTCTTATCTTCGTTCTCTTCGTCTTCCTCGGCATGTACGACAGGTACTTGGTTCATGAAAAGAAGACACACCAGCAGGATGCATAGCAGTCTGCTTCGTTTGTTGCCTTTGTTGTACTGTTTCATAGTCTCTTCATCCCTTCCTCCTACGGTTCTAATGTTTCACAGGGCAGTTCCTTTTCCGGAAACGGTTTGATCACTTCCCTGACTGTTTCTTTCATGCTACAGTACAAAGGCATCATTCCTGCATCAAAAATGCATCAAAGAACCATCATATTTGCATCGAAGTTGCATCATAAAAAACAGAGCTGTTGCTACGATAGCACATCTATCTTTGCAACAGCTCCTCTACTTCCTCTATTTACTTGTTAATCTGTATTTGAACATGATACAGATTATCCTCTGCGCCGCTCAGTCCTCTGCTTCTTCCTTTTTCGCTTCTTCTTCTTTCGTCTCTTCTTTCTTCTCCTCCTCTATCCGGCCCCACGCTTCATTGGAACATTTGACAATCCGGTCTAACTCCAAAACAAACCGTTCTTCACAATCCTGCGCCTTGTATTTCCCGGTACGTGTGATAAAAAGAAGAGTCTCCGCCTTAAGCTGCTCCGCCGCATTCCGGTACAAGACCCTTTTATCGTGAAACTTGATAAAAATACTGGACGCGGATGTCACCGTGGCACCGCCCAATACAGCCATCTGTGCCAATAGGTCATTGGTATCCAGACACTGCTGCAAAACCACCACCACCGTGGGCATCAGAACGGTCAACAGTTTTAAAGTATAATCATAAAACCTATACCGGCTCGCCTTCACCACACACCACGCAATCTGGTTCTCCACATAATTTCTAATATTTTCATTTTCTATCGCCTGTATCAGCTGATAGATATATTTCCATTCTATCTTACTCGCGCATAGTTTTCTCATTTGCATATCAATTTCATCCCCCTTATCATTATTTCGTAATTTACAAGTGATTTGTAATATATTTTCTCCCTAATAAATTATATTTATAATTATAAGTGGCAATGATATAAAAGGCAACTCTTTTATCTGTCCTTTAGGTCATCAGCCCTTTTCCCGGAAAGATACGAAAGTCCTCTCAACACAGCAAATGTTACTGCTGAAAAAGTGAGGAAAAAGCAGGCGGAAGCGCCGAGAATATAAAGCAAATCCGCCTTTTCCCGCAGTATCAGACAAAATACTATGCTGAATACGCCCGTACATATGATGCTGACAAGGAAATCTTTCTTGGGCGTACTTTTAGGCCGCACACTGTGCCATATACCGCTTTTTACCATGAAAAAATTATAAGCAAATCCGCCCACAACGAATATTGCCGTCTCACCCATCACCAGAGAAAGATCTCCTTTTATAATAACTTGTATGACAATGACCAATGCACATGTCATAAACATGATGCTAAATGAAATGCTGCCGATTCTTGCGGCCTTTTGTCTCTCCAAGTCATGATAATCTGCCACTTTTAATAATGTTTCTTTTAATTCGCTATCCATTGTCCCGCCTTCCCTCTCTCCATTCAGAATTTCTTTGATTTCCACATGATAAAACTCAGCAATCTGCACCAAAATACTGAGATCGGGAAGGTTATTTCCCGTCTCCCATCTTGAGACAGTCCTTCCCGAAACTCCTAGCTTCTCCGCCAGCTGTTCCTGGGTAATCCCTTTCTCATTGCGAAGGTATTTTAAAAATGCTCCGATTTTCCTTACATCCATGATTTAGGCCTCCTTCTATATCTTATATAGATTCCCTTTTATGAGACTCCTTCGAACCAAACCTGCTCCTCCTTTCCCCTCCAGGCTACTCTTTTTTAACAGATCATAACACGACACAAAAGAGGAAAAGGCCGCCTGTTTACCAGACACATATGTCTACCCTATTTGGGGTACTCTCCTCTTTAGAGATTACTTAGAGAAAAGGTTGTTATAATAAAGTAGGGAATTTATTTTCTCGTGGTAACAAAATCAGTATACCATATACTGTACATAACAGGAGGGGATGGAAATGAGAAGCGTCAAAACAGGAAGAAAACTTGCTGCCTGTCTGCTGGCAGTCGTCCTTGCCGCCGGAACACTGACCGGATGCGGCGGCAAAACGGACCATACGAATGACGGCGGGACAAGCAGCGCACCAGAGGATGAGGCGGCCGCACAGGAGGATGCGCAGGGCACTGCCATGGGCCGTTATGTGGAGAAGGAGACAGACCTTGGCGGAAACAGCCTTACCGATTGGAACAGCCGGGTGTTCTCCATGGAGGATGGCAGTCTTCTGCTTTCTGATAACAGCGGCTTCGTGCTTCGCTCAAAGGATAACGGCGCAAGCTGGGTAAAAGAAGAATTGCCCTGGCTTACGCAGATGAAGGAAGAGAACAAATACATCTTTACCATGGCCTTTGGTCCCGACCAGACTGCTGCCGTAATCTGGACCGAGCCGGAGGAAGGAAGCGGTGGAGAAGGCAACGGCGTACAGCTTAAGATGGATATGCAGCTTACCATTGTTAAGCCCGACGGTACGCAAATGCCGGTGGATATAAAATTGGAAGAAGGCGATGTGTGGGTTAACAGCGTATCCATATCGAACACGGGAAGAATCATTGTAAGTACGCTGGGTTCCAATTTGTATGAGGTAAAAGAAGACGGAAGCTTCGAGAAATTTCTGACCATAGGTGAAGGCAGTCCTGCGCTTGTACGGTTTCACGGCAGTCTCATCCTGATGGACGGCTGGGGATACGACATACCGGTCCTTTACGATATGGAAGAAAAGGAATACATCGAGGACGAAACGCTTTCAGATTTTATCAAAGAAAACTATGCAAACAGAGACAGCAGTTCCGGAAGAAGCTATGATCTGTTCCTGGTTTCAGGGGACGACGATGCCATTTATCTGGCCGGACAGACAGGGATATACCGTCATATTCTAGGCGGCAGCGCCATGGAGCAGGTCATGGACGGAAGCCTTAGCATCCTGGGCAATCCAACCTGTAAAATTATGGATATGCTTGTGGTGGATAACGATGAATTTATCGTACTCTTTACCGGGGAAAAAATCGCGCGCTTTGTCTACGACCCGAATGTACCTTCCAGACCCAATGAAAAACTGCAGGTATGGAGTCTGGAAGACGAAACCGTAATACGGCAGGCAATCAGCCGCTACCAGACGGACAATCCGGCAGTCTACGTAGAATATGAGATTGGTCTTGACGCAGGCTCCATGACCAGGGAGGATGCCATCAAGAATCTGAACACGCGCACCATGGCGGGAAAAGGGCCCGATGTGCTGGTCCTTAATAACATGCCCATAGATTCTTACACAGAAAAGGGCATCCTGATGGATATTGCTCCCCTTCTGGACGGCATGAACGGTGAGGAAGCGGTTTTTCCAAATATCGTGGATGCTTTCCGAGAAGACGGGCATGTCTATATGGTGCCCTGCGGCATTCAGCTCCCCTATGTTCTGGGCAGAAACGAAGATATTAATAATATGACAAGTCTGTCAGATATTGCAGGGCTTATGGAAGAAATGCGCGCAGATAACCCTGGTGCCGATTTGCTCCGGCTCTCCTCGCCCAAGGCAATGATGCGGGTCTTTTCCCTCACGTGTGCGCCCGCATGGCGGACAGAAGACGGCACACTGGACAAAGAAGCCGTCACGGATTTTCTGACGCAGATTAAGCAGATGTATGATACGCAAATGAATGGCCTTTCAGAAGAGGCCCTACAGGCGTGGGAGGCGGACAAGGAAATTTATGCAAGCTACCAGAGCATAAACGGCGAAGACTTGGAGGAATCCGACGAAATCAGGACACGTTATCAGTATCTCTATTTCATGGGAGGAGCACAGCAGTTTGGGGCAGGTTCCATCAAGAGTATCTCGGAATATAACTGTCAATCATCCCTCCCGAAAACAGAGGGATTTGAGGACTGCGATAGTATTCCGATGAACGGCCAGTGCAGCAACGTGTTCTGGGCAAAGACTCTTTTGGGGATAAATGCTGCCTCTGAAAATACAGACCATGCCCAGGATTTCATCAAGACAGCACTTAGCACAACGGTTCAGGTTGATATGGAGAACAGTTTCCCTGTGACACAAAAGGCAATTCTTTCCAGCTATGAGGCGCAGTGGCAGCTGTATAAAGATAACGACTATGTATCAGGACAAGGCAGTATCGCTGATGCCGACGACAACGAAATCATCCTGTTAATCAGAATTCCGGATGAAGCTGAGGTAAAAGAACTGATACAATGGATTGCATCCATGGACACCGCCTATGTGGAGGATAAAACCTTTGAAAGTGTGATTTACGAAGAAGGCAGTGCCTATATGCTTGGAGAAAAGAGTCTGGATGAGGCAATGGGTTCTATAGAGACAAGGCTGGGGATTTATCTGGCAGAATAATTTCATATACAAGTAAGGAAAAGAGGGAGTGCCGCTCCCTCTTTTCGTTGCATTTGCCGTATAAACGTAGTATCCTATATTATGGTAATTGGACAGCTTTTCGACGCAGTCTGTCTGTGAAAATACTTTATACAAGGAAGATTTACAATATGAGCGAAACCTTTCATATTATCAGCGACGGTTCCTGCGATCTGCCGGCAGAACTTGTAAAAGAAAGAAATATCACGGTAGTTCCCTTTTATGTCTCTTTCGATGAGGAACACTATTTTAAGGAAAATGTGGAAATCGGCATCCGTGATTTTTATCGGATGATGGTAGAAAAAAAGGGGGTATACCCCAAATCCTCCATGCCTTCTATTCAGGATTATGAAGATGCTTTCCTTCCTTTTGCCAAAGCCCAAATTCCTGTCATCTGTATCTGCATCACCACCAAATTCAGCGGTTCTATGCAGTCTGCGCTCAATGCCAAGAATTTAATCCTGGAAAAATATCCCCAGGCGCAGATTACTGTCATTGACGCCACCATCAACACCGTCT